>NZ_JAYJLH010000003.1:0-367782 GCF_051948695.1 Halopseudomonas sp. Lyrl_26
CTGCTCGCTTGCCGTGCCAGGGAGGCGCATTCTACAGGATCAAAACCCCTTGTCAACGCCTTCCGTAAAACCTTTTTCTTCGCCTCGGTGACGGGGTTGAACCGGCCGCCGCGGCGATGAGGTGGCGAATTATAGACCCATTCGCCGCCTCGTCAAGCACCTTTTCAGTGCATTGTTGCGAAGCCCTATCGAGCTTCGCAACGCCACCCTCAGAAGCAGTCTTCGACCGACTTCAGCGGATAGTGTGCCGGGTAGGGCAGACGGGCCACACCGCTGTCGATGGCAGCCTGGGCTACTGCAGCGGGCACCTTCTCGATCAAACGCGCATCCATCGGCTTGGGAATGATGTATTCGCGACCGAATTCCAGGTTCAGACCGCCGTAGGCCTGCATGACGTAATCCGGCACCGGCTCCTTGGCCAGCTCGCGAATCGCGTGCACAGCGGCGATCTTCATTTCCTCGTTGATGCGGCTTGCACGAACATCCAGCGCACCGCGGAAGATGAATGGGAAGCCCAGTACGTTGTTAACCTGGTTGGGGTAGTCGGAGCGACCGGTCGCCATGATCACGTCAGGACGGGAAGCATGGGCCAGCTCCGGGCTGATTTCCGGATCCGGGTTGGAGCAGGCAAAGACGATGGGGTTTTCAGCCATCAGCTTGAGCTCCGCCGGCTGCAGCAGATTCGGACCGGACAGGCCGACGAATACGTCAGCACCCTTGATCGCATCGGTCAGGGTGCGCTTGTCGGTTTCGTTGGCGAAGATGGCCTTGTGTTCGTTCAGGTCATCACGACCGGCATGGATCACGCCCTTGCGATCAACCATGCTGATATTTTCAACAGCAGCACCCAGACTGATGAGCAGCTTCATGCAGGCCACTGCGGCGGCGCCGGCACCCAGGCAGACGATCTTGGCGTCTTCCAGTTTCTTGTCCGCCAGCTCCAGCGCATTGAGCATGGCCGCCGCGGTAACGATGGCGGTACCGTGCTGGTCATCGTGGAACACGGGGATATCGCACTGCTCGATCAGTGCGCGCTCGATCTCGAAGCACTCGGGCGCCTTGATGTCCTCGAGGTTGATACCGCCAAAAGTGCAGGAGATGCGCTTGACTGTATCGATGAAGGCCTGGGGACTTTCCGCCTCGACTTCGATGTCGAATACGTCAACGCCGGCAAAGCGCTTGAACAGTACACCCTTGCCTTCCATTACCGGCTTGGAAGCCAGCGGACCGAGGTTGCCCAGACCGAGAATGGCAGTACCATCAGAGATCACCGCTACCAGGTTGCCCTTGCCGGTGTATTTGAATGCCAGATCTGCGTCCTTGGCAATCTCACGCACAGGCTCAGCAACGCCGGGACTGTAAGCCAGCGCGAGGTCACGCGCAGTAGCGGTAGGCTTGGTCAGTTCGACACTCAGCTTACCCGGACGGGGGTGGGCGTGATATTCGAGTGCATCGGTTCTCAGATCAGACATGATTACAATTCCGGTCAAGTTGCTTATTGTGTTTCCGAACGCTCGAGAATACAGAAAACCCCTACCCCTCACAAGGTCACCGCTGCGCCTGCGATAAAGGGCCGCAACGCCCCGGACCTACTGCAGGAACATCAGCCGGGCTTCGGCCTGCGGGAGCATGTAGCGCTTCTGTCCCGGCCTCGCCCGTCCGCGATCCACCACCCAGCCACGCACTTCCAGCTCGCGTCCCGTTGCACGCAGCAACTGGTCCACCCCGACCATGTCCCGAGGCAGACGCAGAGTAAGCGGCCCATCCATATCCAGCCAGACATGCTCGCGACTGCGACTGATTCGCTCGATCCGACCACGGACAAGCTGGAAACCGGGCCCCACCTGAGCAGCGTGGCGCACGGGAGGGTGCTGCCAGACACCCAGACCACGCTGGCGGGCATGCTGCTCGTGTTGAAGGTGGCACTCCAGCAGACCGGTATTGGGCGGCAGGCCGACAGTGAAACCCAGCCCACGCATCAACAGCCTGGCCTCGATATTGGCGCCGCGGGCATCAAACAGATGACCGAGCGTGCGACCGTACCTGTCCTGCGGCTGCGCGCCGATGATCATGCGCAGTTTCGAGCCGCTGACCAGACGCTGCAGCTCCCGACGCGCCGCCTGGGCATAGGGCTCGGACCGCTGACCGTCGCGCCCCATCTCGGGTGCATTGATCCCGATCAGTCGCACACGCCGGCCATCGGCCAGATCCAGGGTATCGCCATCAATGACACGCTTGCTCGATACCGCCTCGCCGGCGTCCGGCTGACTGCAGTATTCAGCATGGGCCGTCGGAGCCAGTAGCCAGAAAACAAAAAAGGCGCCCCAGAGGGACGCCTTTCCTGATAACAGGGCCATGGTGATGGCGCCGGTCTTACTTCTTGGTGCTGACGGCACCGAAACGCTGGTTGAAGCGCTCGATACGACCGCCGGTGTCCACAACCTTCTGCTTGCCGGTATAGAACGGATGGCAGGCGGAGCAGACGTCCAGATAGATGTTCTTGCCCAGAGTGGAGCGGGTCTTGATCACATTGCCGCAACCACAGGTGGCTTCGATTTCTTCGTATGCAGGATGCAGATTAGCTTTCATGGTCATTCCTCGGTTTTGTGTGCCGCCACCGGACCAACCTGATCAGGCACCGCACTGTGTAATCTACCCGGCACCGAAACAGACACGAATGGACCGGAAAATAGGCCGGCGATAATAACAGAATTCCGCTGGCACGCAAGTACCGCGGTCTACAGGCCGGTCCACCGATGTTACCATCAGCTGTCTGACAGAGAAGGATATCCGCCGACGTGCCAGCTCCGATCATCCAGGTTGCCCTGCCCTCTCCCCTGCGTCGCCTGTTCGATTACCGCGGGCCGGCCGGGGTGCGCGCCGAGCATCTGCCGATTGGTGCCCGGGTCCGGGTCCCCTTCGGCAACCGTCAGCTGGTAGGCCTGATTGCCGGCATCGTCGAGCACTCCAGCGTACCCGCCGGCAAGCTGAAGCAGGCAGCGGAGCTGCTGGACCACCAGTCGCTGCTGCCCGACAGCCTCTGGCAACTGTGCCGCTGGACAGCCAGCTATTATCAGCATGGCCTGGGCGACACCCTGAGCAGCGCGTTGCCCGTGCTGCTGCGCCAGGGCGAGCCGGCAGTGGCACGTCAGGACATGCTCTGGCAACTGCTCCCCGGAGCCTACCCGGAACATCCGGCCATCAGTCGTGCGCCCAAACAGAAACAGGCAGTGCAGACTCTGGCCATGCATCCCCACGGCCTGTCCCACGCCCTGCTCAGCCAGTGGGGGCTGACCCGGGACGCACTGGAATCGCTGGAGCGCAAGGGTCTGGTACAGAGAATCACCCAGTCACCCCACCACAGCAACGAGCCCCGTCCTCTATTAAGGGAGCCGGCGCTGCAACCCAACGACGAACAGCAGGCTGCGCTGGACCGCATCATCGCCGCCGAGGGCTTTCAATGCTGGCTGCTGGAGGGGGTGACCGGCAGTGGCAAGACGGAAGTCTACCTGCAGGCGATCGAACACTGCCTGAAGCGCCAGCGCCAGGCACTGATCCTGATCCCGGAGATCGGCCTGACGCCGCAGACCATGGAGCGCTTCCGACGCCGCTTCAATGTGCCGGTGGTGATCCTGCACTCGGGCCTCAATGACCGCGAGCGTCTGGACGCCTGGATAGCCGCCCGCGACGGCGAGGCGAGCATCGTCATCGGTACCCGCTCGGCCATATTCACACCCCTGGCCAGGCCCGGCCTGATCATCGTTGATGAAGAACACGACCTGTCCTACAAGCAGCAGGACGGCCTGCGCTACAACGCCCGGGACCTGGCGGTCTACCGCGGGCATCTGGAGCAGGTCGGCGTGATCCTCGGCTCTGCCACACCCTCCTTCGAGAGTCTGCACAATGTCCAGCGCGGTCGCTACCAGCTGCTGCGCCTGACGCAACGGGCCGGCAATGCGCAGCCACCCCGCTTCCAGAGTCTGGATATCCGCAGTCGCCCTCTGGAGGGCGGCATGTCCCGCCCACTCATCCAGCTGATGGGCGAGCATCTGCGCCAGGGCAATCAGGTGCTGGTGTTCATCAACCGGCGCGGCTTCGCCCCTACGCTGATGTGTCACGATTGCGGCTGGATGGCCGAGTGCCGGCGCTGCGATGCACGCATGACCCTGCACCAGTTCCCGCCGCAGCTGCATTGCCACCACTGCGGCAGTCAGCGGCCCGTCGACCGCACCTGCCCCTCCTGCCAGGGCGAGCAGCTGCGCCCGGTGGGCGCGGGTACCGAGCGCACCGAAGAGCATCTGATCAGCTGCTTTCCGGACTTCCCGGTTTTGCGCATCGACCGCGATACCATGGGCCGCAAGCAGGCCATGCAGGAAATGCTTGCGCGCATCCACAGCGGCGAACCCTGCGTGCTGGTCGGCACCCAGATGCTCGCCAAGGGGCATCACTTCCCGGACGTGACCCTGGTGGCAATCCTGGATGCCGATGGTGGCCTGTTTTCCGCGGACTTCCGCGGCCCGGAACGCATGGCCCAGCAGATCATCCAGGTGGCCGGGCGCGCCGGACGCGCCAGCAAGCCCGGACAGGTCATCATCCAGACCCACATGGCCGAACACCCGCTGCTGCTGGATCTGGTCGAGCATGACTATGCCCGCTTCGCCGAACGGGAGCTGGCCGCGCGTCAGCAGGCCGGACTGCCGCCCTACAGTTTCACCGCTCTGCTGCGCGCAGAGGCCAATGACCTGGCCCAGACTGACGCCTTTCTCGACGGCGCGGTGGAGCTGGCCGACGGGCTGCTTGCCCGCCACCGGATCCAGGGCGTCGAGCTGCTCGGACCGGTACCTTCGCCGATGGAGCGCCGGGCCGGACGCTACCGCGCCCAGCTGCTGATCCTGGCCACCCAGCGCTCGGCGCTGCACCAGCTGCTGCACCTGCTGCTGGTCGAACTGGAGCAACAACCCCAGGCGCGGCGGGTACGCTGGTCGATTGATGTCGACCCGATGGACATGTTCTAGTTAAGCTGCAGCCACACCTGACATGCACAGGGATTTGGCAAGCCTGCGGTTAAGTCGGATAATGTCGGGTTTTCCACAGGCCGTAGCCGGAATCCATAGCACCCATGAAAAATCTCCTCAGCCAGTTGCTCGCCAGCGCCATCAGCACCCTGCAGACCGAAGGCGTGCTGCCCACCGATATCAGTCCCAACATCCAGGTGGAAACCGCCCGCGACAAGAGCCACGGCGACTTTGCCAGCAACCTGGCCATGGCCCTGGCCAAGCCCGCCGGCATGAAGCCCCGTGACCTGGCCGAGAAGATCATCGCCGCCCTGCCGCCCAGCGAGGCCGTGGCCCAGGTCAGCATTGCCGGCCCCGGCTTCATCAACTTCTTCCAGGACCGCGCCTGGCTGGCCCGCCAGCTGCAGCAGGCGCTGGACGATGAGCGGCTGAACGTCCCGGCAGCCGACCCTGCCCTGCGGGTGGTGGTGGACTACTCCTCGCCCAACCTGGCCAAGGAGATGCATGTCGGCCACCTGCGCTCGACCATCATCGGCGATGCGGTGGCCCGGGTGCTCGAGTTCCTCGGCCATACCGTGATCCGCCAGAACCACGTGGGCGACTGGGGCACCCAGTTCGGCATGCTGCTGGCCTATCTGGAAGAGAACCCGGCGACCGCCGAAGCGGAACTGGGTGATCTGGAGAATTTCTACCGCCAGGCCAAGAAGCGCTTTGATGAAAGCCCCGAATTTGCCGATCGCGCGCGCGAGCGGGTGGTCCAGCTGCAGGCCGGCGACGAGGAGTGCCTGGCTCTGTGGCGGCGCTTCAACGATATCTCCCTGGGCCATTGCCAGGCGGTGTATGACCGCCTGGGCGTCAGCCTGACGCCTGCCGATGTGCGCGGCGAGAGCGCCTACAACGATCAGCTGGCCGATGTGGTCGACAGCCTGCAGCAGCGTGGCCTGCTCACCGAAAGCGAAGGCGCGCGCTGCGTGTTCCTCGACGAGTTCAGAACCAGCGAGGACAAGCCCCTGCCGGTGATCGTCCAGAAGGCCGGCGGCGGCTACCTGTATGCCACCACTGATCTGGCTGCCATGCGCTACCGCCACCAGGTGCTGAACGCCGACCGGGTCCTGTACTTCGTCGACCAACGCCAGGCCCTGCACTTCCAGCAGGTCTTCGCCGTGGCACGCAAGGCCGGCTTCGTACCCGAGGCAATGCAGCTCGAGCACATGGGCTTCGGCACCATGAACGGCGCCGATGGCAAACCCTTCAAGACCCGCGATGGCGGCACCGTGAAGCTGATCGACCTGCTGGACGAAGCGGAGCAACGCGCCTATCAGCTGGTTCAGGAGAAAAATCCCGAGCTGGAGCCGGCCGAGCTGCGGCAGATCGCCCGGGCAGTCGGCATTGGCGCGGTCAAATATGCCGACCTGTCCAAGCACCGCAGCAGCGATTACAACTTCAACTTCGATCAGATGCTCAGCTTCGAGGGCAACACCGCACCCTACCTGATGTATGCCTATACCCGGGTCGCCAGCGTGTTCCGCCGCATCGACCGCGACATGCATAAACTGGATGATCTGGCCCCACTGGTGCTGGAACAGGAAGCGGAGATCGACCTGGCTGCGCACCTGGCCCAGTTCGGCAACCTGCTGCAGTATGTGGCCCGTGAAGGTACCCCCCACACCCTGTGCCATTACCTGTATGAGCTGGCCGGACGCTTTTCCGGCTTCTACGAGAACTGTCCGATCCTGGCTGCCGAGCAGCCCGCCCAGCGCGACAGCCGGCTGCGCCTGGCTGCGCTGACTGGACGAACCCTGCAGCAGGGCCTTAACCTGCTGGGTATTACCACCCTGGAGCGCATGTAACCTGCATGGCCAAAGCACGTAAAGCCCCCCGCCGCGGCGCCAGCCGGGCCAGTCCGAAATCCGGCCCGCGGGTGCCGGTATGGCTGATCGCCTGTTGCGTGGCCGTGGTCGGCCTGTTCGTCGCCTTCCTGTTTACCCTGGAACCGGGGCAGGACAGCGTCAAGCGGGATACCGTGGTCACCCCGCCTGCCCCCAAGGCCGAGCCACCCCGGCGCCAGAGCCCGAGCTACGATTTCTACACCCTGCTGCCGGAATCGGAAGTGGTGTCACCCGGTCGTCGACCCGAGCCACCCCCGCCGCCACCGCCGCCCGCGCAGCCGCCGACGAGCAAGCCTGAACAGGCGGCAGCCCCCACCACCCAGTATTTTCTCCAGGCAGGCTCTTTCCGCCAGCGCAGTGAGGCAGACCGGGTACGTGCGCAGATCATTCTGATGGGGCTGGATGCCCGGCTCGAGGATGCCAAACTGGCCAATGGCGAAGTCTGGCACCGGGTTCAGGTGGGCCCCTTCACCGACCAGTCGCGGCTGGCCCAAGCCGAGCGCACCCTGTCCGGCAACGGCTTCAGCAACCTGTTGCGCCGGCAGCGCAGCGTTCGCTGAGTCCGTACATCGGCGACCATATGGCCGCCGATCTTTGCTCCATCCCGCTTGAATTCATCCTTCAGCATCCCCAGATAAGCCTCAAAGACAGCGCGCCCGTCGTGCTGCATTCCCTGAACAGCCAACAGGAGCTGCGCGTGACTACAATTGTTTCAGTACGCCGCCACGGCAAGGTGGTCATCGGTGGCGATGGCCAGGTTTCCCTGGGCAACACCGTCATGAAAGGCAACGCCCGCAAGGTGCGCCGTCTGTATCACGACAAGGTGATCGCCGGCTTTGCCGGGGGCACGGCCGATGCCTTCACCCTGTTCGAACATTTCGAAGCCCAGCTGGAGAAGCACCAGGGTCATCTGGTACGTGCCGCCGTGGAAATGGCCAAGGAGTGGCGTACCGATCGCACCCTGCGCCGGCTGGAGGCGCTGCTGGCGGTCGCCAACAAGGATGCCTCGCTGATCATTACCGGCAACGGCGATGTCCTCGAGCCCGAGGAGGGTCTGATCGCGATCGGTTCCGGGGGGCCCTATGCCCAGTCCGCCGCCCGCGCCCTGCTACGCCATACCGATCTGTCCGCCCGGGAAATCGTCGAGTCCAGCCTGGGTATTGCCGGCGAGATCTGCATCTATACCAACCAGAATCAGACTATCGAGGAGCTGGACGCCGATACCTGAGGCGGCCGGAAGCAAAACACATGTCCATGACACCCCGTGAAATCGTCCATGAACTGGACCGCCACATCATCGGCCAGCAGGATGCCAAGCGCGCCGTGGCCATTGCCCTGCGCAACCGCTGGCGTCGGCAGCAGCTGCCCGAGCATCTGCGCCAGGAAGTGACACCGAAGAACATCCTCATGATCGGGCCGACCGGCGTCGGCAAGACCGAGATCGCCCGTCGCCTGGCACGCCTGGCCCAGGCCCCCTTCATCAAGGTGGAGGCGACCAAGTTCACCGAGGTCGGCTACGTGGGCCGCGATGTGGAATCCATCATCCGCGATCTGGTCGATGCGTCGCTGAAGATGCTGCGCCAGCAGGAAATGGAGAAGGTCGGCCATCGCGCCGAGGATGCCGCCGAGGAACGCATCCTCGATGCGCTGCTGCCTCCGCCCCGCCAGGGCACCGGCGAGGAGCCGGCGCGGGAGGACTCCAGCACCCGCCAGCTGTTTCGCAAGCGCCTGCGCGAGGGTCAGCTGGACGACAAGGAGATCGATATCGAGGTGGCCGACGCGCCGGTGGGTGTGGAGATCATGGCACCGCCGGGCATGGAAGAGATGACCAGCCAGCTGCAGAACATGTTCTCCGGCTTCGGCAAGGGGCGGCGCAAGACCCGCAAGCTCAAGGTGCGGGAAGCCTTCAAGTTGATCCGCGACGAGGAAGCTGCGCGCCTGGTCAACGAGGAGGATCTGAAGGCCCGTGCCATCGAGGCCGCCGAGCAGAACGGCATCGTCTTCCTCGACGAGATCGACAAGGTCAGCAAGCGCGCCAACAGCGGCAGCGGTGCCGATGTGTCCCGCGAGGGTGTGCAGCGTGACTTGCTGCCATTGATCGAGGGCTGCACGGTGAACACCAAGTTCGGCATGGTCCGCACCGACCACATCCTGTTCATTGCCTCGGGCGCCTTCCACCTGACCAAGCCGTCGGATCTGATCCCGGAACTGCAGGGCCGCCTGCCTATCCGCGTGGAACTCCAGTCCCTGACCCCGGAGGACTTCAAGCGCATCCTCACCGAGCCCCATGCGTCCCTGACCGAGCAGTACCGCGCCCTGCTCAAGACCGAGGGCCTGGAGGTCGAGTTCGCCGAGGACGCCATTGCCCGTCTGGCGGAGATCGCCTGGCAGGTCAATGAGAAGACCGAAAACATCGGTGCCCGCCGCCTGCACACGGTGCTCGAGCGCCTGCTGGAGGAGCTGTCCTTCAGCGCCGGGGATCTGGCTTCCAAGCAGGAGGGCAAGCCCCTGGTGATCGACGCCGCCTACGTGAATCAGCATCTGGGCGAGCTGGCGGTCAACGAAGACCTGTCGCGTTACATCCTCTGACCCGAGTGGAATCGATCAGCCATGAGCAGCCCCATCCCCACCGGCATCAAGTTGCGCAAGGCGTCACGCACGCTGGAACTGGAGTATGCCGACGGTACCCGTTTCAGCCTGCCGGCGGAGTTTCTGCGGGTGCATTCGCCCTCGGCGGAGGTGCAGGGCCATGGTCAACCGATTCTGCAGACCGGCAAGCAGAATGTTGCCCTGGTGGGCCTTGAGCCCGCCGGCAACTATGCGCTCAAGCTGGTGTTCGACGATGGCCACGACAGCGGCCTGTACAGCTGGGACTACCTCTACCGGCTCGGGCAGGATCAGGACCGACTGTGGCAGGAGTATCTGGACCGGCTGCGCCGGGCCGGCGCCAGCCGCGACCCGGATGTTTCCGTGGTCCGCATCCTGCCCTAGCAACCCGGGCAGCGGGCCCGCAGGAGGGGGCGGGCCCTGCCGGATCAGACCAGATAGCGGTTGAGCGCCTTCTCGATCTCGCCCTTGACCATGCCGGCCATCGGCGACAGCATCATGCCGAGCTTGACTGCCACGCGCACGCTGTCCTCGCCGACCAGGATGCTGCCATCCACACCGCTGCGCTGGAACGTCAGCTCGTCATCCTGCCAGCGGCACTCGGCCCCCAGCTTGGTGGCCAGCTTGTCCGCCATCTTCTGCGCTCGCACCTTGGCCTCCTCCTTGCCCAGTGCATGCTCGCGGGTAATTTCCACTGTTGCCATGATTTTCCCTTCTGAGATGTGAAAAAGGTGCATAGCATGCCGCAATACACGCATATGCGACAGCCTGTCCTATCATACAGTTGCTTGTCGCTGCCTTCGGCGCGGCAAATACAGGTAGAATGGCCATTCAACTTGCCAGGGCAGATGCTTCCATGACTGATAAATCCAGCTCAGATCGCACCACTCACTTCGGCTTCCAGACTGTTTCCGAGTCGGAGAAGGCCGGCAAGGTGGCCGAGGTATTCCACTCGGTGGCAGCCAAGTACGACCTGATGAACGATCTCATGTCCGGCGGCATCCATCGCCTGTGGAAGCGTTTCACCATCGAACTTTCCGGCGTGCGGCCCGGCAACCGGGTACTGGACATCGCCGGCGGCACCGGTGACCTGACCCGCAAGTTTTCCAGCCTGGTCGGTCCCACCGGCGAGGTTGTACTGGCCGACATCAACGCCTCCATGCTCAAGGTCGGTCGTGACCGCCTGCTGGACAAGGGCGTGGCGGGCAATGTTCGCTTCGTTCAGGCCGACGCCGAGAAGCTGCCCTTCCCGGACAACCATTTCGACTGCATTACCATCGCCTTCGGCCTGCGCAACGTGACCCACAAGGAAGACGCCATCGCCTCCATGCTGCGGGTGCTCAAGCCCGGGGGCCGACTGCTGGTGCTGGAGTTCTCCAAACCGGGCAACGAACTGCTGTCCAAGGCCTACGACCGCTATTCTTTCACCATGCTGCCGCTGATGGGCCGCCTCATCACAGGGGATGCCGACAGCTACCGCTATCTGGCGGAGTCCATCCGCATGCATCCGGATCAGGAAACCCTCAAGGGCATGATGGAAGAGGCCGGCTTTGCCCGGGTTACCTACCACAACATGACCGGCGGCATCGTCGCCCTGCACCGGGGTATCAAGCCCTGATGCCCAGCCGTCTTCTGCTGGCCGGGGTCGAACGCAGTCTGCAGCTGGCCATTCAGCAGGACCCCCTGACCGCCCGACGGTTGGCGGCACTGCAGGGCCGGGTCATCCTGATCCGCAGCCGCCAGCCGAGCCTGTCGGTGTACCTGCTGCCGGGGGCGGATGGGCTGCGCCTGAGCAGCGAGCACCATGCCGAGGTCGACTGCAGCCTCAGCGCACCGGCGAGCCTGCTGGCACGTCTGGCCCTGAGCAGTGATCGGCAGCAACTGCTGCAGGCGCCGGAACTGGAGCTCAGCGGTGATACCCAGGTACTGGTGCAGCTGCAGAATATCTTTGCCGACCTGCGGATCGATGGCGAGGCGGCGCTGGCGCGCTGGCTTGGCCCGGTGGCGGCGCATGCCATAGGTCGTGTGGCCCGCCAGGGTCGCAACTGGCTCGGCACCAGCCAGGCCAGCCTGGAGCAGGCCGTGGCCGACTACCTGACCGAGGAAGGCCGTCAGCTGGTCGGGCGCGCCGAGGCGGATGTGGCTGCCGCGCAGATTCACGAGCTGCGCCTGCAACTGGATCGACTGGACGCGCGAGTACAGCGTCTGTCGCACCCCGATACTGGATCCGATGCATGAACCTGACTGCCTTCCTGCGCCTGTTTCGCATTCTGCTGGTGTTCACCCGCTACCGCCTGGACCAGATCCTGGCTCCCCTACCGCTGCCCTGGTACATGCGCCTGCTGCTGATCGGCCCCTGGAAGCTGTACCCCGCCCCCAGGGACCTCAGCCGCGGCGCCCGCCTGCGTCTGGCCTTCGAGAACCTGGGGCCGGTGTTCATCAAGTTCGGCCAGATCCTCTCCACCCGGCGCGACCTGCTGCCCGATGACATCGCCACCGAGCTGGCCTTCCTGCAGGACAAGGTTCCGCCCTTCGCCCCGGCCGAGGCCCGCCAGCGCATCGAGGAACAGCTGGGCGTCTCCATTGCCGAGGCCTTTGCCGAATTTTCTGACGAGCCATTGGCCTCTGCCTCGGTGGCCCAGGTACACAGCGCCCGGTTGCACGACGGCAGTGAGGTGGTGGTCAAGGTGGTGCGCCCGGGTATCGAGGATGTCATCCATCAGGACATCCAGTGGCTGTACCTGGCTGCCCGCACCCTGGAGAAGGTCTCGCGCGAGGGTCGTCGACTGCGCCCGGTCGAGGTGGTACGGGATTACGAGCAGACCATCTTCGACGAGCTGGATCTGTATCGCGAAGCGGCCAACGCCTCACTGCTCAAGCGCAACTTCCAGGATTCACCGGTACTCTACGTGCCGAAGATCTACTGGGACTGGTGCCGCCACAAGGTACTGGTGATGGAGCGCATCAGTGGCGTCCCGGTCACCGACATCCAGGCATTGCGCGCCCAGGGTACCGACATGAAGAAGCTCGCCGAGCGTGGTGTCGAGGTGTTCTTTGCCCAGGTGTTTCGCGACAGCTTCTTCCATGCCGACATGCATCCGGGCAACATCTTCGTCGCCCACGGCAGCCCGGACGAGCCCCAGTACATCGCCATCGACTTCGGCATCGTCGGCAGCCTGACCCCCGAGGACCAGACCTATCTGGCGCGCAACCTGATGGCCTTCTTCAAGCGTGACTACCGTCGGGTGGCCCAGCTGCACATCGATTCCGGCTGGGTACCACCGGAGACCCGGGTCAACGAATTCGAAGCGGCCATCCGCAGTGTCTGTGAGCCCATCTTCGAGCGCCCGCTGAAGGACATCTCCTTCGGTCAGTTGCTGCTGCGGCTGTTCCAGACCGCCCGCCGCTTCAACATGGAAGTGCAGCCCCAGCTGGTCCTGCTGCAGAAGACCCTGCTCAACATCGAGGGTCTGGGACGTCAGCTGTATCCGGAGCTGGACCTGTGGCGCACCGGCAAGCCCTATCTGGAGCGCTGGATGCGCGAGCGCGCAGGTCCCCGTCATCAGTGGCAGAACCTGCGCCAGCATATGGAGCGCATACCGCCGCTGTTGCAGACAACCCACCGGGCGCTGGACAATATTGCCCAATGGGAGCACCATCCGCGGACACACCGCAAGGATGCCCTCGCCCTGCGCCTGCTGGGCGCCGCCCTGATTGCACTGGGGGCCGGCACTCTGGGCGCCGACCCGAATACCTGGGCCCAGACCCAGCCGGTCCACTGGCTGTCTCTGGCCGCCGGCGTCTGGCTGGTACTGCGCCGCTGACCCATTCCGACATGACCATGACCGATACACACACCGAGACCAGCTGGCTGGACAGCATCAAATGGGATGCCAGCGGCCTGATTCCCGCCATCGCCCAGGACCACGAGACCGGCCGGGTACTCATGGTGGCCTGGATGAACCGCGAGGCCCTGCAGCTCACCGTGCAGGAGAACCGTGCCATCTACTGGTCACGATCCCGTGGCAAACTGTGGCGCAAGGGCGAGGAGTCCGGTCACGTGCAGATACTGCACGAGCTGCGCCTGGACTGCGACAGCGACGTGATCATCATGCAGGTCGAGCAGCGGGGCGGCATTGCCTGCCATACCGGCCGCCAGAGCTGCTTCTACAAGATTTACCGCAACGGGCAATGGGTGGACAGCGATCCCGTCCTGCGCAATCCGGAAGACATCTATGAACACAAGCACAACTGATACCCTGCAGCGCCTGGCCGAGGTGCTGGAGCAGCGCAAGCAGGCCTCCGCGGAGAGTTCCTACGTGGCCAGCCTGCACGCCAAGGGACTGAACAAGATCCTCGAGAAGGTTGGCGAGGAATGTACCGAAACGCTGCTGGCGGCCAAGGATTGTCAGCATGGCGGCGACACTCAGGAGCTGATTTATGAAACCGCCGATCTGTGGTTTCATAGCCTGGTCATGCTCAGTCACCTGGGCCTTGGCCCGGACGATGTCCTGAAAGAACTGGAAAGGCGTTTTGACTTGTCCGGCCTGGCCGAGAAAGCAGCGCGTGTCACTAAGTAGGGCGATGCCCCGGAGGTAAAGATGGGTTTTGGTGGAATCAGTATCTGGCAACTGGCAATCATCCTGCTGATCGTGATCCTGCTGTTCGGCACCAAGCGGCTGAAGGGCATCGGCTCCGATGTCGGCGAGGCCATCAAGGGCTTCCGCAAATCGATGAACGATGATGACAAGCCCTCCGTGGAGCAGCGCAAGGGCGAGACCCTGGATGTGCAGGCGGAGAAGAAGACGGAATCCACGTCGCACAAGGACTGATGGTCCATGTTTGATCTCGGTTTTCTGGAAATGGTGGTGGTCGCCGTGGTCGCCCTGCTGGTGCTCGGCCCCGACAAGCTGCCGGGCGCCGTGCGCACGGTCGGTCTCTACGTCGGCCGCATCAAGCGTGGCATGGCGGAGGTACGCAGCCAGGTGGAGCGGGAAATCGGCGCCGATGAACTGCGCCAGACCCTGCATAACGAGAAGATCATGGCCGATCTGGCGAAACAGTCGACGACCTCCAACGTCAAGCGCACCCAGCCCGACGCTACCGCTGCGGCACCCACAGCCGATGCCGCTGCGCCGAGCGCCGAGGCCGTCGAACCGGCGCCCGGCGCACCGTCCACCGATGACCCGGCCCCACGCCCATGAGTGATCAACTGCCCCCCGAGCACAACGACAGCCACATGCCGCTGGTTGCTCACCTGACCGAACTGCGTTCGCGCCTGTTGCGCATCGTGGCGATCTGGCTGCTGATCTTCCTCGGCCTGTTCTACTTCGCCAACGACCTGTATACCTTCCTGTCGGAGCCGCTGCGCGCCTTCCTCCCGGAAGGCACCAGCATGATCGCCACGGACGTCGCCTCGCCGTTTCTGACGCCCTTCAAGCTGGCCCTGATCAGCGCCCTGTTCCTGGCCATGCCCTTTGTACTGCACCAGTTCTGGGGCTTCATCGCACCGGGGCTGTACAAGCACGAGAAACGCATCGCCCTGCCGCTGCTGGCGTCGAGCATCATCCTGTTCTACGCCGGCATGGCCTTCGCCTACTTCGTGGTGTTTCCGCTGATCTTCGGCTTCTTCACCAGCGTGGCCCCGGAGGGGGTGGCGGTGATGACCGATATCAGCTCCTACCTCGACTTCGTGATGACCCTGTTTCTGGCCTTCGGCCTGTCCTTCGAGATTCCGGTCGCAACGGTATTGCTGGTACTGGCCGGGGTGGTCGATGTCGCCCGCCTGAAGCGCATCCGTGGGTACGTGGTAGTCGGATGCTTCGTCATCGGCATGCTGCTGACCCCGCCGGACGTCATCTCCCAGACCATGCTGGCGCTGCCCATGTGGCTGCTGTATGAGGTAGGTATCCTGTTTGCCGGCTTCCTCAAGCCGGTTCAGCGCGATACTTCCGGACAGGATGACAGCGCCGGCGCATGAACCTGCTGCTGCTGGATGAGCCCGATTTTGTGTCGGCCGACCGTGTGCTGCTGCGGGGCAGGCGCCTGCAGCACATGCGCGAGATCCATCAGGCCAACCCGGGCGACAGCCTGCGGGTCGGCCTGATCGGCGGCCTGATGGGCAGCGGCCGGATCCTCTCGCTGACTGCGCAACAGGCCGAACTCGAGGTCAGCCTCGACCAGCCACCGCCACCGAAGCTGCCCCTTACCCTGCTGCTGGCCATGCCCCGGCCCAAGATGTTCCGCCGCATACTGCAACACTGTGCCACCCTGGGCGTGGCGCAGATAGTGCTGCTCAACAGCTACCGGGTGGAAAAGAGCTTCTGGCAGACGCCCTTCCTGCAGCCGGACAGCATCCGCGAGAATCTGCTGCTGGGCCTGGAGCAGGCGCGGGATACCGTGCTGCCCGAGCTGCACATCGAGAAACGCTTCAAGCCCTTCGTCGAGGATCGACTGCCGGAGCTGCTCGGCGACAGTCTGGGCCTGGTGGCCCACCCCGGTGACTATCCACCCTGCCCCAGGGCAGTCGACGGCGCAGTCACCCTGGCCATAGGCCCCGAGGGCGGCTGGATAGCCTACGAGGTGGACAAGCTGATCGAAGCCGGGCTGCAACCGGTACAGCTGGGCGAGCGCATCCTGCGCGTGGAAACCGCCGTCACTGCGCTGCTCGCCCGATTGGGGTGATCAGCGCACCTGGGGCAGCACTTCCTCCACCCGGTCGCCCCAACCCTCGCCGGGCTCCACCCGTATATCCCGCGCACTCACCTGTTCACCGCATTCCGAGCAGCTGATGAGCGGCCGCATGACCTGACCACAGCCCTTGTGCACGTGACGCACCGGCGCTCCTCGCTCATCAGCCATGTGCCGGTCGCCCCAGCTGACCAGCGCCAGGATCACCCCATGCAGGTCCAGCCCCCGCTCGGTGAGTCGATACTCCTCGCGCAGTGGCCGCTGCTGGTAGGGCACCTTGATCAGTACGCCATGGTCGACCAGCTTCTTCAGGCGGTCAGCCAGTACATGCCGGGTGATGCCCAGGCGCTTCTCGAACTCGTCGAAACGCCGGATCCCCAGAAAACAGTCACGCAGCACCAGCAGGGTCCAGCGATCGCCGACCACCGCCAGGGTACGTGCCAGGGAGCACGGCTGCTGATCCAGTTCTTCCCAACGCATGACAGTTCTCCTCATCCGAGTGTCACAGCATAGCTTGACAAGTTCTTTAAAGGAACCGACTATTCAGTTAGTTCCTTAAAAGAACCCATAACAAGCGAGGAGGACTCATGTCCAGATCCCCAGTAGCCGTGGTCATAGGTGCGGGCGATGCCACCGGCGGCGCCATCGCCCGCCGCTTCGCCCGGGAGGGGTACACCCTCTGCGTCACCCGCCGGCAGGCGGACAAGCTTGAACCGCTGGTGGCGGCTATCGAGCACGAAGGTGGTCGAGCCCACGCCTTCGGCTGCGATGCACGGCGCGAGGAGCCCATGGTCGAGCTGTTCGAGCATATCGAGCGGGACATAGGCCCCATCGAAGTGGCAGTGTTCAATATCGGCGCCAACGTGCGCTTCGGCATTACCGAAACCACCGAGCGGGTCTATCGCAAGGTCTGGGAAATGGCCGCCCTGTCCGGCTTCCTGACCGGGCGCGAGGCGGCCAGGGCCATGCTGCCCCGGGGCCGGGGCACCATCATCTTCACCGGCGCTACCGCCTCCCTGCGTGGCGGCAGCGGTTTCAGCGCCTTTGCCGGGGCCAAGTTCGCCCTGCGCGCCCTGGCCCAGAGCATGGCCAGGGAACTGGGGCCCAGGGGCATCCATGTGGCCCATCCGATCATCGACGGGGCCATCGATACGGCCTTCATCCGTGACAATTTTCCCGAGCGCTATGCGCTGCGGGAGCAGGACGGCATTCTCGATCCCGAGCACATTGCCGAGCAGTACTGGCAGATCCATTGCCAGCCCCGGGACTGCTGGACCCATGAACTGGATCTGCGCCCCTGGATGGAAACCTTCTGATTGACGGAGAACACGAGATGAGCAAGCAGGTAGAATTCTATTTCGATGTGGGCAGCCCGGCCAGCTACCTGGCCTGGACCCAGATCGCCCAGTTGGCCGAGCGCCACGGCGCCGAGGTGGTCTATCAGCCCATGCTGCTGGGTGGCGTTTTCAAGGCCACCGGCAACGCCTCGCCGGCATCGGTGCCGGCCAAGGGTCGCTACACCCGCATCGATTTCGAGCGTTTCGCCCGGCGCTATCAGGTGCCCTTCGCGCAGAACCCCTTCTTTCCGATCAACACCATGCAGCTGATGCGCGGAGCCGTCGCACTGCTGGATGGCGACCAGTTCCAGCCGTATGTGGACGCTGTCTTCCGAGCGATCTGGGTGGAGGGTCAGAACATGGGCGACCCGGATGTGGTGGCCCGGGTGCTCGGCGGTCAGGGATTCGATGTGGCAGGACTACTGCAGCAGATCAATGACCCGGCGGTGAAGGAGCGCCTGCGGCAGATCACCGAGCGCGCCATCGAGCGCGACGTGTTCGGCGCACCGACCTTCTTCGTCGGGGACGAGATGTTCTTCGGTCAGGACCGGCTGGACTTTGTTGAGGCGGCGCTGGCAGAGAGCTGAGGAGCAGAGGGCAGTCCTCAGGTCTCCAGCAGAATGGTCACCGGCCCGTCGTTGACCAGGTGTACCTGCATGTCAGCACCGAACCGGCCGGTGGCAGTCTGCGGCCAGGTCTTGCGGGCCTGCTCGACCAGATAGTCGAACAGCTGCTCGGCCTGCTGCGGCGGCGCCGCGGTGGAAAAGCCCGGACGCAAGCCCTTGCGGGTATCCGCCGCCAGGGTGAACTGCGACACCAGCAGCAGCCCGCCCTGCACATCCTGTACCGAGCAGTTCATGCGCCCCTCGGCGTCGGCGAATACCCGGTAATTGAGCAGCTTGTGCAGCAACCGATCGGCACTGGCCCGGTCATCCTGCGGCTGCACGCCGACCAGCACCAGCAAGCCCTGATCGATGGCCCCGACGACCTCACCTGCGACCTCCACCCGGGCCTGGCTGACCCGTTGCAACAAACCCTTCACTATTCCGCCTCCGGCGCCAGCTTCAGCAACCGCTGCGCCATGCTCTGGGTGGCGCGCACCAGCGCATCGGCAATGCCCGGTTCGCCTGCCGAATGACCGGCATCGCGGATGATCTGCAGCTCGCTGCCAGGCCAGTTGCGGTGCAGCGCCAGGGCATTGTCCAACGGACAGATCATGTCATAGCGGCCGTGCACCAGGATGCCCGGAATATGGGCAATCTTCGGCATATCGCGCAGCAACTGGTTGGGTTCCAGGAACGCCTTGTTGATGAAGTAATGGCACTCGATGCGCGCCATGGCCAGGGCACGCCGGCATTCGGTGAAGCGATCGACCACCTGGGCGCTGGGCCGCAGGGTGGCGCAGCGGCCCTCCCAGGCCGACCAGGCCCTGGCAGCATGCATCTGGCAGATCTCGTCATCCCCGGTGAGCCGGCGGTAGTAGGCGCCGACCATGTCGCCCCGCTCGGCCTCGGGAATCAGTGACTCGTACTCCTCCCAGTAGTCGGGGAAGATGCGGCTGGCACCCTGCTGATAGAACCAGTGGATGTCCTCGTCACGGCACAGGAAGATGCCGCGCAGTATCATGCCCATGACCCGCTGCGGATGCGCCTGGGCATAGGCCAGTGCCAGGGTGGAACCCCAGGAGCCGCCGAACAGGACCCACTGGTCGATGCCCAGGTGCTGGCGCAGCACTTCCAGATCGGCCACCAGGTGCGCCGTGGTGTTGTTCTCCAGGCTGGCATGGGGCGTCGAGCGACCAGCACCGCGCTGGTCGTAGGTGATGATGCGATACACCGAGGGATCAAAGAAGCGTCGGCTCAGCTCATCACAGCCGCCACCGGGGCCGCCGTGAATGAACACTACCGGAAGCCCGTCTTCGCGGCCGCTTTCGTCCACGTAGAGCACATGGGGTGGCTCCACCGCCAGATCATGGCGCGCATAGGGCTTGATCGAGGGATACAGCAATTGCATGAGTCTTGACTCCCATGCGGCAGCCCGGCTCCGGGTCTGCCGCAACTGGTGTTGGACCGGCGCCACGGCGCCGGGGGTTGGTTTGCCTCAGCCGCCGAACGGCCGCACGCCGATCAATGGCCAATGCAGCAGCAGGGCAAACACCACGAAGCCCACCAGCCCCAGCACCACCGCGATCAGATCACGACCGGCACCCCGGGCCGGATAGGTGATGCCGGTCTGGCGATCCCGGCGGCGCAGCACGATGAACAGCGCCACCGCCCAGGCGAGAAATCCGCCGAACAGCAAGAGGTCGGCGAGGGTGCCATTGGCGATCAGGTGCGCCAGGGCCCAGAACTTGATCCCCAGCAGCATCGGATGGCCGACCCGGGCGCGGATATGGGTACCGGGTACGTAGGCTGCCGCCAGCAGAATGAACGCCGGGATGGTCAGCAGTGCCGCCAGATGCCGGGTCCAGACCGGGGACAGCCACAGCCACTCGGGACTCAGACGCGCCTGGCCATAGCCCCAGATGATCAGAATCAGCCCGACCAGGGAAACCACCGAGTAGATGCCCTTCCAGGTCAGTAGCCCCAGCCGATCAATCTGCCGGTCCCGCCAGTCCGCCGCGAACAGGCGAACGGAATGCATGCCCAGAAAGAGTATCAGACCCAATATCAGCGCCAGCATGTGTTTCTCCCTATCCCCAGCTTTATCTTCAATGTTCCAGACGCGCCTTGAGGGCGCCCTCGGACGTGTACAGCAGCAGGGCACCGGTGTCATCGATATCGAAGCGCTGCACCTGTGCCAGGCTGTTCAGAACCCGCTGTTCCTGCTCCATCAGTGCCGGTGAGCAGGCCATGCGGGTGGTAGCCGCCTGGCCGATGGCAAGGCCTTCACCGCTGAGCTGATACTGTCCCATGAGATTGTTGCAGGATGCCCGGCCGGTCAGTCTGCCATCCTGCCAGAAACGCAGGGTCACCCGCGAGCGGTCGATGATACCGCCGCCCAGGATGTCCTCGACCACCCACTCACCGCCCTGCAGCAGGCGGGCCGGATCGCCCCCGCAGCCCAGCAGCTGCTCGCCTTCAACCTCGACGCGTACCCGCTGCGGATAGGGCATGCCGCTCATGTCATCTCGGCAGATTTCATCGCGCAGCTGCAGACGAATCGGCGGCTCATCCCGGGTCAGGTATTCACCTTCGTCATCACCGGCCTGCCAGGTCTGCGCGGGCAGCTCACCCTGGTTCAGGCGATTGAGCTCCAGCTGCCCCTGCTCGGCCCGCAACGACCAGAAAGGCTCATTGCCCGACGCGCGGAAGGGCTCGATGAGCGAACCGGGCGGTACGCACAGGGGGTACTCCACGCCATCCAGCAGCAGACTGGCCTGATCGCCCTTGAACCAGAGGCTGGTCTGTTCCTGCTCCTCCCCTTCAGCAGCCCCTTCCCCGTCCTGTCGTTGCACATAGCGGGCACCCGAGGCACTGACGGCCTGCTGCAGCTGCCGCTGCTCCCCGCCGATCTCCAGCTGCAGTGACTCGCCTTTACCCTGAACGCGGATCGGCAGCTGGCCGCAGCGCAGCTCAGCGCTGAAGGGGGTGTCCGCGTTCCGGCGCTCATCTTCCGCGGCGCCGCAGCCGGCCAGAAGGACGCAGAACACCGTCCATGTCAGCCCTGTGATTTTCTTCATGCTGTTGTCTCCTGTTGGTCCACTGCTCAGAAGGATGAGCCCGGCTGGGTAAGAAAGTCCCGCTCCTCCGGGGTCGATTCCCGGCCAAGAACAGCGTTACGGTGCGGATAACGTCCGAAACGCCTGATGATATCCCGGTGCCGCCGTTCATAATCCAGGCTGCTCTCCATGCCCGGCACATCGAACAGCACCACGGCCCGGTCATGCATCGCCGGCGACTCGCTGTGCATGAAGGGCATGTAGAGAAAACTGCGCTGCATCACCGGCAGCGCCTGGTCCACGCCCAGCGCGATGGCCTCCTGTGCCAGTACCAGGGCCATGCCATCCTGGGCGAAGGCGGCGGGATCGTCGCGGAACAGGTTGCGCGAGAACTGGTCCAGCACTATGACCTCCGCCAGTCGGCCTTCGGCGCTGGTGCGCCAGTCCCACAACTCGCCGGCAGCCGCCTGTCGGTGAGTCTGGCCGAAGCGCTGGCGAATCAGCTCATCCAGCGCACTGTCACGCCTCCACCAGTCGGCCGGCTCGAGTTCATCGAACCAGAATGTCAGTATTGTCTGATACATGGCTTGCTCCGGTTGTCCTGATCCGACCCAGTGTAACCAATCCCACACTGCCGCGGTTGGATGCGCCGCAAAAGGCGCAGGGGATTGGGCAGCCGCAAGCCTGCGCCTGCACTGGAAAAGGGCACTCCTTGGAGTATAATCCCCGGCTCGCAGGAGAGAGGGACTTATCCAGGCTCCCCGCCGAAGGCGCAAACTCCCATAATCGCTCAGGCACCAGTTACTGCGAATCAGATCCGACACTGCCACGGCAGTGCCGTACCGCCAGCTGGAGAGAGGTTGTTCGACAACCCACCGAAGGGGCAAGCAGTCCATCGACTGCGTAAACTCTCAGGTAAAAGGACAGGGGGAGAGGCGACACAGCTTGAGGACTCCTGTGTGCTTCTCTATATCTATCTGATCGCTATCACTGCCGAGGCCATGTCCGGCGCTCTCGCCGCAGGACGGCGCAATATGGACCTGTTCGGCGTGGGCTTCATTGCCTTCATCACCGCACTGGGTGGCGGCACCGTCCGCGACATGCTCCTGGGCAACTATCCGGTGACCTGGACCCAGCATCCCATGTACATCCACCTGACCATCTCGGCCGGATTGCTGACCATGCTGGTCGCACGCTACATGCATCGCCTCCACGCCATCTTCCTGGTACTGGATGCCATGGGCCTGATCGCCTTCACCGTGATCGGCTGCAATGTTGCGCTGGAGCTGGGCTACACCACCACGGTGGTCATCATGGCTGGCATGACCACCGGCATCTTCGGCGGCATCCTGCGGGACATCCTGTGTAACCGTACGCCCATGGTGCTGCGCAAGGAGCTGTACGCCAGCGTGTCGCTGCTGGTGGCCATTCTCTACCTGACCCTGCGCCACCTGGACGTCAACCACGACCTGAACCTGCTCGCCTCCTTTGTCTTCGGCCTGACGATCCGCCTGGCGGCCATCCGCTGGAGCTGGTCATTGCCGGTATTTTCCTATGCTCCGGGGCGCTGGAGCGACTAGCGCGACTTATCCAGTCCCAGCCGACGGCGCCAGCGGGCCAGACGTTTGCGCCACTTCAGGCGCAGTCGCGAACCCGGATCGGCCGTTCCAGCTTAGCTGGCACAGCCCCATGGCAGCACGGCGACCGAGGGCCTGACCTGGGCCTGCGACGCCATCAGTCCCCTGCCGCCACCAGCGCCTGCAACCGCTGGCGATCGGTTTCGCAGTCCATTGCCTGCAGGCTGCGCTCCAGAGCCAGCGCCGCCTGCACCGCCGCAGCCTGCCGGAAATCTGACCTGCCCAGACGCTGCAATGCAGCCAGGGATTTCTGCAGGCGCAGCTGTACCTCGATCAGCCGTGCACCATCCCGGGCCATGAGCATGAAGGCATCCTCGAACAGGTCGGCATCGCTCAATGGGTTCAGGTGCAGTTGCGGATAACGCACCTGAACGTCCGCGCGACCTTCTGCCCAGTGCGCCAGCAGCCGGGTGAGTCGGCCGATCACATCAATTGCCGTACCCGGATCATTGGTCGCCGGGGACAGCGCCCGGGAGCCGATTTCAGCCATGACTGCCAGACCGAACCGCGGATCCTGATCGAAGCTGCGATTGGTCGCGATGATGAAATGACCCGCTACCCTGCCCATCAGGCCGGAAGCCAACCCATCGGGAGCATGAAGCCAGGCCAGCACGGTATCCTCGAATACGAAGGTGCCGGGATTGAGCGGCAGATAGGCTTCGCACCCCGCCTCCTCGCACAGATGGGCAATGGCCTGGATATCGATGAACTGGATGTAGCCGATCGTTCGGGCGTGGACCGGCGTGGCGCCGTCCGGCAGAGTCGACAGATCAAACCAGGGATTGGCACCCAGATAGGGCTGCTCCTGCCGCTCGGTCAGTGCTGCGCTGGTGGCCGCCTCGACCCGATCTATGGTGGTGCCGACCCGGCCGAGGGAAATCAGATGGTTGATCCAGCGCAGCAGCTGGATCACCACCAGAGCGATCACCACTATGGTGATGAGGAACAGCACCGCCCGGCCGCGCTCCCCGTAGGAGCCGGTCTTGAGCACTATGATACCGACTATGCTGAACAGGAAGGCACCGATGAAGGTCGACAGCACGTTGTTGGTAAGATCGTCTTCCATCAGCAGCCGCGTCGCCCTGGGTGTGACGTTGGTGGTGGCGGCGCTGAAGGCGGCGGTCATGACGCCGAGGGAAAAGGTGGTCACCGCCAGCATGCTGGATGCGATGATGTTGAGCAGGCTGTCGACTGCATCCGGCGTCAGATTGAACGGGATTTCCCAGGGAAAGATCCTTTCGGCCACCAGCGCCAGCACAGCCGTGAGCATGCCAGCGATACCGTAGGCCACCGCGCGCCACCAGAGTTGACGCCTGACCCGTTCATAGATCCAGTGCCAGTAGTTCACCTCAGCCCTTCCCTGTTCTGCGAAGCCTGGCACCGGTTCTCCAGGACTGGGCTCCGGGCTGCCTCAATCTGCCAGGTCATCACGCTCGGCACTGGCATCCTCGCGACTCCGCGCCCGCGGCAGGCCACCGGCAGTGACCGCCGGGAACCGGGCGGAAGCAAAGCGCACCACCAGTATGGCCAGCGCCAGCAGCAGTATGGCGCCCGAGACCATGACCACGCCCCAACCCGGCTGGTGATGGTGGGAAATATCGGAAATCAGCAGACGGGTCAGCGCCGTGATGGCCACATAGATCATGAAGCGGATCGGCATGTGGTTGGTCTTGAAATAGATGCCCACCATGGCCGCCAGCTCGAGATAGATGAACAGCAGCAGGATGTCATCTATGGAAATATGGCCCTTGTCCAGCATGCCGATGAAGGCCATGGTACCGCCCCAGGCGGTGACCACCCCGATGGCGAACAGCGCCAGATAATGGAAGGCCTCCACCAGCATGTTGCCCAGTGAATCCGCCACGCTGTGCATGCCAGCGCGCATACGCTCGATCCTGCTCATGTCCCTGTCTCCCTCTGGTCCGCTGGGCCAGCCTCAGTATGCCACCGGTGCCAGCCACCGGCGAAGCGGCAATCGCGGCAGATCTGCAGTTTGCTCCCCTGACCGGCTGTCACCTGCCCCCGCAACCCCTCTGGACCTGACGAGCCTGCTCGATATACTGTATACCCATACAGCTAAAGGTGATCCATGACCTCCGTTATCGACAAGCTCTCCATCCTCGCCGATGCGGCCAAGTACGATGCCTCCTGCTCATCCGGCGGCAGCCGGCAAGCGAGCAGGAACACGGGGCCTGACAACTCCATCAGCACCCGACGCTTCCAGTACATTATCCGGGAAACCCTGAAGAATCTCGGCGTCGCCACCCGCCGGGCGCGCCATTTAATCAGCCGTCCCGGTGTTGCGGCAGCTCCCGACCGAAGTCCGCCGCAGCTGGACCTGTTTGGGTAGCCATGGGCGTTTATCTCACCGACGGCAGCTTCGAGGGGCTACTGTGTGCGGTCTACGCATCCTATCGCGGCCCTGCTCCTGCGGCCATTGTAGACCGATCGATGTATCAGGCCAGCCTGCTGGATGACACGGTAGAGGTAACGACCGACCCGGGCATCGCCCGGCGGGTGTTGGAGGGTATCGATAACGTCAGCGATGGTCAGGCCGGACGACTGTGCCTGATGATCTTCCTCTCGGGGTTCGCCGACGCCCCGCTGCTGGTCTGCCGCCTGATCCGCAAGATGATGCGGGTCAGGCAGGCAGACTATCTGAAGAACTACGCCGACCGCGATGTTCTGCGCGCCGCCCAGATCCGCAAGATGATGGACCGGGAAATCCACCGCATGCACGCCTTCGTCCGCTTCCAGCAAGCGCAGGACGGCTTCTGGTATGCCCTTGTCGATCCCGACTTCGATGTACTGCCGCTGCTCGATGATCACTTCGTACGCCGCTTCGCAGACATGGGCTGGCGGATCTTCGATGTGCGCAGAAGTTATGGTATCGCCTGGGACGGCGAGCAGGTGCGCCTGATCGATTCGCTGGGCGCGGTGCTGGATCGTCTGCGGGCGCAGCTCGACGAAGCCCGGCTGGACGGGCAGGAGACGGCCTTCCAGGAAATGTGGAAAGCCTGCTTCAAGGCGGTCAACATCCCGGCCCGGGAAAATCGGCGCCAACACCTGCGGCAGTTACCGCCACGTTACTGGAAATACCTGTCGGAAAAGCAGCCGCAGCGCCCCGAGCGTACCACGGACCTCAACCTGCGCGACCGCTGACCTGGAGCAGCTCAGCCGCGGCGCCGGGTTCTTCCGTTTCGGTGAGGCAGGATGCTATTGTGTGCCATCCTCCAGACAACAAGAAATACTGCCATGCTCAACACCCATTCCCGCTTTGCGCACCTCCTCCGGCTGGGTCTCGCCTGCCTGCTGCTGACCACCATGGCCCACGCCGATACCGGCAGCATTGCGGCCGAACGCTTCCAGCAGCTGGATCAGGCCCTGCAGGCCGAGGTCGATCAGGGTCGTCTGGCCGGCATCGACGTACTGATCGAGGAGAACGGCAAGCTGCTGCATCGCAGCCGCCACGGCTATCAGGACATCGAAGGCCAGGTCCCTCTGGCGGATGACAGCCTGTACAAGATCTTTTCCCTGACCAAGCCCGTTACCAGCGTAGCCCTGCTCATGCTGCAGGAGCAGGGCAAGCTGTCGCTGGATGATCCACTGGAAAAGTATCTGCCGGAATTTGCCGATCTCCGGGTCGCCATTGCCGAGGGCCCCGACGGTGTGCCGGAGACAACCCTACCCAGCCATCCGCCAACCCTGCGCGAGCTGATGAACCAGACGGCCGGATTCAGCTACGGCGTATTCAGCCAGTCCCAGGTCGATACCCTGTATCTGCAGGCCGACCTGTTCAATACCGGACAGACCCTGGAGCAGATGGTCGCCAAGCTGGCGCAGCTGCCCCTGCTCAACCAGCCGGGTACCGTCTGGAACTACAGCCTGTCAGTGGATATCCAGGCGCGGGTAGTGGAAATGGTCAGCGGCCAGCCCTATGACCGGTTCCTCGCCGAGCACATTTTCCAGCCGCTGGGCATGAAGGAAACCGGTTACCACGTCAGCGCAGAACAGGCGCCGCGCCTGGCGGTCTCCTACAAGCCCGGTGAGAATGGACTGGAACCGCAGGACAACAGTCAGTATCTGCACAAGCCGACCCTGACTCAGGGTGGCAGCGGGCTGATCTCCAGCATGAATGACTATCTGCGCTTTGCCCGCATGCTGCTCAATGGCGGCGAGCTGGACGGGGTGCGCCTGCTGTCCCCCGAGTCCGTCGCCGAAATGGCCCGCGACCAGCTGCCGCCGGAGGTCGCCGGCCCCTCCTGGGCGCCGGGCAACCGCTTCGGTCTGAATGTGGCGGTGGTCGAGGACAGCGCTGCCGCCGGGCATCTGCCGGTCGGCACCTACTGGTGGTGGGGCATCCAGGGTCCCTGGATGTGGGTCGACCCGAACAACGGGCGGATAGTCCTGGGCATGCTGCAGAACACCGACTACCGCCATTCACGGGTGGTTCACGGCACCGTCAGCAGCATACTGTTCGGCGATCGCTGAGGCACGCAGGCGGAGCCGACTCAATCGGCATCGGTGCGCTCGCTCCGCACCGCGCCGGCCTCGAACCGGGGCAGGTCGTCGCCGACCGTCCACCAGCTGGCGGCCGAACCGATGTAGATATGCATGCCCGGCCGCGCCGCCAGCGGTTCGTTGATCAATCCCGCACGGACGCGCAGGACGCCCGGCTTGGCCTCGGTGCGACTGAATATCGGCGACCCGCACCGGCTGCAGAAGAAGCGGTGCTTGCCCGGGGACGACTCGAAGGAGCGCAGCAGCTGCGCGCCGGTCAGCTCGAAAGCGTCCTCGGCCACCGGCAGGTTGCTGGCGAATGGCGTGCCCTGGGCCCGTCGGCATTGGGAGCAGTGGCACAGCTGGATCGCGGCCAGCTCCCCCCGGATTCGAAAGCGGACGCCGCCGCATTGACAGTGGCCTGTATGCACTCCATCACCTCGATCAGTCGTTGTTGGCTGGGGGCTGACACCCTAGCAGTTTCAGCGTCTGCCCGTCCCGTTCACCGCGAAGAAGTGCTGCTGCGCGGCGTGAAAGCGCTCAAGGTCGAACGAGTCCTGCATGGCGTCCACTCCCCCGTTGCATCAACAGGTGTCGACTACAGCCCAGCCACGGCGCCTGAACCGGCATTCTGCCGCGCGGACAATCTCTGAAACGACCGGCTTTGGACAACCAATTCTTTATTGCTGTATCCTTTTGCCCGTCCCGACCAGACTGTCGGCTGCAACAGACGAACCCGTAGCAGGCACCTCCCGCCAGTAAACCGATTGATTATCGACGACCTTACGCGCACGTTCTTTCCTGCGCGCACGCCTGCCTCGGTTGAACACCGATCAGAAATATGTGAACAGCTCTAACTATGAAGACACTTGATTCCGCTGTTGCTATCCACGAGATCACGCAACACACCGCTACCCCTGAACGCTTCCGCGTCTACACCGCCCGCCAGCTCGACCAGATACCCCAGCTGCGCCAGCTTTCCGAGCAGCAGCGTTTCGACATGCGCGTGGTCGCCAGCGTGCTGCCCTTCCGCGTCAACCAGTACGTCATCGACCAGTTGATCGACTGGTCAGCGGTCCCCGAGGACCCGATCTTCCAGCTGACCTTCCCCCAGCGCGGCATGCTGGCGCCGGAGCACTTCGAGCGGGTGGCCCGCGCCCTGCGCGAGGAGTGGCCGGCGGCCGAATTCAATGCGCTGGTGGCCGAAGTTCGCCATGCCCTCAATCCGCACCCGGCTGGACAGCTGGAGCACAACATCCCCCAGCTGGACGGCGAGCGGGTCGAGGGCATCCAGCACAAGTACCGGGAGACGGTGCTGTTTTTCCCCAGCTCCGGCCAGGTCTGCCACAGCTATTGCACCTTCTGCTTCCGCTGGGCGCAGTTCGTCGGCGACAAGGACCTGAGAATCGCCGCCAGGGAGTCGAGCCGGCTGTGTGACTACCTGCGCGCCCACCCTCAGGTCACCGATGTGCTGATCACCGGCGGCGACCCGCTGGTAATGAAGACCCGCAACCTGCGCGCCTGCATCGAGCCGCTGCTGGCGCCGGAGTTCGACCATGTGCGCACCATCCGCATCGGCACCAAGGCCCTGACATTCTGGCCCCAGCGCTTTGTCACCGACGAGGATGCCGATGATCTGCTGGCACTGTTCGAGGAGATCCAGGCCGCCGGCAAGCACCTGGCGATCATGGCGCACTACAACCACTGGCGGGAGCTGGAGCCGACCATCGCCCGCCAAGCCATTGCCCGGCTCCGTGCTACCGGCGCGCAGATCCGCGCCCAGGGCCCGCTGCTGGCGCACATCAACGATGATCCCGGGGTCTGGGCGCGGCTGTGGCAAACCCAGGTCGAGCTGGGCATCATCCCCTACTACATGTTCGTGGAGCGGGATACCGGCGCCCGGCACTATTTCGAGGTGCCGCTGGTACGCGCCTGGGAAATCTACCGCGAAGCCATCCAGCGGGTGTCCGGCATCGCCCGCACCGCCCGCGGCCCGTCCATGAGTTCGGATCCGGGCAAGGTGGAGATCCAGGGCGTCACCGAGATCAACGGCGAGAAGGTACTGGCCCTGCGCATGATCCAGGGCCGCGACGCGGATTGGGTACAACGCCCCTTCTTTGCCCGTTACGACGAGCAAGCCACTTGGCTTAACCACCTCAAACCGGCCTTTGGTGAGGAGCGCTTCTTCTACGAAGAAGAGTAAACAGAACACCTAACCCGCCACCCCGGCGATGGATTCTCCCTGAGCTTTCTGGCAATTTGACGGAACGACACAACAAGCATCATATGCACAGAACAACAAGGGAGAGAGGCATGAGAGTATTAGCTCTAGGTGGCAGTGGTGGCATGGGGCGGGCGACGGTACGGGCCGCCCTAACCTATGATTTTGTCACTGAGATAGTTGTCGCAGGTATCGACGGAGAGCTGGCCGAACGCTTTGTCGCCTCACTCAATGACCCACGGGTACGCAACCTGTCGCTAGACATCACCGACAGCCAAGCCCTACGGCAAGCCATGGATAGCGTGGATGTTGTGCTCAACTCCACCGGGCCCTTCTTTCGCTTCGGCGTGCCCATCCTGACCGCCGCCATTGAAGCCGGAAAACACTATTGCGACATCTGCGATGATTGGCAGCCAACCCTGCAAATGCTGGAGCTAAGCGAGCAAGCACAGCGCAAAGGGGTCAAGGCCGTGATTGGGCTGGGCGCCAGTCCCGGCATCATCAACCTACTATCGGTCAAGGCAGCCAGCACCCTGGATCAAGTTGACACGCTGGTCTCGGCGTGGAAGCTATCGGGCGCCATTAACGATGATGACGGCTTTACCCCACCGCCCACCGCCGGGCAGGTCGATGCCGCCGCCGTTCACCTAATGCATTGCCTATCGGAAAAAATCCGCATTCTGCACCAAGGCCAGTTTATCGACAGCAAGCCCCTAGAGCACTCGGTGCTCGACTTCCCTACCCTAGGGGAGCTGGATGTTTGGTCCCTCGGCCACCCTGAAGCCGTCACCCTAGTACGTCGTTTTCCACAATTGCAGAACTGCTACAACGGTATGTTAGGCATTGAAGACCTGGTAGCAGACCTGCGCGCGGTTGCCGAGGCAGTGGCCAACGGCCAAGTCAGCGTTGATGACGCCGCTAGACAGTTAGCTGGCGATGGTGGTCGGGCCGCCCGCCAAGAGCGGTTAGCCGCCAAAGACCGCGCTGACGTGCCCTCTGCATTGGCCTATGCTGCAGGCTATAAAAATGGCCAACCGGCCACCGCCGGCGCCTTTATTGGCAATCGCCCCAGCGGCGGCATGGCTACCATCACCGGCATCCCCCACGCCCTATTCCTGCCACTACTACACCATGGCGATATTCAGCGCACGGGTGTATTCGCCCCCGAAGAGGTGATTGATCCGGATAGGTTTTTCGAGCTGTTCGACCCCTTCTGCGGTGAGCAAGGCGCCGATCTAACCGTCTTGTGCTCAGCCGACTAACCGGCGGTTTATGCTGCACACTTGGGTTGCTGGCTCTGCTGGCCGCAACCCAAGTTCTTGCTCTGGATAAGGCAATAAGCCCAGACGAGCTAGCCGATTCTCGCCGGGTAATATGAAACTACTTTTGAATCACACCGGGTCACCTTGTCACGCCTGAGTTGCTTCCAGACCTTCACGACGCCGTAGCACTGCATGTTGTCTTCCCATACACGCTTGATGTCCTCACACAGCAGCTGCATGTAGGTAGTAACCGGACGGAGCGCTCTGCACCACGCGGCAGATCGACTCGACCCCGTAACGGTCACGGTACTCGTCAACAAAGGCGTTTAGGGTTTGTTGCGGCGCCGGGGTGCCGGCCAGTCGGGCTCCGCCTGGGCAAAATATGCACTGGCCAGGCGGAGGATCCCGTTCGCTTTACGCAGCTCACGATTCTCGCGCTCCAAGGCCTTGATACGCTCCCGATCCTCAGTCGTCTGACCGGGTCGCTGGCCGTTGTCGGTCTGGTGTTTGCGCACCCAGCCATCTGCGGGACACAACCAATCTCGGGTGCAGTGGATTCGATGGCTGCCCACTCGGATGGGTAGTCGTTCACGTTCTCCAGAACCATGCGCACGGCACGTTCACGGACTTCTGCGGAGTAGCTGTTGGATTTCTTCACGCCTCATTCTCTCAAAAGTTAAGGCCTCCACGAAACCCAGTATGATTCACAACGCCCCGCTCCAGTAACTCGGAACGGGGCGTTGTTAGGTGCTAACGCGGGGCTAACTTAGTTTTTAGCGGCCCGCTTGCGCTGGGTTTCATCCAACAGCTTTTTGCGCAGCCGGATCGACTTGGGCGTTACTTCAACCAGCTCGTCGTCGTCGATGAACTCCAGCGCCTGCTCCAAAGTAAAGCGCACCGGCGGGGTCAGCTGCACGGTGTCGTCCTTGCCGGAGGCGCGCATGTTGTCCAGCTTCTTGGCCTTGGTCGGGTTCACCACCAGGTCGTTATCCCGGCTGTGGATACCGATGACCTGACCTTCGTAGATCTCCTGACCCGGATCGAGGAACAGCTTGCCGCGCTCCTGCAGGGTTTCCAGAGAGTAGGTCAGTGCCTTGCCGGTGGCCATGGACACCAGTACGCCGTTCGGGCGGTGGGTCGCGTCGCCGCCCTTGATCGGACCATAATGACTGAAGGTGGAAGCCAGGATGCCGGTACCCGAGGTCATGGTCAGGAAGTTGTTGCGGAAGCCGATCAGGCCGCGGGCCGGAATGGTGTATTCCAGGCGGATGCGGCCCTTGCCGTCCGGCGCCATGTCGGTCAGATCACCCTTACGCAGACCCATCTGCTCCATGAGTGCGCCCTGGTGCTGCTCCTCGATGTCGATGATGACGTTCTCGTAGGGCTCCTGCTTCTCGCCGTCGACCTCACGGATGACCACTTCGGGGCGACCGATGGCCAGCTCGTAGCCTTCGCGGCGCATGGTCTCGATCAGTACCGACAGGTGCAGCTCGCCACGGCCGGAGACCTTGAACTTGTCCGCCGAGTCGCCTTCTTCCACGCGCAGGGCCACGTTGTGCAGCAGTTCCTTTTCCAGACGCTCCTTGATGTTGCGGCTGGTGACGAACTTGCCTTCCTTGCCGGCGAACGGGGAGTCGTTGACCTGGAAGGTCATGGACACCGTGGGCTCGTCCACGGTCAGCGGCGGCAGGGCTTCGACGTGGTTCATGTCGCACAGGGTATCGGAGATGAACAGCTCGTCCATGCCGCTGACGCAGACGATGTCGCCGGCCTGGGCCTCTTCGACTTCAACACGCTGCAGACCGGAGTGGCCCATGATCTTGAGAATACGACCCTGGCGCTTCTTGCCGTCGGCACCGATGGCCACCACCGGGGTGTTGCTCTTGATCTTGCCGCGGGTGATACGGCCGACGCCGATCACGCCCAGGAAGCTGTTGTAGTCCAGCTGGGAAATCTGCATCTGGAAGGGACCATCCAGATCCACCTTCGGCGGCGGTACGTGGTCGACGATGGCCTGGAACAGCGCGTCCATGTTGTCGTCCAGCTTCTCGTGGTCGAGACCGGCAATACCGTTGAGGGCACTGGCATAGACGATCGGGAAGTCCAGCTGCTCCTCATTGGCACCCAGGTTGTCGAACAGGTCGAATACCTGATCCACCACCCAGTCCGGACGGGCGCCGGGGCGGTCGATCTTGTTGATCACCACGATGGGGTTGAGACCGGCCTGGAAAGCCTTCTGGGTCACGAAACGGGTCTGCGGCATGGGGCCATCGATAGAGTCGACCACCAGCAGTACGCAGTCGACCATGCTCATCACCCGCTCCACTTCGCCACCGAAGTCGGCGTGGCCGGGGGTATCGACGATGTTGATGTGGTAGTCGTTCCACTTCAGCGCGGTGTTCTTCGCCAGGATGGTGATGCCGCGTTCCTTTTCCTGGTCGTTGGAGTCCATCACCCGCTCGTTTTCCGCTTCTTTGCGGTCGAGGGTGCCGGACAGGCGCAGCAACATGTCTACCAGGGTGGTCTTCCCGTGGTCAACGTGAGCAATGATGGCGATATTACGGAGTTTTTCGATCACGGGGCATTCCTGCTAGGGGCGACAGGCAGGCCTGTCGGAAAAAAAGAGTCACGCATTATACAGACACTGAGCCCACAGTGCCTGCATTTTCGTACAGACGGTCGCGATTTGTCCCGAACTCAGCCCCTGGGAAGGCGCAGCACCCGCACATTGTCGTGCCCGCGGTCGAGCAGATACTGGGCGTGCAGCCGGCTCATCACGCCCTTTTCGCAGTAAAGAAGATAGGCGCGGGCTGGGTCGAGTTCGGCAAAACGGCTGTTGAGCTGGTAAAAGGGCACCTTGAGCACTTCGACGCCCTCCAGCGCCAGCGGCTTGAGTTCTTCCTCATCCGGATGGCGGATATCCAGCACCACCTGGCCAGCCAGCGCCTGCTCGACGGTCTCGACCTGGGAGCCCTCCAGCTCCAGCTCCAGATCACAGCAATCGGTGGAGGTGGCCTGTTCCACCGCCGCATCCAGCACACTGAAATCGAAGCCCGTCTCGGCCGCCTCGACCTTGCGCACATTGGTGTGGATGTCCGGGCTGACGGAGATCACGCCACAGTATTCGGGCATGCTGCTGGAAAACGCCTCGGTGCCGATGCGCCGGGCGGTACGGATGATCTCGGTCTTGCTGGTAGTGATCAACGGCCGCAGCACCATCATGTCGCAGACCTGATCGATGGCGGCGAGATTGGGCAGCGTCTGACTGGAGACCTGGGCGATGGCCTCGCCGGTCACCAGGGCATGGTAGCCGTAGCGATGGGCAATGCGGCTGGCCGCGCGCAGCATCATGCGCTTGAGCACCACGCCCATCTGGCTGTTGTCGACGTTCTGCAGGATCTGCGCGACCACCCCTTCGAAGGGCACGCTGATGAAGCGCAGACGATGGCTGGCTGCGTACTTTTCCCACAGATAGTGCGCCACCTGGCGCACGCCCAGTTCGTGTGCACGACCACCGAGGTTGAAGAACACAAAATGGGGCAGCACGCCGCGCTGGAGCATCTGGTAGCTGGCCACGGTGGAGTCGAAGCCGCCCGACATCAGGCTGAGCACCGGCTCCATGGTGCCCAGCGGAAAGCCGCCGAGCCCTTCGTGCCTGGCCTGAATGAGGAACACCCGCTGCTGGCGGATCTCCAGCTGCACCACCATCTGCGGATCATTCAGTGACACCCCTGCCGGTGCACCTGTCTGCATCAGCCGGGCACCAATCTGACGATTGACGTCGTTGGAGGTGAAGGGATGATTGCCCACGCGCTTGCAGCGCACGGCGAAGGTCTTGCCCGCCAGCTGCTCGGAAAAACGCTCGACGCACAGCTCGCCCAGCTCCTCCAGCGTCCCCAGCGGGTACTCGCGTACCTCGTGGATGTGGTTGATGCCCGGAGTGTTGCGCAGCCGCTCGAGCAGCGCTGCCTGCACCGCAGGATCATCGCCGGTGATGACCTCCAGGCTGTCCCAGGTGCCACTCAGACGCACATCAGGATCGATCGCCTTGAGCAGTACCTTCAGGTTCTTGCGCAGCTGGCTGACGAAGCGCTTGCGTACCTGGGGTGACTTGATAGTGACTTCGGCGAAGAACTTGATAATGAGTTTCATAGGTAATATTCAGCGGTCGGCGGTGCGAAAGGGGCGCATTATACCTGCACGGTTCGGCTACTGCGCAAAATACCGACAGATGCGCCAATATGGTGCGCAAGTCTGTTCCACGCACCGATCAAGTGCGCGATAATGGCGCTTAACTGCAGCGTTGCCCCGCGGATGGCGCTGCGAAAGGGGTTTCGACAGCCAGGTAGAGATGGCACAGCTTTTGCTGTCACTGACAGGTGAATAACGAACCGGCGGGAGCCTTGCATTCCGCACCATTTCCAGGTCACGGCTGAACCCGTATCTGGGTAACGATTCCTTCTGGAGAACAGCATGTCGAAAGCGATCCAACTGATCAACGAATTTGACGTGAAGTGGGTTGACCTGCGCTTCACCGATACCAAGGGCAAACAGCAGCACGTCACCATGCCCGCGCGGGATGTCAACGAAGACTTCTTCGAAGAGGGCAAGATGTTCGACGGCTCCTCCATCGCGGGATGGAAGGGCATCGAAGCCTCCGACATGATCCTCATGCCCGACGACAGCACTGCGGTACTGGATCCCTTCACCGAAGAGCCGACCCTGATTCTGGTGTGCGACATCATCGACCCCTCCACCATGCAGCGCTATGAGCGCGATCCGCGCAGCATCGCCCGGCTGGCCGAGGAATACCTGAAGTCCACTGGCATCGGCGACACCGCCTTCTTCGGTCCGGAGCCGGAGTTCTTCATCTTCGACGAAGTGAAGTTCAAGTCCGACATCTCCGGCTCCATGTTCAAGATCTACTCCGAACAGGCCTCCTGGAACACCGGCGCCGCCTTCGAGACCGGCAACAAGGGTCACCGTCCGGGCGTCAAGGGCGGCTACTTCCCGGTGCCGCCGGTCGACCATGACCACGAGATCCGTACCGCCATGTGCAACGCACTGGAAGAGATGGGTCAGACCGTCGAGGTTCATCACCACGAGGTGGCCACTGCAGGCCAGAACGAGATCGGCGTCAAGTTCAACACCCTGGTTGCCAAGGCCGACGAGGTGCAGAACCTGAAGTACGTGGTGCACAATGTGGCCGATGCCTACGGCAAGACCGCTACCTTCATGCCCAAGCCGCTGTACGGTGACAATGGTTCCGGCATGCACGTGCACATGTCCATCAGCAAGGATGGCAAGAACACCTTCGCCGGTGAAGGTTATGCCGGTCTGAGCGACACCGCCCTGTACTTCATCGGCGGTATCATCAAGCACGGCAAGGCGCTGAACGCCTTCACCAACCCCTCGACCAACTCCTACAAGCGTCTGGTGCCCGGTTTCGAGGCTCCGGTCATGCTGGCCTACTCCGCGCGCAATCGCTCGGCGTCGATCCGCATCCCCTATGTGACCAGCCCCAAAGCCCGGCGCATCGAGGCTCGCTTCCCGGACCCGTCAGCCAACCCCTATCTGGCCTTCGCTGCCCTGCTGATGGCTGGCCTGGACGGCATCCAGAACAAGATCCACCCCGGCGATGCGGCTGACAAGAACCTCTATGACCTGCCCCCGGAAGAGACCAAGGAAATCCCGCAGGTTTGCGGCAGCCTGAAGGAAGCGCTGGAAGCACTGGATGCCGACCGTGGCTTCCTGACCAAGGGCGGCGTGTTCTCCGACGCCTTCATCGATGCCTTCATCGAGCTGAAAGCCGCCGAGGAGATCAAGGTTCGCACCTTCGTTCACCCGCTGGAATACGACCTGTACTACAGCGTGTAATCCCGGCAACACCCTGAACAAAGGCGCTCTTCGGAGCGCCTTTTTCGTTTGCCTGCGCACCCTCCGACGACCGGTGCCGCCGGCAGTGCGAACGGCGTCGCACCATCCACCACGACACTTGCCACAAGGGCAATTGGGTGCAACCCTTGGGACAGTCTACAAGGGAGTGAATGGCATGCCGCGTTTATTACTGCCCCTGCTTTGCCTGTGCCTGCTGCTGGCCGGTCCGGCCGGCGCCCAGATCTATTCCTGGACCGATGCCGACGGCAATCGGATGTACTCCGACCAGCCCCGCCCGGGTGCCAGCACCATAGAGCTCAAACCCACCAATGTGGTGGAGCCCACTCCGGCGCCCCCGGCATCGAGCCGTGGCAGTACGCAAGGTGACCGGCCCAGCGGCCCGGTCTACCAGCGCCTGATGATCACCGACCCGGCCCACGACACTGCGCTGCGCAGCAACGAAGGTGATCTCACCCTGACCGTGGTCACCGAACCACCGCTCAGCGGCAGCCACCTGCTGAAGGTCTCCATCGACGGTCAGCTGAGCCAGACCGGCGTGCCCGGTTCCGGTGCCGAGGTACATCAGTTGACGGTGCACAACATTGACCGGGGCAGCCATGAGGTCGCTGCGGTGGTAGTCGATGCCCGCGGTCAGGAGGTCCAGCGCACCGCCCCCATCACGGTGCACCTGCAACGCACCTCGCTGAATCAGCCGGCCCGCGGCGGTGCCAACCAGGCACCGCGCGCACCGGCAGCTCCCCGCGCACCGAATGCGCCCCGTCCAGGCAGCGGCAGCTGACCAACCCCTGACATGTGCACCAACATGGTGCACATGCACTTTTTCGTGCCATAGTTCAGTCACCACTACCTCTCTTCTGCTTCCCGGCGGCGCAGGCGCCTGTCCGCCGGGGCGCAGCGGCGCGGGCTGCTCCGATTCCGTGCGCTCCCTGCATGGCCTGCGGAATCTGGTTTGATTCTTGCAAAGAACAATCGCCCCCGTCACAACGGGAACAATCACCCGGGATAACGCCCTATGCTGCCTGAGCACCTTCTTCGCCAGATACTGGATAACCTCACCACTGCGGTGGTGCTGCTGGATGGCAGTCTGCGGGTCAGCTACATGAATCCGGCGGCGGAAATGCTTCTCGAGGTCAGCGGCCAGCGGGTACAGGGCCAACGGATCTCCAGCCTGTTCAGCGATGCAGTCGAATCCATGGAGTCGCTGCGCAACTAGATCAGCAACGGCCACCCCTTCACCAAGCGCGAGGCCCAGCTGAATCTGAGCAACGGTCAATGCCTGATGGTGGATTACTCGGTGACGCCGGTGCAGGCCTCCGAGCGCAACTGGGTGCTGCTGGAGCTGCTGCCCCGGGACCGCCTGCTGCGCATCACCAGGGAGGAGGCCCAGCTGTCCAAGCAGGAGGTCACCCGGGTGCTGGTACGCGGGCTGGCCCACGAGATCAAGAACCCCCTGGGGGGCATCCGCGGAGCAGCCCAGCTGCTGGCCCGGGAGCTGGTCGAGCCCTCCCTGCAGGACTACACCGACGTGATCATCCAGGAGGCCGACCGCCTGCGCAATCTGGTCGATCGCATGCTCGGCCCCTACCAGCCGCCGCGCCTGATGCCGATCAACATCCACGAGATCACCGAGCACGTGTGCAGCCTGATCCAGGCCGAGACCCAGGGCAACATGGACATCCTGCGCGATTACGACCCGAGCATTCCCGACCTGCTGGGGGATCGCGAACAGCTGATCCAGGCGGTGCTCAATATAGTGCGCAACGCCATGCAGGCGATCATGGCCGAAGCCGATGGCCGGCGCGGCCAGATCATTCTGCGCACCCGCACCCTGCGCCAGTTCACCATAGGCTCCAAGCGCCACCGCCTGGTCTGCCGCCTGGAGATCACCGACAACGGCCCGGGCATTGCCCCGGGCATCCTCGACAGCATCTTCTATCCCATGGTCAGCGGCCGCGCCGACGGCACCGGCCTGGGACTGTCGATCACCCAGAACATAGTCACCCGGCACCAGGGTCTCATCGAATGCGACAGCGTGCCGGGCCACACCACCTTTACCCTGTTTCTACCGCTTCCCGGGGAGGATGAATGAGCCAAGCCGCCAATATCTGGATCATCGATGACGACCGCTCCATCCGCTGGGTTCTGGAGAAGGCCCTGCAACAGGACGGCATGGAACCGACCTGCTTCGACAGCGCCGACAGCGCCCTGCTGCGCCTGCACCGGCAGCAGCGGCCCGATGTTCTGATCAGCGATATCCGCATGCCCGGCAGCAGCGGCCTGGAGCTGCTGTCGAATGTCCGCGAGCTGCACCCGGGTCTGCCGGTGATCATCATGACCGCGCACTCGGACCTGGACAGTGCGGTCGCCTCCTATCAGGGCGGCGCCTTCGAGTATCTGCCCAAGCCCTTTGACGTCGATGAGGCCGTGGCGCTGGTGCGCCGCGCGCTGGCCCACAGCAATGAACAGGACACGGTGCACGCCGGCCAGTCCACCCACACACCGGAAATCATCGGCGAGGCGCCGGCGATGCAGGAGGTGTTCCGCGCCATCGGCCGGCTGTCCCACTCCAACATCACCGTACTGATCAACGGCGAGTCGGGCACCGGCAAGGAGCTGGTGGCCCGGGCACTGCACCGCCACAGTCCGCGCTCGCGCAGCCCCTTCATTGCCCTGAACATGGCAGCCATTCCCCGGGAGCTGATGGAGTCCGAACTCTTCGGCCACGAGAAGGGTGCCTTCACCGGCGCCGCCGTGCAGCGCCGCGGGCGTTTCGAGCAGGCCGACGGCGGCACCCTGTTCCTCGACGAGATCGGCGACATGCCTGCCGAGACCCAGACCCGACTGCTGCGGGTGCTGGCCGATGGCGAGTTCTACCGGGTGGGCGGGCATGCCCCGATCAAGGTGGATGTGCGCATCATCGCCGCCACCCACCAGAATCTGGAGGAGCTGGTGCAGGCGGGCAAATTCCGTGAGGATCTGTTCCACCGGCTGAACGTGATCCGCATCCATATTCCGACGCTGGCAGAACGGCGCGAGGATATCCCGACCCTGGCGCAGCATTTCCTGGCCCGCGCCGCCAAGGAGCTGGCGGTGGAGCCCAAGGTGCTCAAGCCCCAGACCCAGGAATACCTCAAGGCCCTGCCCTGGCCGGGCAACGTCCGCCAGCTGGAGAACACCTGCCGCTGGATCACGGTAATGGCCTCCGGCCGCGAGGTGCTGGTGGATGACCTGCCGCCGGAGCTGCTCAACCAGCCGCACACCGGCACCACCGACAACAACTGGGAGCAGAGTCTGCGCAACTGGGCCGACCAGCAGCTGACCCGCGGTGTCGGCAACCTGCTGGATCAGGCAGTGCCCATCTTCGAGCGGGTCATGATAGAAACCGCCCTCAAGCACAGTGCCGGCCGGCGCGGGGATGCCGCCATACTGCTGGGCTGGGGCCGCAACACCCTGACCCGCAAGATCAAGGAACTGGGCATGCAGGTGGACGAGAACGGCGACGACGGCGACGACTGAAGACAGCGGGCCGCGCCCTGCCCAGGCGCAGCCCGAAAGACCTGTGCAGCTTGAAGCCGGCTGCCCGTCGCCCCTACACTTGCAGCCGTTTTCCTGCGGACTGCCCCCATGTTCCATATCGCCCTGCTCGAGCCGGAGATTCCCCCCAATACCGGCAACATCATCCGCCTGTGCGCCAATGCCGGCTGCCAGCTGCACCTGATCGAGCCCCTGGGGTTCGAGCTGGACGACAAGCGCCTGCGCCGCGCCGGGCTGGACTACCACGAATATGCCGCCGTGCAGACCCACGCGGATCTGGCCGGCTGCCTGGCCAGCGTGCAGCCGCACCGGGTGTTTGCCCTGAGCACCAAGGGTGCCCGCTGTTACAGCGAGGTGCGTTATGTGCCGGGGGATCTGTTCCTGTTCGGGCCGGAGAGCCGGGGACTGCCAGCGGACATACGCGACAGCCTGCCTCCGGAGCAGGTATTGCGCATCCCCATGCGACCGGGCAATCGCAGTCTCAATCTGTCCAACAGTGCGGCGGTGCTGGTCTATGAAGCCTGGCGCCAGCAGGGGTTCGCCGGCGGCAGCTGAGAAGGGGAATGGCCCGCCGGCGGCGGGCCATTTCGCAGGGCTGTCAGCGGGTCTTGATGACGATCTTGCCCACCGCCTGACGGGTACTGAGGGTGTTCAGTGCAGCTTCGTACTGGTCCAGTTCGAAGGTCTGGGACACCAGCGGCTTGAGCTTGCCCTCGCTGTGCCACTGGAACAGCTGCCGGAAGTTGTCCAGGTTGGCCTGGGGCTCACGGGTGGCGAAGGCGCCCCAGAACACCCCGACCACGGAGGCCCCCTTGAGCAGCGCCAGGTTTACCGGCAGCTCGGGAATGCGGCCGCTGGCAAAGCCCACCACCAGCAGGCGACCCTTCCAGTTGATGCAGCGCATGCACTGATCGAACAGGTCGCCTCCGACCGGATCATAGATCACATCGGCGCCCTTGCCGCCGGTCAGCTGCTTGACCTTCTCCTTGAAGTCGCCCTCGCTGTAGTTGATCAGCTCGTCGGCACCGGCCTTGCGCGCCACCTCGAGCTTCTCGTCGCTGGAAGCGGCAGCGATCACCCGGGCGCCCATCGCCTTGCCGATCTCCACGGCGGCCAGACCCACGCCACCGGAGGCGCCCAGCACCAGCAGGGTCTCGCCCGGCTGCAGCTGGCCACGCTGCACCAGGGCATGCATGGAGGTACCGTAGGTCATGCTGAAACCGGCCGCGGTGACATAGTCCATGTCATCGGGCATCGGCAGTACGCGGCTGGCGTCGGCCTTCACCTTCTCGGCGAAGCTGCCATAGCCGGTCAGGCCCATGACCCGGTCACCGGGCTTGAGATGCTTGACCCTGGCGCCGACGCTGGCGACCACGCCGGCCGCCTCGCCGCCGGGGGAGAAGGGGAACTCGGGCTTGACCTGGTATTTGCCTTCGATGATCAGCGTATCCGGGAAGTTGACGCCGGCGGCATGGACATCGATGACGACTTCGTTGTCGCCCGCTACCGGGTCGGTGGTCTCCTCCAGCGACAGGCTGCTGGCGGGACCATAGGCTTTGCACAGTACGGCTTTCATGATGGCTCCTGATGGGTATTTTTTATTAGTCTAGCCGCGCCTACCGGCGCCGGGTCAATCACCATACCGGGGATTGATCGGTCTGCATAAGACAGGCGTCGGGCTTCCCTGCCCGCCCGCCGGGTCACTGCGCCAGGTAGCGCGCGACGTAGGTATCGAAATCCAGGGTGTCGCCCTGCTCCAGGGCAAGCTGATCAGCCAGCGACTGGCGGGCCAGCTCTCTGAAGTGCTGCTGTTCAGCGTCACTCAGCGGGCGGCTGCGGAAATGGTCCCGGTGGTTTTCCGACTGGTCCATGGCAAAACGGAAGAAGCTGTCACCCTGCTCATGGATGGCCGCCAGCACACGGGCCGAGGGCGTCAGCGCAGGGTCCTGCAGCTTGGCCCGCTGCCGGGCCAGACTGTCGCTGTAGGCACGGGTCCCGTGGGCCTGATCCAGCAGCGCGGCGCAGGCGGCCATGTTGTCCAGCAGGTGCTCGCCCCATGTCAGCAGCTCGCAGGGCTGGCCCTTGCGGGTCAGCTGCAGACCCGGCTCGCGGCCGCGCATCACCGTCAGATCGAAGTTCTCGCTGCTGGTGCGGCATTCCTCGTCGGACATCGCCGGGCTTTCGGCCAGCGCACAGAACAGCAGGAAGCTGTCGAGGAAGTAGGCGGTAGCCGACTCTATGCCCAGTGGCAGGAAGGGATCTATATCCAGGCAGCGCACCTCCACGTACTCCACGCCCCGCTCGGCCAGGGCCTGCACCGGCTTCTCGCCGCTGCGCGTGACGCGCTTGGGACGGATGGAGCTGTAGAACTCGTTCTCGATCTGCAGCAGGTTGGTATTGAGCTGCTGCCACTGACCATCGACATCGTGGGTGCCCAGCTCGGCGTAGCGCGGATAGGGCAGGCTGATGGCCTTGCGCATGCTGGCGATGTAACTTTCCAGGCTGTTGTAGCAGACACTCAGCCCCGACTGGGCGTCGTTGTTGTAACCCAGGTCGCTCATGCGCAGGCTGGTGGCATGGGGCAGATACAGCCCCTTGTCGCCCAGCGGCTGCAGCTGGTGCTCGCGGCCCTGGAGGAAACTGGCGCACAGCGCCGGTGAGGCCCCGAACAGGTACATCAGCAGCCAGGCATAGCGGCGGAAGTTGCGGATCAGCGCCACATAGCGCTCGGACTGGTAATCCTGGGCGCTGCGGGCATCGCCGTCCTGCCGCTGCAGTGCCTGCCACAGGCCGGGCGCCAGCGAGAAGTTGTAGTGGATACCGGCAATGCACTGCATGGGCTTGCCATAGCGCACCGCCAGGCCCCGGCGGTAGACATGCTTGAGCATGCCGACGTTGGAGGTGCCGTACCAGGCGATCGGAATGTCGTCATCCCGGGCCGGGAGTATGCAGGGCATGGACTCGGTCCACAGCAGCTCGTCGCCCAGCTCGCTGTAGACGAAGCGATGGATACGGTCCAGTTCGCCGAACAGCTCGTCAATATCCCCGGTCACCGGAGTGATCAGCTCGACCAGCGCCTCGGAGTAATCGGTAGTGATACTGGGGTGCGTCAACGCCGAGCCCCAGGCCGGCGGGTGGGGCTGCTGCGACAGGGTTCCCTGTGCATCGATCCGCAGGCTTTCCTTCTCGATGCCATGCATGGCCTGACGCAGGTCGTCCTGCAGGGCCGCCTGCGACAGCAGCTCGATGCGTTGCTTCAACAGTGGTGACAAGAGCGTCACTCCTCAACAAGAAATGGGCCAGGCTCAGATTCGGGCAAAGGTACCCAGGGCCTTGGCGGCCAGTACGCCGTCCTGATGGACCTCGGCATCCACCACCATGGTCTTGGTGCCCACATGCACTACCCGGGCCCGGCACGCGAGCACGCCACCGGTAATGGCCAGAGTGTAGTTGACCTTGCATTCAATGGTAGCGGTCATCTCATCCGGGGCCAGATGGGCGTAAACCGCCGCCCCCATGGCCGAATCGAGCAGCGAGAAGGTCACCCCGCCGTGCACCCGACCGCCGGCGTTGAAGTGCTGCGGCCCTATTTCCAGGCGCATGCTGCAGCCCTCCCTGTCCAGGTTCACCAGCTCCAGGCCAAGTGCCTCGGTGAAGGGGCTCATGCGGTTGAGACGGATGTCACGGGTCTTGGGGTGCTCACTCATGGAACTACTTCCTCAGATGCCGGGCGTTGGCGAACAGGTTGGCAAAGGTAGCACCTGACTGCGCCGCGGGGCCAGACTGATTCTTCTCCGCCCGCGGGCGGCTGCGTCGCTCGCCGCCGGCCTCTCGACCGCCGCCACCGGTACTGCCGGGCTGATCGCCCATGCGCATGGTCAGGCTGATGCGCTGGCGCGGTACGTCCACCTCCAGCACCTTGACCTTGACGATATCCCCGGCCTTGACCACATCCCGCGGGTCCTTGACGAAGGCCTCGCTGAGCATGGAAATATGCACCAGACCATCCTGGTGCACGCCGATATCGACGAAGGCACCGAAGTTGGCCACGTTGCTGACCACCCCCTCGAGCACCATGCCGGGCTTGAGGTCGCTGATCTTCTCCACCCCTTCCTGGAAGGCCGCCGCCTTGAACTCGGGACGCGGGTCGCGGCCGGGCTTGTCCAGCTCGGAGAGAATGTCGGTGATGGTCGGGATACCGAAGCGCTCGTCGGTGAAGCGGGCCGGGTCGAGCCGGCGCAGGAAGGCCGAATCGCCGATCAGGCTGCGCACGTCGCGACCGGTCTGCTCGGCGATGCGCTCCACCAGCGGGTAGGCCTCCGGGTGCACCGCCGAGGCGTCCAGGGGGTTGCTGCCGTTCATCACCCGCAGAAAGCCCGCGGCCTGCTCGAAGGTCTTCTCGCCCAGCCGGCTGACCTTGAGCAGCTCGCGGCGGCTGCTGAAGGCGCCATGCTGATCGCGGTAGTCCACTATGTTCTGGGCAATGGTCGGGTTGAGCCCGGACACCCGGGTCAGCAGGGCTGCCGAGGCGGTATTGAGGTCCACGCCCACGGCGTTCACGCAGTCCTCCACTACCGCATCGAGGCTGCGCGCCAGCTTCACCTGGGACACGTCGTGCTGGTACTGGCCGACACCTATGGCCTTGGGCTCGATCTTCACCAGTTCGGCCAGCGGATCCTGCAGACGGCGGCCGATGGACACCGCGCCGCGGTAGGTCACATCCAGATCGGGGAATTCCCGGGCCGCCAGTTCCGATGCGGAATACACCGAGGCACCTGCCTCGGAGACCATGACCTTGTGCATCTTGAGTTCCGGACACAGCTTGAGCAGATCGCCCGCCAGCTTGTCGGTCTCCCGGGAGGCGGTGCCGTTGCCGATGGCCAGCAGGCTCACCTGATGCTTGCGGCACAGGGCTGCCAGCACCGCCAGGGACTGATCCCACTGATTGCGCGGCGCATGGGGGAAGATGGTCGCGGTATCCAGCAGCTTGCCGGTGCCATCCACCACGGCGATCTTGACCCCGGTGCGCAGCCCCGGGTCCATCGCCAGGGTCACCCGCGGGCCGGCGGGAGCGGCCAGCAGCAGATCCTTGAGGTTGCTGGCGAACACGCGAATGGCCTCATCCTCGGCACGCTCGCGCAGCTCGCCGAGCAGCTCGGTTTCCATGTGGCCGAGCAGTTTCACCCGCCAGGTCCAGCGCACCACCTCCTGCAACCAGCTGTCCGCGGCACGACCCTGATTGCTGATACCGGCGGCCTCGGCGATCAACCCTTCGCAGGGATGCGTGGCGCCAGCCGGCGCCTCGGGATCGCCCAGTTCCAGCGCTATGCTGAGGATGCCTTCGTTGCGCCCGCGCAGTATGGCCAGGGCGCGATGGGAGGGCACATTGCGCAGCGGCTCGTCGTATTCGAAATAGTCGCGGTACTTGGCGCCCTCCTGCTCCTTGCCCTCGACCAGCCGGGATACCACCCGGCCGTCCTGACGCAGGGTCTGGCGCAGGCGTTCCAGCAGCCGGGCATCCTCGCTGAAGCGCTCCATGAGGATGTACTTGGCACCGTCCAGCGCCGCCTTCACATCGGCCACGCCCTTGTCGGCGTCGACGAAGCCGGCGGCCAGCTGCTGCGGATCCTGCGTGGGATCGGCGTACAGCTGATCGGCCAGGGGTCCCAGGCCCGCCTCCAGGGCGATCTGGCCCCGGGTCCGGCGCTTGGGCTTGTAGGGCAGGTACAGGTCTTCGAGCGTGGTCTTGGTTTCGGCCTGACGGATGTCCCGCTCCAGCTCCGGGGTCAGCTTGCCCTGCTCCTGGATGCTGGCCAGGATGGTGCTGCGGCGGTCTTCCAGTTCGCGCAGGTAGCGCAGCCGCTCCTCCAGCTGGCGCAGCTGGGTGTCATCCAGACTGCCGGTGACCTCCTTGCGGTAGCGGGAGATGAAGGGCACGCTGGCGCCCTCGTCGAGCAGGGCTACGGTGGCCACCACCTGTTCGGGGCGCACGGCCAGTTCGGAAGCAATACGCGCGGCAATACTGTCCATAGGGGCTTTCCACATCAATTGTCTCAAGCGCGGCAGTATAACCGAGTCGCTGGTCCAAGCGTTGCTGCCTTGTGCGCTCTGGCCGCAGGTAATCCGGCAGTCGGGGCGGTTGGGAAGTAAACTCTTGTAACAATGGCCGGCTCCCCCCGCATCCGGCATCAGCGACAATGCAACGCTTACCAAGAGGTGATGCTGCTTATGAGCAATACGGAAGGCGAAAAGATACTCATCGTCGACGACGATGCCCGGCTGCGCCGTCTGCTGGAGCGTTTTCTCAGCGAACAGGGTTACCGCGTGCGCGCCGTCGAGGACACCGCACAGATGGACCGGCTGCTGGATCGCGAGCTCTACTCGCTGATAGTGCTCGACCTGATGCTGCCCGGCGAGGATGGGCTCAAGGCCTGCGAGCGCCTGCGCGAGCAGGGCAACAGCACCCCGATCATCATGCTCACCGCCAAGGGCGACGAAACCAGCCGTATCCAGGGGTTGGAGCTGGGCGCCGACGACTACCTGCCCAAGCCGTTCAACCCCCGTGAGCTGGTGGCCCGCATCAAGGCTGTACTGCGCCGCCAGGCGCCGCAGATTCCCGGGGCACCGACCATCGAGGACAACGAGGTGACCTTCGGCGACTTTGTGCTCAGCCTGTCCACCCGGGAGCTGAAACGGGGCGACCAGGTCCACATGCTGACCTCCGGCGAATTCTCGGTACTCAAGGCGCTGGTGCACCACCCCCGTGTGCCCCTGACCCGGGACAAGCTGATGCAGCTGGCCCGGGGCCGGGAATGGGACGCCCTGGAGCGCTCCATCGATGTGCAGATCTCCCGCCTGCGCCGGCTGCTGGAACCGGATCCGTCCAAGCCGCGCTATATCCAGACGGTGTGGGGTGTGGGTTACGTCTTCGTGCCGGATGGCCAGCAGCAGTGAAGGGCGGTCCGGGCTGGCACCCGCTGCTGCCCCGCAGCTTCTTTGCCCGCACCCTGTTGCTGGTGCTGCTGACCCTGCTGTTCTCCAAGATCCTCACCCTGCTGTACCTGATCAGCAACGAGGATCTGCTGGTGGACCGCCAGTACAGCCATGGCACCGCCATGCTGGTGCATGCCTACTGGGCCAGCGGGCCGGAGGCCCGTGCGGACCTGGAAAAGCTGACCGGCATGCAGCTGGTCCACCACAGTCAGGTGCCTCCCGGCGAGGTGCACTGGCCCTATTCCGGGGTGTTTACCAGCCAGCTGCGCAACGAGCTCGGTGACCGTACCCAGATCCGTGTGCAGACCCATGACCAGGCGGCCATCTGGGTCCACCAGCCGAGCTACGGCGAACACTGGCTGAAGGTACCGCTCTACGCCCACCCGCTGCGCGGACAGCGCCTGGGCCTGGTGCTGACCTGGTCGGCGCTGATCATCATGCTGTCCTTTGCCGCCGCCTGGATCTTCGTGCGCCAGCTCAACCGGCCGCTCAAGGTGCTGGAGCGCGCGGCTCAGCGCATCGGTCAGGGCCACAGTGTGCGTCTGCTGGACACCAGCGGGCCGGCGGAGATTGCCGAGGTCTACCGGGCGTTCAACCAGATGGCCCAGGACGTGGAACAGGCCAACAGCGACCGGGCCCTGCTGCTGGCCGGGGTGTCCCATGACCTGCGCACACCGCTGACGCGCATGCGTCTGTCCACCGAACTGATGTCCGGCGTCGAGCCGGAGCTGACCGAAGGCATGATCCGCGACATCGAGGACATGGACGCCATCCTCGATCAGTTCATGGCCTACATCCGCGACGGCAATGCCGAACCCTGCGAACCCTGCGATCTGAACGAGCTGATCCGCGAGGTGGTGACGCCGATCAACAGCACCGAGCCGCGGGTGGCCCTCTATCTGCAGCCGGTACCCGAACTGGCGCTGCGGCGGCTGTCAGTCAAGCGCATGCTGAGCAATCTGGTGGAGAATGCCCTGAATCACGGAGGTACCGGGGTGGAGATCACCAGTCATCTGGAACACAGCGCCCTGCAGCCCTGCGTGGTGGTCAGCGTGCTGGATCGGGGGCCGGGTGTCGACCAGAGCGAAGGCAAGGATCTGTTCACGCCATTCATTCGCGGCGACAGCGCCCGTTCGACCAAGGGCACCGGACTGGGCCTGGCCATCGTCAAGCGTATCGCCGACAGCCATGGCATCAGTGTGCAGCTGCTCAACCGCAGCGGCGGGGGAATGGAAGCACGGCTGTGCTTCCCGGCGCCGACTCACTGAGCGGCGAGCACCTCGGTCACCACCTGCTCGATGGCCTCCAGATCCGGTATCAGCAGCGGCTGCTCCTCATCCAGCAGCTGCACCTGCTGACTGACGAAATCGCCAGCCTGACCGGTGGCCGCCAGCTCCCTGCGCAACACCCGGCGGGAACGGGGAATGCCACCGATGCGCAGGGCGATGAAATTCAGTCCCGGGCGACCTCCCACCCCGTTGAGAATGAGGATCCGCGTGCCCGGCCCCTCGGTCGGCGGCTGCCCCATCAGCAGTCCGGGGTCGACCAGCGGCACTTTCTGGTCGCGCCAGCTGGCCCAGCCGATGAACCATTCCGGGCCACGCGGGGCGGTCTGGCCCACCCGGTAACCCACCAGCTCGGCAACGGCCACGTTGGGCAGCAGCAGCGGCTGACCCACCAGGGGGATGATCAGACCGGTAAGACTGTCCAGTGCATCTGACATAGCAAAATCCTCTTGCACCGCGCGCCCCTTCAGGCAGGCGTCGTGCGTTCCTGTTCAAGCCAATGGCGCATCGCCAGGGCCAGTTCCTCGGGTGAACCCTGCAGCAGGCTGTGGCCGGCGTCCTGTACGGCCTGGGGCATGATCGCACAGGCCGCACTGTCGGCGCTCTGGGTCCAGACCGGCATCCCCTGACGGCGCATGCGCCCACAGGCCTGCACTCCATCCTCACCCATGCCACTGAATATGATCGCCCCGCACAGGGGCGCGAAGGCCGTGATCACCTCGTCGAGCACCGCTTCTATGGCCGGCTGATAGGCGCCGGGCCAGGGGCTGTCCTGCAGATGGATGAGACCGTCGCTGCTGAAACTCAGACGCCGCGTGATGGGCGTCACCAATACTTCCCCCGGCTGCAGACGGCTGCCCTGTTCGCAGTTGCGTACCCGCCAGCTGTTCTCCCGGCCAATGATGCGCGGCAGCTGCTCCTCGAAACCGGCATCGATATGCTGGGCATACACGAAGGCCACCGGCAGCTCCGACGGCAGGGCATCGAGGAAGCTCTTGACCGCCGCCGGCCCACCCAGTGACGCACCCAGCAACCAGACACTGCAGCTGCCCACCGCCACAGCTGATGTGGGCACCTGCAGTTTCGGTGCCGAAGGCGGTGCCCCCAGCAATCCGCACAGCTTGCCGTACAGCCGCCGCTGCCAGCGGGGATAATCCTCATCGCGGGGCGGCGGGATCTCGTCATTGCCCAGCAGCACCGGCACCTCGCTGCTGTCCAGCAGCCAGTCCAGCAGCGGCGAGTCCTCGGCCATGTCCAGCAGCCACAGATCGGTGGACACCTCGGCCAGCTGCCCGGCCTCCAGCGCTTCCGGCTCGCCGGTAAATACCACCCGGTAGCCGAAGTGCTGCACCACCTCGCTCAGGCGATCGCGTTTGCGGTTGCAACCAACCAGCAGCGCGACACCGGGCGTTCTGTCGTCACTCACCACGCCCCACCAGTTTGCCGATCAATTCAAGCAGCTGCGCTTCCTGGTACGGCTTGCCGAGGTACTCGTTGACACCGATGCTGCGTGCCCGCTCACGGTGCTTCTCACCGGTACGCGAGGTGATCATGATGATCGGCAGGTCCTTGAGGCGCTCGTCGTGGCGAACCAGGGTCGCCACCTCGAAGCCGTCCATGCGCGGCATCTCGATGTCCAGCAGCATGACATCGGGCTGGATGTCCTGCAGCCGGGCGATGGCGTCGACCCCGTCCTTGGCGGTGACCACCTCCATGCCATGGCGCTCCAGCAGCCGTCCGGTGACCTTGCGTACGGTAATGGAGTCATCCACCACCATAACCAGGGTGGCGCGGTCCTCCACCGCTGCCGGCTGCAGCACCTGACGTGCCTGCTGGGCATGGGCCTGCTGGGCCCGGATCACCGCCAGCAGATCGAGAATCACCACCACCCGACCGTCGCCGAGGATGGTCGCGCCGGAGATGCCCGACAGCACCGAGAACTGCTTGCCGAGGCTCTTCACCACGATCTCCCGGGAGCCAGCCAGGGCATCCACCTGCACCGCAATGCTGTGTTCTGCACCCCGTACCAGGATCACCGGCAGCGGCAGACTCTGACCGCTGAGGCGCGGCTGCTGACCGGTGCCGAGCAGGTCGCCCAGATAGCGCAGATCGTAATGCTTGCCGGCGTACTCGAACGCCGGTGCCCCGGGCACGTAGTAGGCCTCCAGCTCGTAGCCGGAGACCCGCACGATACCCTCGATGGTATTCAGCGGAATGGCATAGAGGTCGTCGCCGGAGTACACCATCAGCGCCCGGTTCACCGACACGGTGAACGGCAGTCGTATGGTGAAGATCGTGCCCTGCCCCGCCTCGGTGCTCAGCGTCATGCTGCCACCGAGCTGCTTGATTTCGCTGTTGACCACATCCATGCCGACCCCGCGGCCGGAAATCTGTGTCACCTGCTCGGCGGTACTGAACCCGGCCTGAAGGATGAACTGCAGCACCTCGTGATCGGTGAGGTGGGCATCGACATCCATCAGGCCGCGCTCGATGGCCTTGGATCGCACCGCCTGCAGATCCACCCCGCGGCCGTCATCGGACAGCCGCAGCACTATCTCGCCACCCTCACGCTGCAGGTCCAGGGTGATGCGCCCGGTCTCGGACTTGCCACACTGGCTGCGCGCCGCTGGCAGCTCGATACCGTGGTCGACCGCGTTACGCAGCATGTGCTCGAGCGGTCCCATCATGCGTTCCAGTACGCTGCGGTCCATCTCCCCTTCGGCGTTGAGCACCTCCAGGTTGACCTGCTTGCCGACCTCCGCGGAGACCTGACGGACCACTCGCCGCAGGCGCGGGAGCAGACGATCGAAGGGCACCATGCGGGTACGCATGAGGCCTTCCTGCAGCTCGGTGTTGACCCGCGCCTGCTGCAGCAGAAGGGTTTCGGCATCCCGGCTCTTGGCCGCCAGGGTTTCCTTGAGGTCGAGCATGTCCGAGGCGGACTCGAACAGCGAGCGGGACAGCTGCTGCAACTGGGAGTAGCGGTCCATCTCCAGCGGGTCGAAGTCCTCGTAACCCTGCTCGATCTCCTCCTGGTGGCGCGACAGGATCTGCGCCTGGGTTTCCATGTCCAGACGCCGCAGCTGGTCGCGAACCCGCTCGATGGTGCTTTCCATATCATTCAGCGTATGGCTGATATCGCTGACCTGCTGTTCGATGCGGCCGCGGAAGATGGAGGTTTCGCCCGCCAGGTTGACCAGCTCCTCGAGCAGCGCCGCAGGCACCTTGACCGATTCCTGCACGGCGGAGCGGTTGCCACCGCTCTCGGCCTGCCCCTGACCCATGGCGTCGCTCAGGATCTGTCGAACCTGCGCCAGGGTATGCTCGGAGGTCGGCAGCGCCGCAGGGGCCTCCGGCTCCGGCTGCGCGACCGGGACCACCGCTGCGGTCCAGTCCTCCACCACCTGGCTGTGACCACCGGCCAGTTGCTCGATATCCGCCTGCAGCCTGGAGAAACCGGTTTCCAGCTGCTGCAGTTGCGGACCGGTTTCGTGCAGGGCGCGCTCCAGCTCCCGCGCCTGTTCGGCGAGGCTGTCCTGGCCGGCCAGACGGGCAGACCCCTTGAGCGCCTCGACCCGGTGCAACAGCTGCGCAGCGGCCGCCGGGTCGCCGGGCAGCTGGGCCAGCAATGCGGGGCAGGGCTGCAGCAGCTCCCGGGCCTCTTCGATGAACATGCCGAGCATGCCGGATACCGCCGGGGTCGCCACGGGGACTTCCGACAGCGGTTCGTCCGCGGACTGCAGTTCGGCCAGCGCCACCTCGGGTACCGTCGCCTCCGCCGGGGGCGCAGTCCGGAGCGGAGTGTCCTCCCGCCACTGCGGTACCTGCTGCGGCGCGGCGCGGAATTCGCGGATGGCGCGGGTCAGCGCCATGCCATCGCTGATCGCACGACCGGCCTGAATGCCCTCGACCATGTCGGCCAGGGCGTCATGGCAGGCCATCAGCAGCTCGGGCAGGCCGTCAATCAGCTCGAAGCGGCCACCCACCAGCCCCTCGTAGAGGAACTCGAGTTCGTGGGCCAGATCGCCGACCGGACGTATCTCGGCCATGCGCGCGCCACCCTTGAGGGTGTGCAGGTCTCGCAACAAGGCATGCAGTGCCTCGGCGTCGCCCGGCTCGGCCAGCCAGCGCTGCAGGCCGGTGGACGCACTGTCGAGGATTTCCTGCGCCTCTTCGAGGAAGATATCCACCAGTTCGCTGTCGACATCCGCCTCGGTCGGCAGCCACTGCCCTGCTGCCGCAGCGGTCTCGGCCTCGGCGGCCGGCGTTTCGATCGGCACGGAGAACAGCTCGCGCAGCTCCTGCAGTTCGGCCTGTGCCGACTGCACATGCTGGTGCGCAGCGACCTGGTCCATCATTGCGATCAGGCGCTCATGGGCCCGCGCCAGGGCGCCGTTCACGGTGTCATCCAGCTGCAGGCGCTGTCCGACCAGGGCTTCGTGAACGTCTTCCAGCCCCTGACAGAGTTCCTCGATGGCCGGCAGCTCGACCTCCTGGGCCACCTCGGCCAGGGCACGCAATGCACGACCCAGTTCGACATGGTCGATCGCCTGCCCCTCGGCCAGCTCGTCGGCGGCGTCCAGCAAGAGTTCGACGCCCTCGGTCAGGAAGATCGACAGCAGGTCGGTATCGCTACCCCCTTCCAGCTGGGCGCGGCTGCTGTCGAGCCGCTGCATGGTCTGCTGATAGAGCGCATCAAGCCGCTGCAGGAACTCCTCGCTGCCGCTGATGGCCTGATTCGCGTCGTCCTGATCCAGCCAGGCCTGCAGCATGCCGACCGCCTCGCCAAGCAGTTCGGCGACGGCCTGGTCGGCGGGAATCAGATTGGTCTTGAAGTCCTTGGCCAGCTTCTCCAGGGGCGTGACCAGTGTCGCCACCGGCTGGATGCCGGCCATGTGTGCGCTGCCCTTGAGGGTGTGCAGCGCCCGCTGCAGTGCATCGCTCAACGGCTGGGGCAGCTCGCGATGGCACTTGTCCAGGAACCCGTTGATCTGGCTGATATGGGATTGGGTTTCGGTACGGAAGATCCTCAGCAGCAGCGGATCCAGCTCGGTCGCGCTCTCCGCCGCCAGCGGCACGGTGTCGGTCGGCTCGAGTGTCTCGACAGTTTCGACTGCGTCGGTGGGTTCCTCTGCCTCCAGCGCCACCGGCTCGGCCACCTCATCAGGCAGCTCGGGCAGTGCGTCCGGCGCCGACTCCTCGACCAGCTCCGGCAGCGGCAGATCCGCACCTTCCAGCTCGAATTCGATGGCCGGCAGCGACGGCGCATCCCGTTCCGCTTGTGTCTCCGGCTCTGCTTCCAGTTCCAGCGGCAGCTCTGCTTCGTCCTGCGGCTGCAACTCTTCGACAGGCTCGATGATCGGGGACTCGTCCACAACCTCGTCGGACAGCCCTTCGGGCTGCTCGGCCACCAGGGTTTGCGGTGCCGGCTCCAGCTCGCCGATCACATCGACCGGCATCTCCCCACGGGACAGCATCTCCGCCTGCCCGGCAAGACGTTCGACCACCTGCAGGGCGCTGGGCCGGCCATTGGCAAAGTCGTCCAGCAGGGCCGGCATCAGGCCACGAGCTGCATTGACCACGGCAAAGATCGCCGGCGTGGTGTCCACGTTGCCGTCGATCACCCGGTTGAGCATGTTTTCCACCGCCCAGGCCAACTCGGCCAGTACACTGGCCTGGACCATGCGCCCACTGCCCTTCAGGGTGTGGAAGGCCCGGCGGACTTCGGTTCGCGCGCTGACGTCGTCGTTGTCGGCCTCCCAGCGCGGGCTGTACTCCTCGAGGGTTTCCAGCACTTCGCCGACTTCCTCGATGAAGATCTCCAGCAACTCCGGGTCAAGCTCGTCTTCATCCTCCGACGCCTCCTCGACCAGCGCCGGCTCGACTGCAACTGCCGCCTCGGCGGCCTCCTCGGGGCTGGCGGTACTCTCGCGGTCATCCAGCGGCACGGCGCCGGCCTGCAGGCGCGACAGCTCTGCCGGGGGGTAACCCAGGGCTGCCAGGCGCTCCTCGGCGGTGGTGAGAATGCCATCGCCGCGACTGGCGTCATCCCGAGCCACCCGCTCCAGGTAGTAGTCGATACCGGAGATGACGTCCGCCAGGGCATCCAGCGCCTCCCAGTCCGGGACGCGCTGGGCGTCGATGAGTTCGCGCTTGATATAAAGTCGACAGGCAGCCACGGCGTCGGCGGCCCGCTTGAGCGGCAGCATCGCCAGACCACCACGGATGCTGGTCAGCAGCTCGTCCACGGGTTCCAGATGGCTGTAATCCCATTGACCGGCAACGAAGGCGCTGATGGCCTCGCGGGTCTGCTCCAGATTGTTGCGTGCCTCCACCACCACCTGCTGCTGGATCTGCAACAGGGCGCCGGTAGTGGACAGTTGTCCGCCGGCAGCCCCCTGGTCGTGCATGCGCTCCATGGCCAGTATGCCGTGCATGCTGGCCTCGACGTAGAGCATGCCACCGGCCACTTCCATCAACTGTGCATCAGTCGGTGATTCGGGGGCGCAAGCCAGCTGCTCGACCCGCTGGATCTGCTCCTGCAGCACTCGACGAGGCTGACCCAGCCCGAGTACCGCCAGGGTATCGGCAATGCGCTTCATGTCCGGCAGCAAGGCGCCCAGTTCATGCTGGCTGCGGATGGTGCTGCGGACAAACAGATCCAGGCGCTCCTTGACCTGCAGCAGTTCTTCGTTGAGCGCAGCGGCTACCGATTGCATTGTGCCCTGGTCCAGACCGACCAGCGGATCGTTGCTGTCGGCACTGGTGTCACTGCTTTCCTGCCATACCTCGTCAAGCTGGTAGTAATCCTTCAGCGCTCTGAGCCGCGGGCTGTCGCCATCACTCTTGGCAATATAGAACAGCAGATTGCGCAGCAGCTCGGGGCTGGGGTCCTGCCGTGGAATGTCCGCGGCCTCCTCCAGCAGCTGGCGCAGTTCCCGGTCGGCCAGTCGCAGCAGCTGGCGCACCGCCGCACCGTTCTCGATGCTGCCATGCTCCAGACCTTCGGCGACACCGGCAAAAGCACTCCATAGCTCGGCGAAACGGGTCCCCTGGAACAGCTGCTCCAGGCGCACGAACACCCGACCCAGCTGGTGACTGTTGCGCTCGACATCCTGACCGCGCAGGATCGCCGCATGGGTGATCTGCAGCGCCTGACGCAGCTTGCGCAGCTGCAGGGTTACCGTGGGGCTGGCGAAGTCCACCCGGGCGACGGGTTCGGCCTCGCTGTCGCGCAGCTGCGGATTGAATACTGCGGTCTCGGTCAGCAGCTTCTCGTCCCGGGCACTGCGCATGTCGTTGAGCAGTGGCAGCAGCAGGACAGGTACATCGCGCCGGCCACTCTGCACCCGATCCAGATATGAGGGCATCTGCAGTATCGCCTGCATCAGCACTTCCAGAGCCTCTGCCTTGCGACTGCAGGTGCCATGCATCAGCGCCTGGGCAAGCTTTTCCATTTCTTCGGCGAGCAGCGCAGCGCCGTAGAATTCGACCATCTGCAAGGTGCCGTGGACCTGATGGATATAGGTCAGGCAAAAGCGCAGCCGCGTAGTGTCCTCGGGGTTCTCCACAAAGGCTTCCAGTGCCTGACGCGCCTGATTCAGCGTCTCGGAAATCTCGCCTTTAACCCAGTCGAGGGCGACATAATCATGCCGATCACCCATAGTCACTCCAGACATTCCATGCAGTCCCTGCGCCTGTAAGCCTGTACGCCATCATCCGCTACGGGCTCGAGCAAGGGATTATCCCAGTCCATTATTTCACCTGGCCCGATCACCAGCATGCCGCCGGGCGTCAACCGTCTTGCCAGTTGGTTGAGCAGCTCGCGACGGCGCCAGCGCCGGAAGTAGATGAGCAGGTTCTGGCAGAAGATGATATCCAGGTCCCGGATCGGGGCCTGGGCCAGTTCCAGGATGTTCAGCCGGGTGAAACACACCCGGTCACGCAGCACACTGGCTACCTGATACTGTCCATCCGGCAGTTGTTCCAGCCATTGATGTGTCTCGGCGGCGGTCATCCCACCCAAGCGCCGGGCCGGATAGACCCCCCGGCGCGCCTGATCCAGCGCCTGCTGGCTGATATCGGTTGCCCAGATGCCGAAATCCCGGCGCGGTTGCCCGGTCTCGCTGAGCACCTGTTCCACCACCATGGCCAGGGAATAGGCTTCCTCACCGCTGGCACAACCCAGGCTCCACAGGTGCAGCGGGCGCTGTTGCGGCTGCTGCCGGCGTTCCCGGAGCAACCGCGCGACACACTCGAAGGAGGGACGGTGGCGCATGAAGCTGGTTTCGCGCACGGTCAGGCATTCCACCAGCGCCGACCATTCCACCGCGCCGCTGACGCCCTCGGTCACATGTTCGTAGTAGGTCTGATAATCGCTGATCCCCAGATCCCGCATCCGCGCCCGCAGACTGGTCTGCAGATAGATCTGGCGTTCGGCACTCACGCAGACACCGGTACGCATTTCCAATAGGGCCTGCCACTGACGGAACTGATGTCCGTCCATGTCTGGCAACTTCTCCAATGACCAGTGTGGCGTTGTATGCACTGTGCGACCCTCGCGGTGCCCTCAATGGGGGTGGCCTTGCGGCCACCCCGGCGCTGCCCCTCAGTTACGCTCGGGCAGGGTGAAACCGTCCACCGACTGACGCATGCTCTCGGCCAGCTTGGCCAGCTCGCCGATGCTGCGCGCGGTGGCGGTCGTACCGGCAGAGGTCTGCGAGGTGATCTCGCGGATCACGTTCATCGTGTTGGAAATGTGGCCGGCGGAGGACGCCTGCTGGCGCGCCGCGTTGGAGATGTTCTGGATCAGCGCCGCCAGGCTGGTGGATACCTTTTCGATCTCCTCCAGGGCCACACCCGCATCCTGGGTCAGGCGGGCACCGCTGACCACCTCGGCGGTGGTCTGCTCCATCGAGATGACCGCTTCGTTGGTATCGGTCTGAATGGTCTTCACCAGCGCCTCGATCTGCTTGGTGGCCGCCGAGGAACGTTCCGCCAGACGCTGTACCTCGTCCGCTACCACCGCGAAGCCACGACCGGCATCACCGGCCATCGCCGCCTGGATGGCGGCGTTCAGCGCCAGAATGTTGGTCTGGTCGGCAATGTCGTTGATCAGGCTGACGATGTCACCGATCTCCTGGGAGGATTCACCCAGACGCTTGATCCGCTTGGAGGTGTCCTGGATCTGCTCACGGATCACGTCCATGCCGGCGATGGTGCTCTGCACCACCTCGTTGCCCTTGTTGGCGATGGCTACCGAACGCTCCGCTACCGCGGCGGACTCGGCGGCGTTGGCCGATACCTGGTCAATGGACACGGCCATCTCGTTCACCGCGGCGGAGGCGCCGGCGATTTCCTGGGCCTGATGCTCCGATGCTTCGGCCAGGTGCATGGCCGTTCCCTGGGTTTCCTGGGCTGCCTTGGCCACCTGCAGTGCGGTGTGGTTGATGGTCTCTACCAGGGCACGCAGCTGGTCGATGGAGTAGTTGATGGAGTCCGCGATGGCACCGGTGAAGTCCTCGGTCACCGTCGCTTCGGCTGTCAGGTCACCGTCCGCGAGGTCGGCGATCTCGTCCAGCAGTCGCAGAATCGCCGCCTGGTTACGCTCGTTGGTGGCAGCGGTTTCCGCCAGACGCTGGCGGGTATCGCGGGTCAGCTGCAGGCCGATGAGCAGAATGCTGCCCAGGGCGATCAGGCCCAGCAGATAGCCCAGCAGAGTGTTGAACCAGCGGCCGTCGGCACGTTTCTCGAAGGCCTGGGATAGGGTGGACACGTTGTCCAGCAGCTGCTGGGAATCGCTGAAGATGTTGTTGGCCGCGCTTCGTACCTGATACAGCTCGGGGGAGGTGAGCAGGATCTGCTCAACCGATTCGGATACATAGCTGAACAGGTCGGCGATCTCCTCCAGACGGCTCACCGCATCAGGGTCGGTTACCCGGGTCACGCCCAGTACCTCGTTGCCGTGCAGCATGCCATCGAGCACCCGACCGAACAGGGTAGCGTCGCGACCGAAGCTGTCGGCCGCCATGACCGCGTCCTCGTCACCGGCCAGTACCCGGTTCACCGAGCCGAGAATCCGCTCGGCCAGCAGGGATTGACGCTGGGCCATGGAAACCTGATGGGCGGAGGCACCGCTTTCGATCAGCACGTCCACCACATCCTCGTACTCGACCTGCAGCTGCGGCACGGTATCGGACAGCTGGGCGGCCACCTCGTGCAGCGCCAGTACCGTCTCTTCACTGTTCAGAATGGCGTCGGCGTTGTTACGCAGCTTCTCCCAGTCCGCACCGGCCGCAGCCAGCTCCTCGAACAGGGCGCCGGGCGTCGGCGGCAGGCCGGTTTCGTCCCGACCGTTGGTCAGATAGCCCCAGCGCTGCTCGTAATCGTTGCGCGCATGCAGCAGCAGCGGGAATGCCTCACGGGTACCGGTTGCCGCTTCGGTCGCCGATTTGGAGATCTGCTGGGACAGTACCCGCAGCTCACCCGAGTGACCGATGTACTCGGTGTCGTATGAGCTCTGCACGTTCACGTACAGGAAGTTGATGAACAGCAGGATCAACGAGACAACCAGCGCGACGAACAGGCCACTGATGGTCCGGTTGCTGCGCAGAGTCGAGAGGATGCTGGTGGTGTCAAAATTTTTCATTTTCTGGGCCCCTACCTGGCCTACCGCATGCTTCTTGAAGTCCTGAAATGTTGCGCACCGGCAACCGCCGGCCCGCCCCCCCTCCGATCAGACCGCCACGTCAAGGAACGCCTGGTCGCGTGCCAATGCCCGGAAGTTGAATATCATCGATACCTGCTCTCCGGTATAGGCGCCCACCACGAAGGGCCTGAACTGCTGCGGCAGATCAGGCACCGAGGTGGTAAAACTGCTTACTGGAAAATGCTGCATGCCGAACAGCTCATCGACCAGCAGACCGACGAAGATCTCGTCCCGGTCCAGCACCAGCACTCGCCGCTGCTTGCGCGGAGCACTGCTGGTGGACCCGAAGAACTGGCTGAGGTCGATGATCGGCAGGAGCCTGCCACGCACATTGGCCACACCCCTGACCCAGGGCTTGACCCTGGGCAGTGCGGTGTAGCGCGGCTCATGGAGAATTTCACTGATCTCGCCGAGACTGGCGATCATGGGCTGGCCGGCGAGGCGGAAACCGATGCCACTCCAGGTTTCGGCCACCACTTCCTGTGACGGCAGGCCGGCGGCCATCCGTACACAACGCTCCGCCAGCTGCTGGAGAAGATCGAAAGGATGCAATGTCTCTGACATACCGTCCCTGTTGTCATATGCACCGAGATGTCGGTGCCGGTCAGTTACCCAGCACCGTCTTCAGTGTCTTGATCAGCGTGGTTTCCTCAACGGGCTTGGTCAGATAATCCTTGGCCCCCTGACGCTTGCCCCAGACCCGGTCGGTTTCCTGATCCTTGGTGGTCACGATGATCACCGGGATATGTGCGGTTTCCGGATCCTTGGTGAGTTGCCGGGTAGCCTGGAAGCCGTTGAGTCCGGGCATCACGATGTCCATCAGTACGGCGTCGGGCTTTTCCTGTCGGGCCAGTGCCACGCCATCGGCGCCGTTCTCTGCCTTGAGCACCTCGAATCCGTTCTTTTCCAGCATGCCGCTGAGCTTGTACAGCTCGGTCGGCGAATCATCCACTACAAGTATGCGAGCCATTTATCCCCCTGGATCAAAATTACCGGCGGCCTCAGTTACCGGCGCCGGCCACCTTCCTGTCCGACTGCGGAACATGAGCGCGGATGGCGCCCAGCAATTCTTCCTTGCTGAATGGCTTGGTCAGATACTGATCCGACCCCACGATCCGACCCTTGGCCTTGTCGAACAGACCGTCCTTGCTTGACAGCATGATGACCGGGGTGGAACGGAAGGCAGCGTTGTTCTTGATCAGTGCGCAGGTCTGATAACCATCCAGACGCGGCATCATGATGTCGACAAAGATGATGTCGGGGTGATTATCAGCGATTTTGGCCAGGGCATCAAAGCCGTCTACAGCGGTGATGACGTTACAACCGACCTTCTTCAGCAGCGTTTCCGCGGTACGCCGGATGGTCTTGCTGTCATCAATAACCATGACTTTCAGGCTCTCGAAATTTTCGTCCATAAACAATCAGCCCTTGTTATATGCGGCGGTCAGTTACCGGGCGGCCAGGCGCACCAGACCGACCAATTCCATTTCGCCGTACTTTTAGCATAGATTTCCCGGGCAATCCATAAAGGCTTCCTGCCGGTGAGACAGCTTGCGACTTCGGTCATCCTTTCTTCGTATCCGGCCCAGGGGGTACACTGCGGTCAATATCCGCTCGACACAGTGAAAACCCCATGAGTATTCGTATTGGCATCGTCATGGATCCGATCAGCGCGATCCACTACAAGAAGGACAGCTCCCTGGCCATGCTGCTGGCCGCCCGGCAGCGGGGCTGGGAACTGAGCTACATGGAGCCTCAGGACATCTACCTGCAGAACGGCCAGGCGATGGGCAGCATGCGCCCGCTGCAGGTCTTCGCCGACCCCCAGCGCTGGTATGAGCTGGGCGAGGCGCAACTGCTGCCGCTGAGCCAGCTGGACGTGATCCTGATGCGCAAGGACCCGCCCTTCGATAACGAATTCCTCTATGCCACTCATATCCTCGAGGCAGCCGAGCGCGACGGTGTGCTGGTAGTCAATCGCCCGGCCAGTCTGCGTGATTGCAACGAGAAACTCTTCGCCACCCGCTTCCCCCAGTGCTGCCCGCCGAATACGGTAACCCGCCGGGCAGACCTGTTGCGCGCCTTCATCGCCGAGCACGGGGACGTGATCCTCAAGCCGCTGGACGGTATGGGCGGGTCGCAGATCTTCCGTGTGAATCAGAACGATCCGAATATCAGTGTCATCATCGAGACACTGACCCAGCATGGCCGCCAGCAGATCATGGCCCAGCGCTACCTGCCCGAGATCATCGATGGCGACAAGCGCATCCTGATGATCAACGGCGAGCCGGTGCCCTACTGCCTGGCGCGTATTCCCCAGGCTGGCGAGACCCGGGGCAACCTGGCGGCCGGAGGGCGCGGCGAGGCGCGGGCGCTGAGCGAGCGCGACCGCTGGATCGCCGCCGAGGTAGGGCCCGAGCTGCGCCGGCGCGGTCTGCTGTTCGTCGGCCTGGACGTGATCGGCGACTACCTCACCGAGATCAACGTGACCAGCCCAACCTGCATCCGCGAGATCGATGCAGCCTTCGATACGGATATCGGCGGAAAACTGATGGATTGCATCGAACAGCAGCTCAAAGCGCGACACAGTGCGTAGATTTTTTTCCGTGACAGGGGCAGACTGCGGTGCAGTACGTCCCCCACGCCTATGGACAGCATGAACACAGCAGCGACGCAGCCAGCCCTTGCCGGGCCGCCCAGACCCGGTATCGAACCCAGGGACCGCCTGGGGTTCACCCTGTTCCTGGCGGCGGTGCTGCATGCTCTGGTCATCCTCGGCATAACCTTCGATGTGCCCGATCCCCGGGAGCTGGCGCGCAGCCTGGAAATCACCCTGGCCACCCAGCCCAGCACCGAGGCGCCGGACGATGCGGACTACCTGGCGCAGTTCGATCAGCTCGGCAGCGGCACCCTGGACGAGAAGGCCACCCCCAGCACCCCCGAAGAAACCGTGTTCCAGGACAGCGAGATCCAGCCGGTGATCCCGGTCGAGGAGGCCGCCCCGCCGCCGGAACCGACGCAGCAGCAGGTGGTGACCACCAGGGCACCGGCGCCCGAGCGCGTGACCAGCGCCCCTGTGCAACCCGAGCCCCGGGATGCACCCCAGGCCGGCATCCGTTTCGATCTGAGCCGGCTGTCCCAGGAAATTGCCAGCCTCGAGGCACAGCTTGCCGAGGAGCGCCAGCAGTATGCCGAGCGGCCCCGGGTGCACCGGCTCAACTCCGCCTCGACCCGCCGGGATCCGGGGGCCTTCTACATGGACTCCTGGCGTCGCAAGATCGAGCGCATCGGCAACCAGAACTACCCGGCCGAGGCGCGCAGTCAGGGCATCTACGGCAGCCTGGTGCTGCGCGTGGCCATTCGCCGTGACGGCAGCCTCGACAGCGTCGAGCTGATCGAGTCCTCGGGCCATCAGGTACTGGATAACGCCGCCCTGCGCATCGTGCGCCTGGCCGCCCCCTTCGCGCCTTTTACCGGGGATCTGGCTGAGTTCGGTCTGCTCGAGATCACCCGCACCTGGCGCTTCGAGCCCGGAGATCGTGTTTCCAGTTTCTGAGCCGGCCTGCTCTTGCCCTCCGCGCGCCCGCACCCAATACTATGCGGCATGACCCAGACACTTCCGAGCTACCTCAAGCACCACTTCCTGATCGCCATGCCGCACATGGAGGATCCGCGTTTCGCGCAGACCCTGATCTATCTGTGCGAGCACAACGCCGATGGCGCCATGGGGCTGATCATCAATCGCCCCAGCGGTCTGAATCTGGGTGACGTGCTGGAACAGACCTCCCCTGGCCTGGATATTCCTGCGGGCATAGGCGCCCGCGTGGTATTCAATGGCGGCCCGGTCCAGAGCGAACGAGGGTTCGTCCTGCATCGCGGGCCCGGTCACTGGGAAGGCAGCCTGGACCTCGGACCGCTGCAGCTGACCACCTCCCGCGACATCCTGGTGGACATGACCCGCGGTCGTGGCCCCCGCGATTCCTTCGTAGCCCTGGGCTATGCGGGATGGGACGCCGGGCAGCTGGAGCGCGAGCTGATGGACAACGCCTGGCTCAGCTGCCCCGCCGATTACCAGATTCTCTTCGAGCTGGAGCCCGAGCAGCGCCTGAACGCCGCCGCACGCAGCCTGGGCATTGATCTCAGCCTGCTGACCAGCCAGGCGGGCCACGCCTGATGACGGCGATTCCCCAGCGGGTCCTCGGATTCGACTACGGCACCCGCCAGATCGGCGTCGCCGTGGGTCAGACGCTCACCGGCAACGCACGCCCGCTCAGGGAGCTGCGCGCCCGGGACGGCGTGCCCGACTGGGAGCAGATCGCCGCCCTGCTGCGTGAATGGGAGCCGGATGCGCTGGTCGTCGGCCTGCCGCTGAACATGGACGGCACCCCGAGCGAGATGAGCGCCCGGGCGCAGAAGTTCGCCCGCCGCCTGCACGGGCGCTTCCAGCTGCCGGTGCACTGCATTGATGAACGCCTTTCCACCTTCGAAGCCAAACAGACGCTGCGTGAAAGCGGCCGTCGTACGCCGGCCAGTTACCGAGACAACCCGGTGGACAGCCTGGCCGCGGCGCTGCTGCTGGAAACCTGGCTGGCCAGCCAAACCAAGGAGACGTGATGACTGAATTACCCGACGTCGGGACCCTGCTGCAACGCATGGGGGAGGACCTGATCGCCCTGCTGGACCGTGAGCAGCGCACCGATCCGGCGGTAGTGGGCATCCACACCGGCGGTGCCTGGATCGCCGAGCAGCTGCGTGACCGCTTCCTCCCGGATTCCCCGCTGGGCAGTCTGGATATCGCCTTCTACCGTGACGATTTCTCGCAGATCGGCCTGCAGCCGGGGGTGCGGCCATCCGAGCTGCCCTTCAGCGTGGAAGGTCGGCATCTGGTGCTGGTTGATGATGTGCTGATGACCGGTCGCACCATACGCGCCGCGCTCAACGAGCTGTTCGACTATGGCCGTCCGGCCTCGGTAACCCTGGTCACCCTGGTGGACCTCGAATCCCGCGAACTGCCGATCCGTGCCGATATCCTCGGCGTCAGTCTGGCACTGCCCCGGGGCCAGCGGATAAAATTGACCGGCCCCGAGCCGTTGCGGCTGACCCTGAACCCCATCGCCGAGTCCTGATCGCCATGAGCCTCAAATCTAGCAAACTGCAACTGAACGAACAGGGCCAGCTGCGCCACTTCCTCGGCATCGATGGCCTGTCCCGCGAGCTGCTGACCGAGATCCTGGACACCGCCGACTCCTTCCTCGAGGTGGGCGAGCGGTCCATCAAGAAGGTACCGCTGCTGCGCGGCAAGACGGTATGCAACGTCTTCTTCGAGAACTCCACGCGTACCCGCAGCACCTTCGAACTGGCGGCCAAGCGCCTGTCGGCGGACGTTCTCAACCTCGACGTGCAGACCTCCTCGACCAGCAAGGGCGAGACCCTGTATGACACCCTGCGCAACCTGGAAGCCATGGCTGCGGACATGTTCGTGGTCCGTCACGGCGACTCCGGCGCCGCACACTTCATCGCCGGCAACGTCTGTCCGGACGTGGCCATCATCAATGCAGGCGACGGCAACCACGCCCACCCGACCCAGGCGATGCTGGACATGCTGACCATCCGCCGCCACCAGAAGCCCTTCGAGCAGCTGTCGGTGGCGATCGTCGGTGACATCCTGCACTCCCGGGTGGCCCGCTCCAACATGGAAGCCCTGCGCATCCTCGGCTGCCCCGACATCCGCGTCATAGCCCCGCGCACCCTGCTGCCCGAGGGCATCGAGCAGTACGGGGTCCGGGTGTTCAACGATCTGCGCACCGGCCTGCGGGACGTGGACGTGGTGATCATGCTGCGCCTGCAGAAGGAGCGCATGCAGAGCGGCCTGCTGCCCAGTGAAGGCGAGTTCTACCGTCAGTACGGCCTGACCAGCGACAGCCTGGCCCTGGCCAGACCCGACGCCCTGGTGATGCACCCCGGCCCGATCAACCGCGGCGTGGAAATCGAGTCCGCCGTGGCCGACGGCGCCCAGTCGGTGATTCTCAAACAGGTCACCTACGGCATCGCCGTGCGCATGGCCGTGATGTCCATGGCCATGGCCGGACAGACCACCCAGCGCCAGTCCAGACAGGGAGCAGAATGAGCATGCGTATTACCATCAGCGGCGCCCGGGTGATCGACCCTGCCAGCCAGCTCGATCAGATCACCGACGTGCATATCGACCACGGTCTGATCCACGCCCTCGGCGACGCCCCGCAGGGCTTCCAGCCCTCCATGACCATAGACGCCCGCGGCCTGATTGCCTGTCCCGGCCTGGTCGATCTGGATGTGAGCCTGCGCGAGCCGGGTTTCGGTCGCAAGGGCAATATTGCCAGCGAGACCCGCGCCGCCGCCGCCGGCGGCGTCACCAGCCTGTGCTGCCCGCCGGACAGCCGTCCGGTGCTGGATACCCCGGCCGTGGCCGAGCTGATTCTCGACCGCAGCGAGCGCGCCGGCCAGGCCCGCGTATTTCCCATTGGCGCACTGACCCGTGGCCTGGAGGGGGAGCAGCTGAGCGAGCTGGTGTCCCTGCGTGACGCCGGCTGCGTGGCCTTCACCCAGGGCCTGGCGCCGGTGGCCAGCAACCGCATCCTGCGCCGGGCCCTGGAATACGCCGCCGGATTCGACCTGTCGGTCATCTTCATGCCCCAGGATGCCGCCCTGGCCGAGGGCGGCGTGGCCCACGAGGGTCCTACCGCTGCCCGGCTCGGCCTGCGCGGCATCCCGGAAACCGCCGAGACCGTGGCCCTGGCCCGGGACCTGCTGCTGATCGAGCAGACCGGGGTGCGCGCCCATTTCAGCGGTCTGAGCAGCGCCCGGGCCATCGACATGCTGGCGGACGCCCAGAGCCGCGGTCTGCCGGTCACCGCCGACGTCGCCATGTATCAGCTGCTGCTGTGTGACGAGGACCTGGACGGCTACTCCAGCCTGCTGCATGTGATGCCGCCCCTGCGCAGCGCCAGCGACCGCCGCGCCCTGCGCCAGGCAGTGCAGAGCGGCATCATCCAGGCCATCTCCTCGCACCACCGCCCGCACGAATCCGAGGCCAAGCGGGTGCCCTTTGCCGCCGCCGAGGCCGGTATCAGCAGTGTGGAAGTCCTGCTGCCGCTGTCACTGACCCTGGTTGCCGATGGCCTGCTGGAGCTGCCAGCACTGCTGGCGCGTCTGACCAGCGGCCCGGCTGCCGCGCTGGGTCTGCCCGCCGGCCGGCTGGCGGTGGGTGACAGTGCGGATCTGGTGCTGTTCGATCCCGCCGGTACCACCGAGATCGGCCACCACTGGCTGTCCCGCGGCAGCAACTGCCCCTTCATGGGTCAGAGCGCCCCGGGGAAGGTCAGTCACACCCTGTATCAGGGTCGCCTGGTCTACCAGGCCTGATCGTCGCGGCGCAAGCGCCGGAGAGGGAAGCGGCGGCGGACCTGAGGGTCCGCCATCCGGGGAGGGAGGCGCCTAGCGGCGCAGGAAGTTTTCCTCGTCTTCCTGGATGCTCAGGGTCTGATCCTCACGCATCAGGAACTTGCCGTCAGTCTCCGAGCCCAGTTTGATCAGCAGGCGCAGGTCGTTGGCCGAATCGGCATGGGCCAACGCATCCTCGTAGGTGATCTCGCCCTGGCTGTAGAGCTTGTACAGCGCCTGGTCGAAGGTCTGCATGCCCAGCTCGTTGGAGCGGGCCATCAGCGGCTTGAGCTCGTGTACCTCGCCCTTGCGGATCATGTCGGCCGCCAGCGGGGTGTTGAGCATGACCTCGATGGCCGCCCGGCGACCCTTGCCATCCGGTGTGGGGATCAGCTGCTGGGCGACGATGCCCTTGAGGTTCAGCGACAGGTCCATCCACACCTGCTGGTGCATGTCGGCGGGGAAGAAATGGATGATACGGTCCAGCGCCTGGTTGGCGTTGTTGGCGTGCAGGGTGCACAGACACAGGTGCCCGGTCTCGGCGAAGGTCAGCGCGTGCTCCATGGTCTCACGGCTACGCACCTCACCGATCAGGATCACGTCCGGCGCCTGGCGCAGGGTGTTCTTCAGCGCCACCTCGAAGGTATCGGTGTCGATGCCGACCTCACGCTGGGTGACGATGCAGTTCTGGTGCTGGTGAATGAATTCGATCGGGTCCTCAATGGTGATGATGTGACCCGTCGAGTTCTTGTTGCGATAGCCGATCATGGACGCCAGCGAGGTCGACTTACCGGTACCCGTGGCACCCACGAAGATCACCAGGCCACGCTTGGTCATGGCCAGCTTCTTGAGGATCTCCGGCAGGCGCAGCTCCTCGATGGTGGGAATCTGGGTCTCGATGCGCCGCGCCACCATGCCGACCAGGTTGCGCTGGTAGAAGGCGCTTACCCGGAAGCGACCGATACCGCGGGCACTGATGGCGAAGTTGCACTCCTTCTTCTCGGCGAACTCCCGGCGCTGCGCCTCGGACATCACCCCGAGCACGGTTTCCCGGGTCTGCTCGGGTGACAGCGGGGTCTTGGTCACCGGCAGGATGCGGCCGTGCACCTTCATGCTCGGTGCCACACCAGCGGTGATGAACAGGTCGGACGCGCCCTTTTCGACCATCAGGCGCAGCAGCTTTTCGAACTCCATAATTTCCTCATCCGGGACGCCTTCCTGCGCCCTCTACATGTCTGTCAGATGGCGTCCGACGCCTTGGCCTTTTCCCGCGCCGCTTCCCGGGTAACCAGACCACGGGCCACCAGGTTCTTCAGGCACATGTCCAGGGTCTGCATGCCGATGTTGCCGCCGGTCTGGATCGCCGAGTACATCTGCGCCACCTTGTCCTCGCGGATCAGGTTACGGATCGCCGGGGTGCCGATCATTATCTCGTGGGCCGCTACCCGACCACCGCCGATCTTCTTCAGCAGCGTCTGGGAAATCACCGCCTGCAGGGATTCGGACAGCATGGACCGGACCATCGCCTTCTCTTCACCCGGGAATACGTCCACTACCCGGTCGATGGTCTTGGCGGCGGAGGTGGTGTGCAGGGTGCCGAACACCAGGTGACCGGTTTCCGCGGCGGTCAGCGCCAGGCGGATGGTTTCCAGGTCACGCATCTCACCGACCAGGATGATGTCGGGGTCTTCCCGCAGGGCCGAGCGCAGCGCTTCGGCAAAGCCATGGGTATCACGGTGCACTTCACGCTGGTTGACCAGGCACTTCTTCGACTCGTGGACGAACTCGATCGGGTCCTCGATGGTGAGGATGTGCTGGTACTTGGTGTTGTTCAGATAGTCGAGCATGGCCGCCAGGGTGGTGGACTTGCCCGACCCTGTCGGCCCGGTGACCAGCACCAGCCCGCGGGGAACATCGGAAATCTGCTTGAACACATCGCCCATGCCCAGCTCTTCCATGGTCAGCACCTTGGAAGGAATGGTACGGAACACTGCGCCGGCACCACGGTTCTGATTGAAGGCGTTGACCCGGAAACGGGCCACACCCGGGACCTCGAAGGAGAAGTCCGTTTCCAGAAATTCCTCGTAATCCTTGCGCTGCTTGTCGTTCATGATGTCGTAGATCAGCGCGTGCACCTGCTTGTGTTCCAGTGCAGGTACGTTGATGCGGCGCACATCGCCGTCCACACGAATCATGGGCGGCAGTCCGGCCGACAGGTGCAAGTCCGACGCGCCCTGTTTGGCGCTGAAGGCTAACAGCTCGGTAATATCCATAGGGTTCCCCATTGCAACCTGCAAGCATGTAGAATGCCGTACAGGTCAGCTCCATTGGCAAGGTGTTCAACGTCCGTAATGTCCACGATAGCAGAGAATATTGCAAACGTTCGTATGCGCATTTTGCGTGCTGCGCACGCTGCTGGTCGTGATCCCGGAGGTGTCACCCTGATGGCAGTCAGCAAGACCCGCCCACCTGCTGACATCCGCGAAGCAGCCGCGGCCGGCATCGTACACATCGGCGAAAATTACCTGCAGGAAGCCCTGTCCAAGATGAGCGAGCTGCAGGATCTGCCGCTGGTCTGGCACTTCATCGGACCGATCCAGTCGAACAAGACCCGGGCCATCGCCGAGCATTTCGACTGGGTGCACAGCGTCGATCGCCTGAAGATCGCCCAGCGACTGTCGGCCCAGCGGCCTGACCAGCTGCCACCGCTGAATATCTGCCTGCAGGTAAACATCAGCGGCGAGGCCAGCAAGTCCGGGGTAACCCTGGCCGAGCTGCCGGAACTGGCCAGCGCCGTGGCCGCCCTGCCCGGCCTGCGTCTGCGTGGCCTGATGGCCATCCCCGCACCGGCCAGCGACAGCGCCGCCCGCCGGGTACCACTGCGCGCCCTGAGCGAGGCCATGACTGCCCTCGAGCTGCCGCTGGACACCCTGTCCATGGGCATGAGCGACGATCTGGACGAGGCCATCGCCGAGGGCTCGACCCTGGTGCGTATCGGCACCGCGCTGTTCGGCGCCCGCGACTACTCCACTCCCGCAGCAGAGGAACAATGAGATGACAGCACCGCGAATCGGATTCATCGGCGCCGGCAACATGGCTACCAGCCTCATCGGCGGCATGCTGCAGAACAGCTTCAAGGCCGGCCAGATACTGGCCAGCGATACCAGTGCCGAACAGCTGGAGCGACTGCACCGCCAGTTCGGCATCCACACCACCACCGACAATGCCGAGCTGGCCCGGGACTGCGATGTGCTGGTGCTGTCGGTCAAGCCGCAGGTCATGCAGGCGGTATGCGCAGCGCTGCCGGCTCCGCGCCGCTCCAGCCAGCTGGTGATTTCCATTGCCGCCGGCATCACCTGCGACAGCCTGGCCGCCTGGCTGGGCGCCGACACGCCACTGATCCGTTGCATGCCCAATACCCCGGCGCTGCGGGGTCAGGGTGTCAGCGGCCTGTTCGCCGTGCCCCGGGTCAGCGCCGAACAGAGAAAGCTGGCCGAGAGCATCCTCAATGCCGTGGGCATCAGCCTGTGGCTGGAGCACGAGAGCCAGATCGATGCGGTCACCGCGGTATCCGGCAGTGGCCCGGCCTACTTCTTCTACCTGATGGAGGCCATGACCGACGCCGGCGAGCAGCTGGGCCTGCCCCGCGAGGTGGCCGAACGCCTGACCCTGTTCACCGCCCTGGGCGCCGCCGACATGGCCGTGCACAGCGACGTGGACACCGCCGAACTGCGCCGCCGGGTGACCTCGCCCAACGGTACCACCGAACGCGCCATCAACAGCTTCGCCGCCGATGACCTGCCGGGCATGGTGGCCCGGGCCATGCGCGCCGCCGCCGAGCGCTCCGCCGAACTGTCCAGAGAACTCGCCTGAGGAGACAAGATGAACGGACTGAACATGGCCGCCGTATACGTGGTGCAGACCCTGGGCAGCCTGTACCTGCTGATAGTGCTGCTGCGCTTCATCCTGCAGCTGGTGCGCGCCGACTTCTACAACCCCCTGTCACAATTCATAGTGCGTGCCACCCAGCCGCTGCTCAAGCCGATGCGGCGGGTGATTCCGGGCTTTGCCGGGGTGGATGTGGCCTCCCTGATCCTGGCGGTGCTGGTGCAGCTGGTGATCCTGGCACTCATCATCAAGCTGATGGGTTACGCCCTGCCACCGGTACTGCAGCTGCTGGTCTGGTCTCTGGTAGGTGTCACGGCACTGTTTCTGAAGATCTTCTTCTTCGCCCTGATCATCAGCGTGATCCTGTCCTGGGTAGCGCCGCACAGTCACAACCCGGCGGCGCTGCTGGTCACCCAGATCTGCGAGCCGGTGCTGGCGCCCTTCCGCCGCTTCCTGCCGGCGATGGGGGGGCTGGACCTGTCGCCCATCTTTGCCTTCATCGCGCTCAACCTGCTGGACATGCTGCTGATCACCAACCTGGCGATGGCCACCGGCATGCCCAAAGGCCTTACCCTGGCGCTGTGATGGCCGGCTTCTACCAGTGGCGCGGTGCCGATCTGCTGCTGGATTGTCACCTGCAGCCCGGAGCCAGGAGCATCGGCTTTGCCGGTCAGCACGGCGAGCGGCTGAAGATTCGTATCAGTGCGCCGCCGGTGGACGGCAAGGCCAACGAGATGTTGCTGGCCTTCCTGGCCAAAGAATTCGATGTGGGGCGGCGCCAGGTCAGCCTGCTCAGCGGTCAGCAGAGCCGGCAGAAGCGGGTGCTGATCGAGGCGCCCGGGCGGCTTCCAGAGGAGCTCGGTATTGCCCGGCCCTGATGGCCGTCGGCTTGCGATCCGACGCCCTCAGACCCTAGACTGACGCTTCGCTCATTGGGCCGGCCCGCATGACGGCCGGCGTGCCAATCCAGAACAGGAAAACGAAAACCCCATGTCCCAATTCCCTGCTGATTCCGTCGGCCTGGTCACGCCCCAGCGACAGACCTTCAGCGAACCGCTGCAACTGGCCTGCGGGCGCAGTCTGGCCAACTACGAGCTGGTCTACGAGACCTACGGGCAGCTCAATGCCAGTCGCAGCAATGCGGTGCTGATCTGCCACGCGCTGTCCGGGCACCACCACGCCGCCGGCTACCACAGCCCGGATGACCGCAAGCCCGGCTGGTGGGATGTCTGCATCGGGCCCGGCAAGGCCATCGACACCAACCGCTTCTTCGTCGTGTCCCTGAACAACCTCGGCGGCTGCCATGGCTCCACCGGCCCGTCGAGCATCAACCCGGACACCGGCAAGGCCTGGGGCGCCCATTTCCCCATGATAGTGGTGGAGGACTGGGTCAACAGTCAGGCCCGGCTGGCCGACCATCTGGGTATCCGGCAGTGGGCCGCCGTGGTCGGTGGCAGCCTGGGCGGCATGCAGGCGTTGCAGTGGGCCATTGCCTACCCCGAACGGCTGCGCCATTGCGTCGCCATTGCCACTGCCTCCAAGCTGTCGGCGCAGAACATCGCCTTCAACGAGGTGGCCCGCCAGGCCATCCTCAGCGACCCGGACTTCCGCGACGGTGACTACGCCGCCCACGGTCTGGTGCCCAAGCACGGCCTGGGCCTGGCGCGCATGGTCGGGCACATCACCTACCTGTCCGACGATGCCATGGGCCAGAAATTCGGTCGCGAGCTGCGCAGCGATGAGCTGAAGTACGACATCAAGGGCGTCGAGTTCCAGGTCGAGAGCTACCTGCGCTATCAGGGCCAGGAATTCTCCCAGCGCTTCGACGCCAATACCTATCTGCTGATGACCAAGGCGCTGGACTACTACGACCCGGCACGGGCCCATGGCGGCGACCTGGCCAGGACCCTGGAGCCGGTGCAGGCCAGGTGTCTGGTCATGTCCTTCAGTACCGACTGGCGCTTCCCGCCGTCACGCTCCCGGGAGCTGGCCAATGCGCTGATTGCCGCACGCAAGGACGTCAGCTATCTGGAGATCGAGGCCGACCAGGGGCACGATGCCTTCCTGCTGCCGATTCCGCGCTATATCCAGGCCCTGAGCAGTTACATGAACCGTATCGAGGTGGATGCATGAACCTGCGCGCCGATCTGCAGATCATCGAAAAATGGATCAGCCCCGGCAGCCACGTGCTTGACCTGGGTTGCGGCAATGGCGAGCTGCTGCACTACCTGCAGAGCCAGAAAAAGGTCCGCGGCTACGGCCTGGAAATCGATCCGGACAACATCAACACCTGCATCAACAAGGGCGTCAACGTGATCGAGAAGAACCTCGACCACGGATTGGACAACTTTGCCGATCGCAGCTTCGACACCGTGGTCATGACCCAGGCCCTGCAGGCGGTGCACTACCCCGACCGCATCCTCGAGGACATGCTGCGCATCGGCCGCGAGGCGATCCTGACCTTCCCCAATTTCGGCCACTGGCGCTGCCGCCTGTACCTGGGGATGAAAGGCCGCATGCCAGTATCCGAGTTCATGCCCTACACTTGGTACAACACCCCGAACATCCACTTCTGCACCTTCAAGGACTTCGAGAACCTGTGCCATGAAAGGTCGGTGAAGATTCTCGACCGCCTGGTGGTGGACCAGACCCACCAGAGCAGCCGCCTGAGTGCCATGTGGCCCAACCTGCTCGGGGAAGTCGCCATCTATCGCGTCACACGCTGACAAGGAGCCACCATGTTTCGCCATCTGTTTGCCGCCCTGCTCATGCTGATCGCCGGCGTCGCCACCGCCCAGCAGGGCCCGGCACAAAGCCCGCAGCGCTTCGGCGATCTGCTGGTGCATCACAACGCCTTCAACAGTTCCTACCTGCAGCCGGAGATCGCTGCCGCAGCAGGCCTGCAGCGCGGCCCGCGCCAGGGCGTGGTCAATATCGCCGTGCAACGGCTGACCGAGGACGGTGTGGAGGTCGTGGATGCCCGGATCGAGGGTACAGTGACCAACCTGCTGCAACAGACCACCCCACTGCGCTTCATTCGCATCCAGGAAGAGGATGCCATCTACTTCGTTGCCAACTACAGCGCCGGACAACGCGGGCTGCTGCGCTTCGAGGTGAAGGTGCAGGCCGACGACAATGCCCCGGTGCACACGGTGCGCTTCCAGCAGGAGTTCCATCCGGATGAGTAAGGCTGCCCTGCCCTTCAGCAGACTGGTGCTGGCCAGCAACAATGCCGGCAAGCTCAAGGAGTTGCAGGCCATGCTCGGTGACGACATCGAGGTGCTGCCGCAGCGGGAGTTCACCGACCAGGAGGCCGACGAAACCGGCCTGAGCTTCGTCGAGAATGCCATTCTCAAGGCCCGCCACGCCGCCCGCGCCTCGGGCCTGCCCGCACTGGCGGACGATTCCGGACTGGCGGTGGATGCCCTGGGCGGCGCCCCGGGCATCTACTCGGCGCGCTATGCCGATGGACAGGGGGATGCGGCCAACAACGCCAAGCTGCTGCAGGCTCTGCGCGACGTACCGGACGCGGAGCGCGGCGCGCGCTTCATCTGCGCCCTGGCGCTGGTACGCCATGCCGAGGACCCGGTGCCGATCATCTGCGAAGGCGCCTGGGAGGGCCGTATCCTGCACGCCGCCCGGGGCGAACACGGCTTCGGCTACGACCCGCTGTTCCTGATTCCGGAGCTGGGGCTGTCCAGCGCCGAACTGCCGGCCCGGCAGAAGAACCAGCTCAGCCACCGGGCCCGCGCCATGCAGCAGCTGCGCGCCCGCCTGGGACTGGCGTGAGCGGCGCCGGGGAATCCGGCCTGCCACCGCTGGCCGCCTATGTGCACATACCCTGGTGTGTGCGCAAATGCCCCTACTGCGACTTCAACTCGCATACCTACGACAGCGGCCTGCCGGAGGCCGAGTACATCGATGCCCTGATCGCCGATCTGGAGCTGGAGCTGCCTCAGGTGCATGGTCGGGAGCTGGTGTCGATCTTCTTCGGTGGCGGGACCCCCAGCCTGTTCTCCGCTGCCAGCCTGGACCGGCTGCTGCAGGCCATGCAGCAACGCCTGCGCTTTGCCGGCGACATCGAGATCACCCTGGAGGCCAATCCGGGCACCTTCGAGCAGGCCAAGTTCCGCGACTACCGCGCTATCGGCATCAATCGCCTGTCGATCGGCATCCAGAGCTTCAACCCCGAACACCTGAAGGCGCTGGGGCGCATCCATGATGACAGCGAGGCGCTGGCGGCGGTGGACATGGCCCGCCGCGCCGGTTTCGACAACCTCAATCTGGATCTGATGCACGGCCTGCCCGGTCAGAGCCTGGCCCAGGCCCGCGCCGATATCGACCAGGCCATCGCCCTGGGCCCGGAGCACCTGTCCTGGTACCAGCTGACCCTGGAGCCCAACACGGTGTTCTACAGCCGCCCGCCGCAGCTGCCCGAGGACGAGGTGCTGTGGGATATCCAGGAAGCCGGCCAGGCCCGGCTGGCCGAGGCCGGCTATGCCCAGTACGAGATTTCCGCCTATGCCCGCGGCGGCCGCCGTGCCCGGCACAACCTGAACTACTGGCAGTACGGTGACTTCATCGGCATAGGCGCCGGCGCCCACGGCAAGCTGACCCAGCCGGACGGCACGGTGGAGCGCAACTGGAAGACCCGCCAGCCGAAGGACTACCTCAACCCGCAGACGCCCTGGCTGGCCGGCAGCAAGCGGCTGAGCGCCGAGGAGCTACCCTTCGACTTCCTGATGAATGCACTGCGGCTGGTGGAGGGTGTACCCAGCGCCTGGTATCAGCAGCGCACCGGTCAGAGCCTGGCGGCCATCGCTCCACTGCTGGACAAGGCCGTGCAGCGCGGGCTGCTGGAGCCCTGGCAACAGCAGTTGCGCCCTACCGAACAGGGCCGGCTGTTTCTCAATGATCTTCTGGAGATGTTTCTCTAGCCCGCTGGACGAGATGATGCTCCTCCCTCCCGGGTGCTCACTGCGCCTGAGGGAACCGAGCAGAGGCGGGTTGTCGGCCAGCCTGTGCTCGCCATCCCGGTGGGGTGCCGCGCACCTGCGCTGCGCCTGATCCTGATCAATGTCCTGCATGACCTGAGCGGCTATCCTCCCCGGCCTTCTTGTCTTGTAAACAGGATCACGCCATGAACCAAGCCCCCGAACTCCTGGCTCCGGCCGGCACGCTCAAGGCCATGCGCTTTGCATTTGCCTATGGCGCCGATGCGGTCTACGCCGGTCAGCCGCGCTACAGTTTGCGCGTGCGCGAGAACGACTTCCACGACCCGGCGGTACTGGCCGAAGCCATTGCCGAGGCCCACGCGCTGGGCAGGAAGTTCTATCTGGCCAGCAACATCTCCGCCCACAACAACAAGGTCGCCACCTACGAGCGCGATCTGCAGCAGGTCATCGAAATGGGGCCGGATGCGCTGATCATGTCCGATCCGGGACTGATCATGCTGGTGCGTGAACGCTGGCCGCAGATGCCGGTGCACCTGTCGGTGCAGGCCAATGCCACCAACTGGGCCACGGTGAAGTTCTGGCAGCAACAGGGGCTGCAACGGGTCATTCTCTCCCGTGAGCTGTCGCTGGAGGAGATCGAGGAGATCCGTCGGCAGTGCCCGGACATGGAACTGGAGGTCTTCGTTCATGGAGCCCTGTGCATCGCCTACTCAGGGCGCTGCCTGCTGTCGGGCTACTTCAACCACCGCGATGCCAACCAGGGCGCCTGCACCAACGCCTGCCGCTGGAAATACGATCTGCAGCCGGCCTGGGAAACTCCCGAAGGCAATGTCGAGCCGGTGGTGGTGGAGCCCCCGCCCCAGCCGCTGTATCTGCTCAACCAGAGCGACAAGCCCGACGAGCAGATGGCGATCGAGGAAGACGAGCACGGCACCTACATCATGAACTCCAAGGACCTGCGGGCGGTTCAGCATGTACCCCGGTTCGTCGAGATGGGCATCCACTCGCTGAAGATCGAGGGCCGCACCAAGTCCCATTTCTACGTCGCCCGCACCGTGCAGACCTACCGCAAGGCGATCGACGATGCCATGGCCGGCCGGCCCTTCGACATGGCCCTGATGGACGATCTGGAGAGTCTGGCCAACCGCGGCTATACCGAGGGCTTCTACCGCCGCCATCCACCGGGGGTGTATCAGAACTACGAGCGCGGCAACTCCAGCATGAGCCGTCACCAGTTCGTCGGCGAGGTCCTGGAGGAGCAGGATGACTGGCTGAGCATCGAGGTAAAGAATCGCTTTGCCCTGGGCGACCGGATGGAACTCATGACCCCCTCCGGCAATCACAGCTTCGTTCTGGAAGCACTGCAGGACCGCCATGGGCAGCCAGCCGAAGTCGCACCGGGCACCGGCCATGTAGTGCGCATTCCCAGGCCGCAGGGAGTCGACACAGGGTACGCACTGCTGCTGCGCCATCTGCCGGCCAGCTGACCGGAAGCTGAACGGGTCATGCAAATGTTCGCTCCGCCGGGCAGTTCGTGGTTTACTTGCGCGTTTTCCAGCCGTTTCCCCAGACCACGGAGCGAATGCGTAGATGGATTGGTTGCAAGTTGTGGTACTGGCCCTGCTCCAGGGCCTGACCGAGTTTCTCCCCGTTTCCAGTTCCGCCCACCTGATCCTGGTGCCCGCCCTGACCGGCTGGCCGGACCAGGGCCTGGCGTTTGATGTCGCCCTGCACTTCGGCAGCCTGTTTGCCGTGCTGCTGTATTTCCGCCGCGACCTGATCGGCATGACCGCCAGCTGGGGGCGCTCGGTCGCGACCCGGCAACTGGATGACAATGCACGACTGGCCTGGGGCGTGGTCTTCGCCACCATTCCCGTGGGGTTGGCGGGGCTGGCGTTCAAGGATCAGATCGAGCTTTACCTGCGCTCGCCCTTCTATCTGGCCATGGGCCTGGTGTTCTTCGGTCTGCTGCTGGGCTGGGCGGACTGGCGCCACCGCGGCGATCGCAGCGAGAGCCAGATGACCTGGAAGGATGTGCTGATCATCGGCTGCGCCCAGGCCCTGGCGCTGATTCCCGGCACCTCCCGCGCCGGTATTACCATCACCGCGGCCCTGTTTCTGGGGCTGAACCGGGAAGCGGCCTCGCGCTTCTCCTTCCTGCTGTCGATCCCGGTGATATTGCTGGCCTGCCTGCTCAAGACCAGGGACCTGATCGAGGAGCAGGTGCCGGTAGACTGGTTCGCCATGGGGCTGGGTGTGCTGGTGTCGGCCGTCAGCGCCTTCCTGTGCATCCACTACTTCCTGGTGTTCATCAAGCGCATCGGCATGCAGCCCTTCGTCATCTACCGCATCCTGCTGGGCATCGCCTTGCTGGCGGTATTCTACTGACAAGGGTTGGCGAGCACCGGCTCGCCGACGGGCTTCGTGAAGGCGTAGCGCACGTGCGCCACGCCTGCTCACCTCAGAAGCTCAGATCCAGCTTGGCCCAGAGCGTGCGCCCCGGCTCGTTGATCCGGGTATCGGCCGGGAAACCGAAGCTGCCGTTGCCGGCCAGGTTCAGATGCTCGGCGTAGGCCTTGTCCAACAGGTTGTCGACCCCGACGCTGGCGGTTACCGCCTGATTGAAGCGGTAGGCCGCATTCAGTGACAGTACCCCGAACCCGGCAGAGTCGCCGAAGTCCCGGCTGGTGACATTGCCCTTGCCATCGGCGGTGCGGTTCTGCGCCGCCACCACCCGCCACAGGGCCCCGGCACTCCAGTTGTCCCGGGCATAGGTCAAGTTGAAGCGGGCATCCAGCGGCGGCATCTGCGGTAATGCCTCCCCGTCGCTGCGATTGCGGCCCCAGGCCCAGGCCAGGCTGGTTTCCGCCTGCCAGCGGTCGGTCAGATCCACTGCGATGCCCGCCTCGGCGCCCATGATCCGGGCGTCGATATTCTCGGCGCTGCTGCCCATGCCGGTGTAGTCGAACAGGATGAAGTCATCCACCACCGCGGCATAGCCGGAGATCCACGCCTGCAGGCTGTCACGCTGGTACTGCAGACCCACGTCCAGCTGGGTGGTGCGTTCCGGCTCGATAGCGTCGAAGGCATTGACCGCTCCCGGCGACCGGCGGGGCGAGAACAGCTCCCAGTAGTCGGGGAAGCGCTGCACATGGCCGATACCGATATAGGCGGTGGCGGGCAGGCTGGACAGATCCTGCTCCAGCCGCAGGAAGGCGGCGGGCAGGGTCTCCCGGCGGGTCTCCCCGGCGGTAGGATTGGCTGGCGGTGGCATATGCCCACCGCCATGGCCGGCGCTGACAGTCTGGCGAAAGTCCTCGACATGGTGCTGATCCAGCCGCACACCCCCGATCAGCCGCTGGTCCTTCCGGCGCGTCCAGGTCAGTTCGGAGAACAGGCCGATCTGGCTGAAGCTGGCGTCCTTGAGCCAGGGCTGGTGCCGGTAGGCATCCTCGACGCCCATGCTGTTGCGGGTGCGGTGGGTGTTACGCTGGGCATCGGCCCCGGCCAGCAGCTCGATATCCTCCCATACCCATGTGGCCGCGAGCCGCGCGCCCAGAGTACGGCGGTCGACGTTGGAGGCCATGCCCCCGGCCATCATGCCGGTGCTGGGCGGTACCCGCAGGCTGTAGTTGTCCATCACATGGTCGGCATAGTTGTAGTACACCCGCGCCTCCAGTTCCTGCAGCGCACCGCCCTGGAATTGCTTCTCGAAGCGCAGGCCCAGGCTTTCGCGCTCGAACTGGGATCCATCCATGCCGCGCCCGGCATAACGCGCCTCGCCGTCTCCGGCGCCAACACTCAGCTCCAGCAGGGTGTCATCGTCCGGGGTCCAGCCCAGCGCCAGATCGGTATTCCATTTGTACCAGCGCGAGGGCACCCGGTCGCCGTTGCCATCTTTATAGTCGCCGGAACGGGAGCGGTTGCCACTCAACCGCAGATAGCCCTCACGGCTGCCGATGGCACCGTCCAGCTGCAGATCCCGGCGGGTATTGGACCCAGCCACCACGCTGGCATCCAGCCGCGTACCCGGCTCGTCGAAACTTTCCGGCAGGCGATCGAACAGCACGGTGCCCGCCGAGGAGCCCGGCCCCCAGGCCACGGTCTGCGGACCCTTGATTACGGTCAGTTGATCGAAGTTCTGCGGGGCGATATAGGAGGACGGAGTATCCATGCGCGAAGGGCAGGCACCGAGCATTTCGCCGCCGTTGGTCAGCAGCTTGAGCCGCGAGCCGAACATGCCGCGCAGCACCGGATCACTGTTGCTGCCGCCACCGCGTACTGCGGAAAAGCCGGGGATGGTCTTCAGGTAGTCGGCCCCGTCACTGGCTGGGATCGGCTGGCGCGCGTCCCTGGGGTTGGTGATGATGGTCAGCGGTGAGTCCTGCTGCACCGAGGTGATCACCCGGGGCGGCAGCAACAAGAGGTCCTGCTCCCCATGCGGGTGATGATGCTGTTGAGCCAGGGCACTGCCGGCCAGCAACGCCAGCAGGACGGTATGTGCAGCCTGCCAGCGCAGGCGGGAAGGGTGAACGGCAAAACGCAGGGACGGGCAGGCAGATGCCACCCGGTCACAGTCATATCTGGACATGGCAATTTCCACTTCAATAATCAGCTTCGCCGTGCTCCTGCACGGCTATGGAGGTCAACTGTGGAAATGCAGGGGAGGGGCGCGGGGCTGACTGTCGCCATGGCGCAGCGTCGGCCGCCGCGGTGTTTCAGGTAACGGCTGGGCCTGCTGCGGCTGATGCCGGGGCAGTACCAGCTGCAGGGACAGAATCAGCGGCGGATTGAGGGTCAGCAGCTCACAGTAGCCGCACAGCTCCAGCGCCGCCAGCCAGTCGGGCAACTCGGCCGTGGTCGTATGGTGGCCGTGAGCCGAAGGCGGCGCATGATGCGTTTGATGGTGCCCCGCATGTGCCGGGGCAGCCGCCTCCATCCGCAGCGCGGAGTACAGCGGACCGGCATGAATCATCAGCATGGCAAAGAGGCCAAGCCAGATACTCAGTGCATTGAGGCGTTTACGCACCAACAGCGGATTCCTTCAGCGACCGCGTGAACGACACCGGAAAACCAAGCCCGGTGAACCGGATACCTGTCCCCATGAGAGGTTCCATGCACACAGCATAGCAGAGCAACGCGACACCCATCTTGTCCGGGATCAAATTTCCGTCGGTACCCCAATCGGGCCTTATCTTGATCTGTATCAGCTCGGATACCCCGGTGCCCTGTATCTTAGGCTCAGGCCACTATAACGATATCAACACACCACTATGTCGACATTTCTTGATCTGCTCCGGCGGCGCCTCGGCAGTCTGCTGCCAGCGGAGATTGCCCCCGGTGAGCGTCTGAAACTGCTGACCCCGTTTCGGCACCCCCTGCTCATCAGTCGCCATCGCGCCGGGCTGATCGTCGACCGGGTTCGCCTGTTTGCCTTCCTGTTCGCCGTGCTGACCCCACTGTGGAGCATCGTGGACTTCATCGCCTTCCCCTCGCCGCTGTGGGGGCAGTTGATGGGCCTGCGGCTGATGGTATGTCTGGCCTTCCTCTGCCTGCTGCTGTTCTACCGGGACCGGGAACGCATGGGGGACGCCTACCTGGCGATGTTCATCCTGTTCGCCATCCCCACCCTGTTCTATATCGCCTCGCACACCCTGCTGATGCACTACGATCTGGTGGACATGCCGGCAGCGGTTGCCGCCGGCTATGCCTTCCTGCCCTTCGTACTGATGGCCGGGCTGGCGCTGTTCCCGCTGACCCTGCTGGAGAACCTGCTGGTGGCAGCCGTACTGCTGCTCGCCCAGGGTCTGGCCGGCTATCTGAACTGGTCGACCCTGAACTGGCCGTCCTTCGTCGGTGCCTTCTGGCTGCTGATCCTGATCGCCGGCGTCACCAGCCTGGCCTGCATGAGCCAGCTGGCCTACATGGTGGCGCTGCTGCGACGGGCCATCCGCGATGACCTGACCGGGGTCTTTGCCCGCAACAGCGGCGAGGAAATACTCCAGATGCAGTGGAATACCAGCCTGCGCAACAACAGCGCGCTGTCCGTGGCGTTCATCGATCTGGACCATTTCAAGCAGATCAATGATCGCCACGGCCATGCCAGCGGCGACGATGCGCTGCGCCAGACCAGCCAGCAGATCCAGAGCTGTATGCGCAGTTCCGACAGCCTGGTGCGCTGGGGTGGGGAGGAATTCCTGCTGATCATGCCCGATACCGACATGACCCGGGCGCGCCAGGCACTGGAGCGGTTACAGATGACGGGGCTCGGTCAGCGGCCCGACGGCAGCCCACTGACAGCCAGTATCGGTCTGGCGGAGCGCTTCTTTGATCAGATCGAAAGCCCCGGTGCCCTGCTGAAGCTCGCGGACCAGCGCATGTACCAGGCCAAGGAACGGGGCCGCAACCGCATTCAGGCCTGGTAACCGGAGCGACAGCATTACTCAGCCAGCTGCAGATCGCTCACCAGCGCCTTGAGAAAGCGCGCCGCCTCGCCACCGGTAACGGCGCGGTGGTCCACCGTCAGCGACAGCGGCAATATCCGGTGCACCACCGGCTGTCCATCCACTGCCACCACCTGATCGCGGATGACCCCGGCACCGACTATGGCCACCTGCGGCGGGACCACTACCGGGCTGGCGTAACGGCCGAACAGGGTCCCGTAATTGGACAGGCTGATGGTCGCGCCCATCAGCTCCCGGGGCGGGATGGAGCGATTCAGCACATCCGCGCGCAGCCGATCAAGCCCGGCGCGCAGATCCTCCGCATCGCGATTGGCCACGTCCCGCAGTACCGGCACGAATAGCCCGTCGGGGGTGTCCACCGCCACACCGAGCTCGACCTGCTGATGCCGCACCAGGCTCATGCGCACCCCATCGAAGGCCACGTTCAGCGCCGGCTCGGCCAGACAGGCACGGGCTATGGCGCGGGCCAGCCGCACCATGGGGTCACGCTGCCCGGACGGCCACAGGTGCAGATCGGCGTCCTCGACCAGGGTCACCGGTACCACCTCGGCATGGGCCCGAGCCATGTTCCTGGCCATGCTGCGTCGCACGCTGCGTACCGCTTCGCCACCATCGGGGCCGGCGGCAGCGCGCTGCACGTCCTTCTCGGTAATCAACCCATCGGTACCGCTGCCCTGCAGGGTGTCCAGTGCCACGCCGAGGCGCTCCGCCAGCTGACGGGCGCGCGGGGCAGCGCGCACCGCCCGGGCCGCACGACTGGACGGTGCCGCGCCTATGATGAAATCATCCGCCGCCAGGTCGCTGTGTCCGGCGGCCTGGCCCAGGCTGCCGACCACGGTACCGCTGTCCTCGGCCGGCCCTTCGAACTCCACCAGCGGCGAGCCGACGTGCAGCAGGTCCCCCGGTGCGCCGAAGCAGCGGCTGACCACCCCGGCCCGGGGCGACGGCACCTCGACGATGGCCTTGGCCGTCTCCACCGAAACCAGCAACTGATCGACTTCCACGGTATCACCGGGCTGCACATGCCACTCGATGATCTCCGCCTCCTGCAGCCCCTCGCCCAGATCAGGCAGTCGAAATTGCTTCATGATGCTTGCTCCAGGGTCCGCAGCGCGGCCCGACAGATACTTTCCACATCCGGCAGGTAGGCCATCTCCTGACGCGCATAGGGAATCACGCAATCGAAACCGGTAACCCGCTGCACCGGTGCCTGCAGGGCATGGAACAGCTGCTCCTGCACCAGTGCCGCAATCTCGGCACCCGGGCCGTAACTGCGTGCGGCCTCGTGCACCACCACACAACGCCCGGTCTTGCTGACCGAGGCCAGGATGGTCTCGGCATCCAGGGGCTTGAGGGTGGCCACGTCGATCACCTCGCAGTCGATACCCTCTTCGGCCAGACGTGCGGCGGCCTCCAGGGTCTCCTTGAGCGCCGCTCCCCAGCTGACCAGGGTCAGATCACTGCCCTCGCGCAGGGTAAAGCAGGTGTCCAGCGGCAGGGGCTGACCGTCATCGACCACCGGCTGGCGCACCGACCGGTAGAGCCGCGAGGGCTCGAGGAAGATCACCGGATCCGGATCGGCGATCGCCGCCAGCAACAGGCCATAGGCCCGGCGTGGGGAGGAGGGAATCACCACCCGCAATCCCGGCACATGGGCCAGCATGGCCTCGGTGCTCTCACCGTGGTGCTCCGGCGCATGGATGCCCGCGCCATGGGGCGTGCGTATGACCATGGGGCAGCTGAGGCGTCCGCGGGTGCGACTGCGCAGGCGGCTGGCATGGGATACCAGCTGCTCCATGCCCGGGTAGATGAACCCCATGAACTGGATTTCCGCAACCGGGCGCAAGCCCTGGGCGGCCATGCCCACGGCGATCCCGGTAATCAGGGTCTCGGCCAGCGGCGTGTCCATGACCCGGCGGAAACCGAAACGCTCATGCAACCCCAGGGTGGCGCGGAACACGCCGCCGTTGGGCCCCACGTCCTCGCCGAGCACCACCACATCCGGGTCGTCGGTCATGGCCCGGTGCAGCGCCAGATTGATGGCCTCGACCATGCACAGGGTATTCTGCTCAGCCATGCTCACCTCCCACCAGTCGCCCGGCCCGCTCCAGCCATTGGTCCCGCTGCGCTGCATAACCGGCGGGCAACTGCTGGTACAGGTGATCGAAGGGTGCCGATGGCTCAGGCTCGGCGAGCGCGCGGAAGGCCTCCACCGCAGCGTTGATCTGCTCACCCAGCTCCCGGTGCAAGCGCTGCTCCTGCGCGTCGTCCCACAGCCCCTGCTGGTGCAGGAACCGCTGCAGGCGGCCCAAAGGTTCACGTTTCCACGCCTCGCTCAGTTCCTCGGCGGAGCGATAGCGGCTGGCATCGTCCGAGGTAGTGTGGTCGCCCAGACGGTAGGTGACGCATTCGATCAGCGTCGGGCCCTTGCCGGCCCGGGCACGCTCGATGGCGGTCCGCACCCGGTCGTATACCGCCAGCACATCATTGCCATCCACCTGCTCCCCGGGAATACCCGCCGCCAGCGCCTTGTGCGCCAGGGTCGGCGCGGCGGACTGCAGACAGCGCGGTACCGAAATCGCCCACTGGTTGTTGTTGACCACGAACACCACCGGCAGCTGCCACACCCCGGCCAGGTTCAGGCTTTCGAGAAAATCGCCCTTGCTGGTGGCGCCATCCCCACAGGTGGCGACGGCGACCCGGGGCTGCTGCCGGATACGGAAGGCGGCGGCCACACCACAGGCATGGCAGGCCTGGGTGGCAATGGGCACACAGATGGGGAAATCCTCGACGGCGGCGGGCGCCGACCAGGCACTGCCGCGCTCGTCTCCACCCCAGTACAGCAGGATGTCCTGCATCTGCACGCCGCGCTGCAGCTGGGTGGCGGTATCGCGGTAGTAGGGAATCAGCACATCGGCGTCGCTCATCGCACGGCCCAGCGCCGTGCCAACGGCCTCCTGCCCGAGCGTGGACGCGTAGGTGCCTATCTGGCCGGTGCGCTGCAGGGCAACACATTTCTGATCGAACAGCCGCACCAGATTCATCTGGCGGTACAACTCGAGCAACAGCGGGGGATCATCCACCCAGCCCGGCAGGTCGCCCTGCGGCTGGCCCTGGTCGTCCAGATAACGGGTAAAGGGAATCTGCACGGTTAACGGCATACTGTCCTCCTGTCCGGGGTGGCCGGCTTGTGGCCGGACTGCCCGCCAGCGCCCGGATAGGGCGCTGGCGTCGACAGCAAAACTGCTCTCGCCAAGCAGTATAGGTCAGGATCGGCTTGCCGCCCGGGGCTAGCCCTGCGGTGGCTCGGCCGGTGGCTGCAGCCCTCGCTGCTGGCGCCGCAGGTGACGCAGGCCCTCCAGCACCAGCACGGCAACCGCCAGCCAGATCGGAATGTAGGTCAGCCACTCGCTCGGCCCTATCTGCTCGCCAAGCAGCAAGGCCACCATCACCAGCAGCACCGGCTCGACATAACCGAGCAGGCCGAACAGGGTAAAGGTCAGCAGGCGGCTGGCCACGATGAAGCAGATCAGCGCGGCGGCACTGAATACCCCGAGCAGGGCCACCAGCGGATACAGGCGGGGCGCCTCGGCAAACAGGGCAAGGGCCGTCCCACCATCCCAGGCGAACCAGAAGGCCACCGGCAGCAGAAACAGCATGTCGAACCAGAAACCACCCAGATGGTTGGTACCCCGCGCCCGACGCAGGATGAAATAGGCCGGATAACCTATGGCCACCAGCAGGGTTTCCCAGGCCAGGGTGCCGGCCTGGAGCAGCGCATGACCGACGCCGAACACGGCGAAGGCAATGGCCAGCTGCTGCAGGCGGGACGGGTGTTCGCGGTAGATCAGATACCCGGCCAGCACCATGCTCAGCGGCAGCAGGAAGTAGCCCAGCGAGACCTCCAGCGCCCGGCCGTTGAGCGGTGCCCACATGAACAGCCATAACTGGACGCCCATCAACGCGGTACTCAGCAACTGCATCAGCAGCAGCACGGGTCGCCGGCGCAGACGCCCGGCAATTTCCCGGGCCAGCGGCCAGTAACCGAACCACAGCATGAACAGGGTGACGCAGGGAAAGGTCAGCAGCATGCGCCAGCCGAAGATCTGCTCACCGTTGAGCGGCTCCAGAAGGGTGGAGAAATAATACAGCCCGCCAAACAACATGGAGGCCAGTACGGACAGAACAACACCAAGGGACAAGGATGCCTCCGGCAGGATGGAATCAGTGCCGCCATTGTAGGCGTTGGATGTGAGGCAATGACAGCCGCGGAAGGTCGCAGGCGGAGAGAGTAAGGAAGGAACCGGGCGGGCCATGGCGGCCCGCCCGATAACCGGCGTGCTTAGAGGATGTTCATCGGGAAGTCGACGAAGATGCGCACTTCGTTGCCATCGTCGTTATAGGCGCTGGCATTGTTGGACACACGCAGGAAGGAGCTGCGCAGGCGGATGCTCATATCCTTGGCTGCGCCACTCTGTACCACATACTTCAGCTGGTTGAAGATTTCCCGCTCGCTACCGCTGCCACGACCCGTACCATCATTGATGTCGGTGCCGTAGATGTAGGCGAAGTTGTAGCTCAGACCGGGAATGCCGTACTGGGTGAAGTCGTGGCCGTAACCGAACTGCCAGGAGCGCTCGTCTTCGGCGTTGAAGTCGGACCAGAAGGAGTTGGCGACCCAGATGGTAGTGCCACCATCACCCACCGCACCCTGGTTCTGGTAGAAACCATAGTTGTAACCAGTGTCACCACTGCTGCGCTGGTAAGCCACGGTGAAGTCATGCGGGCCGGTAGCGTAGTTGGCAGACAGGCTCCACAGATTGTTACGGTCACCCGAACCATCCCAATCCTTGTCCTGCTTGGTGCGGTAGCCGCTGAAATCCAGGGTCAGGGTATCATTCTGATCCATCGGCAGAACATAGTTCAGGTTGGCGTACTGGCGCTTCAGGCGATCTTCCACATCGGAGGCATAGAGAGCCGCACGGAAGTTGTCGCTGAACTGATAGCTGCCGCCCAGGACTTCGATGGACTTCAGTCCGCCACTGTCACGACCTTCATCACTCTTGCGATGCTGAGCATGGAAGCGGCCGGCATGCACGGTCAGACCGTCAATCTCGTTGGAGGTGATCATGGTACCGGTATAGGCTTCCGGCAACAGACGGCTGTTATCATGGCTCAGTACCGGCAGAGCGGGCTGTTGATCGCCGTAGCTGAGAACGGTATTGGAGAAACGCGCCTTGAAGGCTGCACCAGCGTGGGCAACGTCCTTCTCAACATCACCATTGTTATCAATCATGAAGAAGTCGATACCGCCGGCACCGGCGCGGCCCCGGCCGCTGTCCAGACGCACGGCATACTGGCCGAAGGCGTCGACTCCAAAGCCAACCACGCCTTGGGTGAACCCGGATTTGAAGGTCAGAACGGCACTCTGGCCCCATTCCACCTTGTCGTCAGCACCGTGCTTGTAGTCGCGGTTCATATAGGCATTGCGCAGGAACAGATCGAGACTGCTGTCCTCGACAAAGCCCTTGGAGTCGGCCTGACCGGCAGCCAGTGCCGGGACGGAAGTCATCAGGGCCAGTGCTATGGCGCTCAGTTTGTATTTAGTCATTTTCAGATGCCTGGATGCTGTTTTTAGTAGAGTTCGTGCCCATCACCCATCCGTGGGACGTTGTAATGGGATGGTTCCGCATTATCCATATTCTGACCAGTTTGCCTAGCGTTGCGGGTCACAACTCCCCGTTTTTCGCCCCCTTCAGGACAGCGAGGCGCTGCTGGAAGCGGGGTCTGCTCCATTTTGCATCATTTTTATCTGTTACGTTTTTCGGAAATCCACGGAACATACAAGCGCGCAAGAAGTTGCGCACTTAAATATGAATAAACAACAAAAATTAGAATCATCCAGAGCTTCATGACAAATCCATACTGCGCAAATTCTTGCCAACCTTTAAACAGGATGACTCTCTAACTAATAAACCGTCCAAAGTGTGAAACAGATCACCTGGAATCCGGACCAGAAACAAATCATGCCGTGTCAACATCCGCTTTTTAGACGCTCCCATGCACAATTTTGCCGTCCTATTTCCCGGAAACGCCAAGCACCTCACATAACTGCCCTTGTTCTTGAAGAGCATGGAAACTAGAGTTCGCTGCGGTGAAATTAATGCTGCGCAACAAGTTGCACACAACAACCAAGCTCTAGCACGTCGCTGAATCTCAGCAGTATCCGGCGTATCAGAATTCGATGAATCAGGGCGCACCAGATATCTGGCGCGTCATGCCTATTTTTACAGGTCTGGCATCCGGAATGCTTACATCTCGATATATCGAACTGGCCACCCAGCCCATTGCCGACGGCGACTTTGCCGGCGTTGATGTGCGCTATTGCGGAGAATTCGAGGCCATCGAATCGACGGTGACACAGCAGGGCTCCATCCACGCCAGTGGCGAGCCCGACTGGCAGCAGGTGATTGCGCAGAGCAGCGCACTGCTGGCCGAACAATCCAAGGATCTGCGGGTGGCCTGCTGGCTGGCCTGGGCGCTCTATCGCCACGAAGGCCCGTCCGGTCTGCAGGCGGGGCTTGAGATGATCGGCGCGCTGCTGCCGCACTGGTTGCAGCTGCATCCGCGCCGCGACAGAACCCGTGCAGCCGCCATCGGCTGGCTCGCGTTGCGCCTGGAACAGGCCATGCCCGACCTGCTTGAGGCGGGTACCAGCGAGCAGCTGCAAGGATTGCAGGGGGCGTTGTCCGGGCTGGACCAGCCGCTTGCCGAGCTGCTCGGAGAGCAGGCCCCCTTGTTACAGCCGCTGTGCCGGCAACTCCGTGAGCGCAGTAATGCCGCAAATCCCGCCAGCAGTCCTGCCCCGGCACCCAGTGCCACTGCCTCACCTGCGCCGGCCCCTGTCCCGGACCCCGGCAGCGTCGGCGGATCAGCAGGCCCCGACATCATTGTCTCCCCCAGGGACGCGCATCGGGCGCTCCGATCCCTGCAGGAACAGGCCCGCAGCATCTGCCAGTGGTGGCAGAGCCAGTCGCTGACCGATCCGCGGGCAATGAGCCTGTCCCGCTGCCTGCTGTGGCTGCCGATCGAAGCCGTGCCGGAACACGACGCCAGCGGGCGCACCCAGCTGCGCGGCTTGCCGGCCGACCGGCTGCAGCAGTTCCAGGAACGCCTGGGGCAGGGGCAGCCCGGCGAACTGCTCAGGGACATCGAAAGCAGCGTCGCCCGCTCCCCATTCTGGCTTGATGGCCAGCATCTGGTCTGGCAGTGCCTGGGTGCTCTGGAGGCCACAGCCGCCAGACAGGAACTGGAGCTGCAGCTGGGCAACTTCCTGCGGCGCCTGCCCGGCATCGAACAGCTGCAGTTCTTCGATGGCACGCCCTTCGCCAACCCGAAAACGCTTTCCTGGATCAGCAGCCGGGTACTCATGGACCACAACGGCGCCAGCACGCCAGCCCTGGAATCGCCAACGGATGAGCCCTGGGACACCGCCCTGAGCGAAGCCATGGTCCTGCTGCAGGGCGAGGGTCTCAAGGCCGCCATGACCAGGATGCAGACCGGTATCGACAACGCCCGGGGCGGACGCGCACGACTGCACTGGCAGCTGGCGGCAGCTCGGCTGTGCAGCCAGGCAGGCCGACAGGATCTGGCCCGGCACCTGCTCGAGGGGATGGAACACACGCTGCGCGACCCACGGCTGAGCCAATGGGAGCCGCAATTGCTGGTACGGGTCATGCGCCTGCTGCTGCGCACCCATGAGCAACTCGCGGACAAGGCATCGCGCCAGCGCCGCGATGAAATCTTTCAACGGTTGTGCCACCTCGATTTCGATGTGGTGCTGGAGCAGGCCCTCGGGCCATAACCCAAGCGGAGAACGACACATGGCCAAAGAAGGCTCGGTAGCACCCAAGGAACGCATCAACGTCACCTTCAGCCCGGATACCAGTGGCGCCCAGGAGGAACTGGAGCTGCCACTCAAGCTCATGGTCCTCGGTGATTTCACCCAGCGCGAGGACGAGCGCCAGATCGAGGATCGCAAACCCATCTCGATCGACAAGCACAACTTCGACGAGGTGCTGGCCAAGCAGGAGCTGAATCTGACGCTGACGGTGCCGAACCGGCTTCAGGACGACCCGCAGCAGGAAGATCTCGCGGTGAAACTGCAGATCAATTCGATGAAGGACTTCAACCCTGCCAGCCTGGTGGAGCAGGTTCCGGAACTGCGCCAGTTGATGGAGCTGCGTGACGCCCTGGTCGCGCTGAAAGGCCCTCTGGGCAATGCCCCGGCCTTCCGCAAGGCCATCGAAAGCGTACTCGGTGATGACGCCTCTCGGGAACGCATTCTCGACGAACTCGGCCTCACCGACACCCAGCAACCCGATTCCTGATCCCGAGGACGCCAGCCATGACCACACAGACAGCGCTCGACACCAGCCGGCAAGCCACCGACGACAGCATTCTCGACCGCATCATCGCCGAGACCCGCCTGAGCCCCGAAGACGAAGCCTACGGCATCGCACGGCGGGGTGTGTCCGCCTTCATCGAGGAACTGCTCAAGCCCCACAATCAGCAGCAGCCGGTGAAGAAGGCCATGGTCGATCGCATGATTGCCGAGATCGACAGCAAGCTCAGCCAGCAGATGGACGAGATTCTCCATCACCCTAGCTTCCAGGCCCTGGAATCAGCCTGGCGCGGACTCAAGCTGCTGGTCGATCGTACCGACTTCCGCGAGAACACCCGCATCGAACTGATCAACGCGTCCAAACAGGATCTGCTGGAGGATTTCGAGGACAGTCCCGATATCGTCCAATCCGGCCTGTACAAGCACGTCTACACCGCCGAGTACGGCCAGTTCGGCGGCAAGCCGGTGGGCGCCCTGATCTCCAACTACTACTTCGGCCCAAGCGCACCCGACATCAAGACCCTGCAGTACGTGGCCAGCGTTGCCAGCATGGCGCATGCCCCGTTCATCGCCTCGGCGGGCCCGCAGTTCTTCGGCCTGGAAAGCTTCAACGGGCTGCCCGACATCAAGGACCTCAAGGATCACTTCGAGGGCCCTCAGTTCGCCAAGTGGCAGTCCTTCCGTGAGCGGGACGACGCCCGCTATGTCGGTCTGACCCTGCCGCGCTTCCTGCTGCGCACCCCCTATGACCCGGTCGAGAACCCGGTGCGCAGCTTCGTCTATCGGGAGAATGTCGCGGGCAGTCACGAAGACTACCTGTGGGGCAATACTGCCTTCGCCTTCGCTACCCGTCTGACCGAAAGCTTTGCCCGCTACCGCTGGTGCCCGAATATCGTCGGCCCGCAGAACGGTGGCGCCGTGGAAGACCTGCCGCTGCACCACTTCGAGAGCATGGGCGAGATCGAGACCAAGATCCCCACCGAGGTACTGGTCTCCGACCGCCGGGAATACGAGCTGGCCGAGGAGGGCTTCATCGCCCTGACCATGCGCAAGGGCAGCGACAATGCGGCCTTCTTCTCCGCCAACTCGACCCAGAAGCCGAAGTTCTTCGGCAACAGCGAAGAGGGCAGGAATGCCGAGCTCAACTTCCGCCTGGGAACCCAGCTGCCCTACCTGTTCATCGTCAACCGCCTGGCGCACTACCTCAAGGTACTGCAGCGCGAACAGATCGGTGCCTGGAAGGAGCGCACCGACCTGGAGCTGGAGCTGAACAAGTGGATCCGCCAGTACGTTGCCGACCAGGACAACCCCAACCCCGAAGTGCGCGGACGCCGGCCGCTGCGTGCCGCCCAGGTGAAGGTGACCGATGTGGAAGGGGAGCCGGGCTGGTACCGGGTCAGCCTCAGCGTGCGCCCGCACTTCAAGTACATGGGTGCCGACTTCACCCTGTCCCTGGTCGGCAAGCTGGACAAGGAGTAAGCCCCGGTGAGCTACGGCAGTCTGTTCGAACGCCTGGCCGGCGAGGTCCGCGCCCGTCAGGGGCTGGCCACCGCAGACGCGGTGGCCGCCTCGGTATCCCGGCACCTGACCCGCATGCTCAGCACCCGTGCCGGCAGCGTACAGACCCTGCCGGACTACGGTCTGCCGGACCTCAACGACATGCGCCTGTCAGTACACGACGCCCTGCAGCAGGCGCGCTCGGCCATCGAGCGCTTCATTACCGACTACGAGCCGCGCCTGCAGCAGGTCCGCGTCACCGCCCTGCCGCGCCACCACGACCCCCTGCATCTGGCCTTTGCCATCGAAGCGTTCATGGACAGCGGGGGTGATCGCCGGAAAGTGAGCTTTGCCGCCAGCCTCGATGGCAGCGGCCGGGTTCGTGTTCGATAACCGCGCCAGCCACCAAGACAGGGTCGCCAGTCATGTCCTTCAACCACTATTACCAGAGCGAACTGAGCGCCCTGCGTCAGGCAGGCAAGCGTTTTGCCGAGCGCAACCCGGCGCTGGCGCCCTTCCTCGGTCAGAGCGGCAGGGACCCGGACGTGGAGCGTCTGCTGGAGGGCTTTGCCTTTCTGACCGGCCGCCTGCGGCAGAAGCTGGATGATGAACTGCCGGAGCTGACCCATTCGCTCATGCACCTGCTGTGGCCGAATTACATGCGCCCGCTGCCTGCCTTCAGCATGCTGCAGTTCGACCCGCTGAGGCGCGCCGGCCCGGCGGTGACGGTCCCCCGTCACACCCCCGTGGAGTCCCGACCGATACAGGGCATCTCCTGCCGATTCCGCACCACCAGCGAGGTGGAGATCCTGCCCCTGCAGCTGAACCGGCTGGATTACTCGGTCAAGGGTGAAGGCGCGCTGCTCAGCCTGCGCATGGCCATGGTCTGCGAAGGCTGTCTGGGTGATCTGGGCCTGCAGCGCCTGCGCCTGCATCTGGCCGGCGAGCGCTACGTCAGCCAGATGCTCTACCTGTATCTGCTGCAACAGCTGGACAGGATAGAGCTGGTCCCGCTGGATGCCGAAGGCCGAGCCCTGGCACTGCCGGAGGGCCCCGGCCGACCACGCGCACTGCAGATCGGCGCCGACCAGGTGCAGGCCGGTGGCTTCGACCCGCAACAGGGGCTGGTCCCCTATCCGGTCAATACCTTCACCGGTTATCGCTGCCTGCAGGAATACTACGCCTTCGAGGAAAAATTCCTCTTTGTCGACGTCACCGGGCTGGACTGTCTCACCCGGCTCGATCCGGCACTGCTCCAGCAGGCCTGCGGTCTGGAGCTGCGCTGCCACATCCGCAAGACCGGCAGCCAGCGTATCAGTCCGACCCTGGACAACGTGCGTCTGTACTGCACGCCGGTGGCGAACCTGTTCAGTCACGATGCCGTCCCCATCCGCCTTGATGGCCGACAGGACCACTACCTGCTGCGCCCGGCGGAATATCCGCAGCACCAGTGCGCGGTCTACTCGGTGGACCGGATCACCGGCTGGAAGCCCGGCGGCATGGGGCATACCGAGTACGTCGCCTTCGAATCCTTCGAGCACGACAACCGCACCGAGGGAGCTGTGTCGGCGCCCCACTACAGCCTCCGTCAGTATCCGTCCCTGCACGGCGAGGGGCTGGAGACCTTCCTCAGCTTCGGCGGCGGCAGCGAGGATCTCCACGAGACCCTGTCCATCGAGCTGACCTGCACCAATCACCAGCTGCCCAGCCAGCTGGGTATCGGCGACATCTGCTGCCTCAGCGAGGACACCCCGGACTTTCTCGGTTTCCGCAACATCAGTCCGGTCACCCCCAGCTACGCACCGCCCCTGGACAGCGATTTCCTGTGGAAGCTGATCAGCAACATGTCGCTCAACTACCTGTCGCTGACCAATGTCGATGCACTCAAGGCGATGCTGCGCAACTACGACTTCCCGCGCTATCACGATCAGCACGCGGCGCGCATCGGGCAGCACCGGCTCGATGGCCTGAAACATATCCGGCACCAGCATGTCGACCGCCTCAAACAGGGGCTGCCGGTGCGCGGCATACGCACCGAGCTGGAGATGGACGCCGAGCACTATCTGAGCGAGGGCGAACTCTTCCTGTTCGCCAGCGTGCTCAACGAATTCTTTGCGCTGTACGCCAACCTCAACTCCTTCCACGAGTTGCGGGTCACAACCACCCAGGGAGAGCGGTACCAATGGACGCCACGCATGGGGTTGCAGCCCCTGCTCTGAGCAGTCTGGGCCGCACCATTCGAGAATACAGCCTGTTTCAGGGCATCAGCCAGGTAATGCACCGCCTGCGCCAGGCCCACCCCGGCCTGAGCGAGGAGGCGCTGTACGAGCACCTGGAATTCCGGGCCAATCCGAGCATGGGGTTTCCCGGCACCGATATCGAGCAGGTGGAGTTCGTGCATGAGCATGGGGAGCTGCGGGCGCGCCTGTGTATCAATCTGATCGGCCTGTTCGGCTCCGCCTCTCCACTGCCGACCTTCTACAGTGAACAGGCCCTGGGCGATGCTCCGGGGGACATCACCACCCGGGACTTTCTCGACCTGTTCAACAATCGGCTGCAACGGCTGCTGCTGCCGATATGGCGCAAGTATCGCTACCAGAGCCGCTACCGTCCCGGCGCCGGCGACGCCGTTTCGGCGCACATGTTTGCCCTGGTCGGGCTGGGTCAGGCGCCGCTGCGCGAGGCCGGCGACCTGCAGTGGAATCGTCTGCTGCCCTACCTGGGCCTGATCAGCATGCGCGTGCAGTCCGCGGCACTGCTGGAATCCACCCTGCGCTACTACTTCCAGCACCCGGGCATGGACATCGAGGAATGCGTCGAACGCCGGGTGGAGATCGACGTGGAACAGCAGAACCGGTTGGGCCGGGCCAACAGTCAGCTGGGCAGCTCGCTGGTACTGGGGGACCGCATCCGCGACCGCAGCGGCAAATTCCGCATCCATATCCGCGATCTGGACTGGGAAGGTTTCCATGACTTCCTGCCTGGCGGCAAGGGCTATGCGGCACTGCTGACCCTGGTGCGCTTCTGTCTGCGCACACCCCTGGCCCATGACCTGCGGCTGCAGCTGCGCCGGGACGCCATTCACCCGCTTTTTCTGGCCGGGAACAACCTCTGCCGGCTGGGCTGGACCAGCTGGCTGGGCGAATCCGACTACCCCCCGGAAGTCACACTGGCCTCAGGAATCAAGGACTGACAGATGATCAACGTGGATATTCAGAAACTGGTACAGGCGCTCGATGCGCCCAGCCGCCGCGACCTGGAAGGCGCCGCCCAGAGCTGCGTGCACCGGGGTGCCGGCAAGGTCCTGCCGGAGGATCTGCTGCTGGCGATGCTGGAGCGCCCGGACAGCCTGCTGCTGAAGGCTCTGGAGGACGCGGAGCAGGATATCGACCGCTTGCGCAGCGCCCTGCAGCCCCGCGGCGAGGGCGACTGCGGCCGCAGCCCGAGCTTCGCGCTGGAGCTGGTGCAGTGGCTGCAGGACGCGCTGCTGGTGGCCACCCTGGAACTGGGCCGCAGTCAGGTGGACCAGGCGGCACTGCTGCTCGGCCTGCTGCGCAATCCGGTGCGCTATGCCGGCACCCGCTACCAGCCGGCCCTCGACAGCATCCGCAGCGACAGGCTCCTTGACCATGCTCTGGCCATGCAGGAATCGCCGGCCAGCGCTCCGGCCGCCGTTGGAGACAGCGCCCTGGCCCGCTTCACCCACAACCTCACAGCCCAGGCCCGGGACGGCCGTCTGGACCCGGTTCTGTGCCGCGATCAGGTCCTGCGCCAGATGATCGATATCCTCGCCAGGCGACGCAAGAACAACCCCATCGTCATCGGTGATGCGGGTGTGGGCAAGACCGCCGTGGTCGAGGGGCTGGCCCTGCGCATTGTTGCCGGGGAGGTACCCGAGGCCCTGCGCGATGTCGACCTGCTGGCCCTGGACATGGGCCTGCTGCAGGCGGGCGCCAGCATCAAGGGTGAGTTCGAGCGTCGCCTGCAGGCGGTGATCGACGAGGTTCGCAGCGCCGCCCGCCCGGCGATCCTGTTCATCGATGAAGCCCACACCCTGATCGGGGCTGGCGGCCAGCAGGGCACCTCGGACGCCGCCAACCTGCTCAAGCCGGCACTGGCACGGGGCGAGCTGCGCACCATCGCCGCCACCACATGGAGCGAATACAAGAAGCACTTCGAGAAGGATCCGGCCCTGACCCGACGCTTCCAGCCGGTGCAGGTGCTGGAGCCGACCACCGATGAAGCCGTCACCATACTGCGCGGGCTGGCCCCCCTCTACGAAGCCGGTCACGGGGTCTACCTGCGTGATGATGCGGTGATTGCCGCTGCGCAGCTGTCCGCCCGCTACCTGGCCGGACGGCAGCTGCCGGACAAGGCAGTGGATGTGCTGGACACGGCCTGCGCCCGGGTACGCATCGGGCTCGCCTCACCGCCGGAGGCCATCACCGACCTGCGCACCCGAATCGCCGAGCAGGAACGTCAGCTCCAGGCCCGGCAGCGCGATCAGCAGGCCGGACTGGCGGTGGCCAGCAGCGAGCTCGACCATCTGCAGCAGGAGATTGACCGGAACCGCCACACCTTGCAGGAGCTGGAGACCGACTGGCAGCAACAACGGGAACTGGCGGATCGCCTGTTGCAGCTGCGCCGCCGCTGCACCGCGCGGCGCCAGTCCGACGCGCCGGCCGATAGCCCAACGGATCAGCCGCAGGCACCGTCGCTGGAGCAGCTGACCGCCGAGCTGGAGCAGCTGCAGGGCCAACTGCAGAGCATCCCCGTCGAGCGGCGGCTGGTGAGCTACGAGGTATCCCCGCGCCTGGTGGCCGAGGTCATCAGCCACTGGACCGGAGTACCGCTCAGCCAGCTGGCCCGGGAACACAGCGCACGGGTTACCGGCTTCGCCGACGATCTGCGCCAGCGCATCCGCGGCCAGGAGCAGGCGGTGGTGGCGCTGGACCGCGCCATGCGCGCCGCGGCGGCGGGGCTGAACAATCCGGATGCGCCGGCCGGGGTATTCCTGCTGGTGGGTCCCAGCGGGGTCGGCAAGACCGAGACCGCGCTGGCGCTGGCCGATCTGCTGTATGGCGGCGAGCGTTTTCTCACCACCATCAACATGTCCGAATTCCAGGAAAAGCACAGCGTATCGCGGCTGCTCGGCGCGCCGCCCGGCTATGTCGGCTATGGCGAAGGCGGCATGCTCACCGAAGCAGTGCGCCAGAGGCCCTACTCGGTCATCCTGCTGGACGAGATCGAGAAGGCCGACCCCGAGGTGCTCAACGTCTTCTATCAGGTCTTCGACAAGGGCGTAGCCAATGACGGTGAAGGTCGAGAGATCAACTTCCGCAATACCCTGATCCTGATGACCTCGAATCTGGCCAGCGAACAGATCATGCAGCTCTGTGCCGGGGGCCAGCGGCCGGATGCCGCGCAACTGGAACAGAGCATACGCCCCACCCTGAGCCGCCACTTCAAGCCGGCGCTGCTGGCCCGCATGCGCGTGGTGCCCTACTACCCGGTCGACGATCAGGTGCTGCGGGAGCTCATCGCACTCAAGCTGGAGCGCTTCGGCGAGCGCCTGCAACGCCGCCAGCTGGGCTTCAGCCACAGCCCGGCGCTGGTCGAGCATTTCGCCGGTCGCTGCCAGCAGGGCGACAGCGGCGCGAGGCTGATCGACTACCTGATCGACCAGCAGCTACAACCGCGAATCGTCGATCAGGTGCTGGACAGCATGGCCACCGGCGCCAGCCTGAACCACGTTCACGCCACCCTGGATGCCGAAGGAGCGCTGGTCTGTGAGTTCGCTTGAATTGCCACCGCTGTTCGACCAGCTGAGCCGACCGCTGGATTACGCCGAGCAGCTGCTGGTCCGCTTCGCCGCTCTGGCCAGCAACCGTGACAGCCGGGAACTGCAGCAGGGCCTGGCCGAGGCGGCGGGTGCGCTGTCCGGCAGCGCCCTGAGTCAGCTCTATCTGCTGGACGTGACCCATACCCAGCTGAACCTGGCTGCGCAGTGGCAGGATGGACGTCCCTGCTCCCGGGACGGCGGCACCCTGTCCAGCGACTACCGTGACCAGCAGCTGCTGCAGTATTGCCTGACGCAGAACCGGCCACTGCATATCGACGATCTGCATGGCAGCCTGTATCAGACGGATTTCCTGCCCGCCGATGCTGGACAGTGGCGCTGCCTGACCTGCCTGCCGCTGCAGGACGGCGAACAGCATGTCAGCGGACTGCTGTTGCTGGCCGGACGCGCAGGTCAGGCCTTCCAGGCCTATGAGGAATCCCTGCAGTTACTGGGTAACTTCACCCTGCAGCAACTGCAGCTGTTGCAGCACAATCAGCCGGCGTCACCCCCACTCCCGGCAGTGACGCCTTCAACGGCTCTGGCCCGCAGCTACGGCCTGATCGGTGAAAGCACCGCCATGCAGCGGGTCTACCAGCTCATCGGCAAGGTGCTGCACAACCCGGTCACAGTGCTGATAACAGGGGAAACCGGCACCGGCAAGGAGCTGGTGGCACGGGCGATTCACGATTACGGCTCCCGCCGCAGCGAGAACTTCGTGGTGCAGAACTGTGCGGCCCTGCCCGAACACCTGCTGGAAAGCGAGCTGTTCGGCTATCGCCGGGGTGCCTTCACCGGGGCCGATCGGGACTACGCCGGGCTCATCGCCAGCGCCGATGGCGGCACCCTCTTCCTGGATGAAATCGGCGACATGCCCCTGTCGCTGCAGGCCAAGCTGCTGCGCTTTCTGCAGGAAAGCGAAGTGCGCCCGCTCGGCAGCAACGAAACCCGCCGGGTGGATGTGCGCATCATCACCGCCACCCATCAGGATCTGCAAAGCATGGTCAGCAAGGGGTTGTTCCGCGAGGACCTCTACTACCGGCTGACCCCCTTCCCCATCCTGCTGCCGCCCTTGCGGGAGCGGGGTGAGGATATCGCGCTGCTGGCCCTGCGCTTTGCCGACGAGGCCTGCCGCTTCCTGCACCGCAGCCCCTGCCGCTGGGGCGAAGGCACCCTGCAGCAGCTGAGCAGCTACAGCTTCCCGGGCAACGTCCGCGAGCTGAAGGGGATGATCGCCAGAGCCCTGCTGCTGTGCGAGGACAACCTGCTGCTGCCCGAGCATTTCAACCTGCCCGCCGACAGCGGGCCGGCCACAGGCATGAACCTGCGCGACCGACTGGAGCGGGTCGAACGCAACCTGCTGCTCGATTGCCTGCAGCGCAATCAGGGCAACCAGACCAGCGCCGCGCAGGAACTGGGGCTGCCCAGACGCACCCTGCTGTACCGCATGCAACGACTGAACATCAGCCCCGCCAACCTGAGAACCAGGGAGAGACACCATGCTCAACCTGGCCAATGAAGCCCACTTCACCCTGGACCTGTCCGGCCTCAAGCACGACTTCCGGGTGCTTTCCTTCCGCGCTCACGAAGCCATCAGCCAGTGCTACCGCATCGAACTGCAGCTGGTCAGCGACCTGCCGGTATTTCCGCGGCTGGCGCCCACCGGCTTTGATCAGGGCAACGGCATGGTCGCCGATGAGCCGGTGATCAAGCGCTTCGGCGTCCAATACATGAAGAACAGGCCAGAGCGGCCGGCATACGGATCGAGCACAGCTATCACGACCCATACATACATGTGCTTGCAAAGCAGAACGACAACTGAAATCCCCGCAAGGTAAAGCGCCATGAACTGGAAACTCTACTCCGCACTCACCCTTTCGTTACTGCTGGTGCTCAGCGCTGGCTGCAGCAGCAACAAGAAGGACTACCGCCCGCTCGGCGAGCCCACGGCCGGTCGCGGCCTCTGATCGACAGGAGCAAAACAGGCATGGAACTGGTTTTTGACATGGTCAGCGCACCGCAACCGCTGGATGGAAGCGCGGCGAGCAAGACCTTCAGGCTGGCAGGAGGCATCATCGGACGTGCCGAGGGGTGCGACTGGGTGCTGCCGGATCGCAACCGGGTGGTATCAGGCAAGCATGCAATGGTGACCTTCGACAATGGCGCCTTCTATCTGACCGATACCAGCAGCAACGGCATCCACCTCAAGGACAGCGGCATGCCCATGGTCAAGGGCGAGCCGGTACGCATCGAGCATGGCCAGGTGTTCTGTCTGGGCGACTACCAGATCCGCGCGCGGCTGCGGCAGGACCCCAGCGAGTTCGACTCCGCCCTGCCACACAGCCAGTCCACTGGCAACATCATTCCCGACGATGCCTTCCTCGATCTGGACCCGTTGAATGCCCTGGATCAGCAGGAAGAGCGCCAGTACCGGGACGAGCTGTCCTGGGGGCTGCCCGCTGAATCCGCCGAGCAACCCCACGATTACGCTCGTATCGATATGGAGCGACTGCCGGTCCCCGAGCTGGTTCCGCCCCCGGCCGCGCCGGTCGAGCCGCCCGTGTCCACCGTCGAACCGGCGCTCGCCGATACCTTCTGGGCCAGATACTCCCAGGCCCTGGGTGTCAGCCTGGATGGACTGCCGGATGACCAGCGCGAGGCCCTGGCCATCGCCGCAGCCACCCTGCTCAGGCAATGTGTCAGCCATCTGCAGCAGAGCCTGAAGACCCGCAGCGAGCTGAAGAGCGAGCTGCGTCTGGCCCAGACCACGGTTCAGACTGCCGGCAACAATCCGCTCAAGCACGCTGCGGACAGCAGTGAGGCCCTGACCCTGATGCTGCGCGGCGGGGAGCCTGGGCAACTGTCCGCCACCCAGGCGGTAGCCCGTGGCTATCGTGACCTGCAGGCCCATCAGGTGGCCCTCAGTGCCGCCAGTCGAGCAGCGCTGCGGGGCATGCTGGAACATTTCTCACCGGAACAGCTGAACCTGCGTTTCGAACGCGAAGGCAAGGGCCTGCTCAACACCAACGGCGCCCGCTGGAAGGCCTACACCCGCTTCCATCAGGCGATCCAGGCCGAGGAGGACTGGAGCAAGCGCCTGTTCGCCCGCGACTTTGCCAATGCCTACGAAGAACAGATCCGCCTGATCGCCACCCTCAACATGGATACCCAAGGATGACTGCCATGCTGCGTATCGCCCTGACCGCTCTGGTACTTGTGACACTGGCCGGCTGTGCCCTGAAACAGAATCCGCCTGCCACGCGGATCGACCTGCACCTGACCGGCAGCGACCGGCTCAACCCGGATCTGCATGGGCGTCCCTCGCCCATAGTGCTGCGCCTGTATGAACTGAAGAACCCGGTGACCTTCGAGCATGCCGAGTTCTTTTCCCTGTATCAGCAGCCCCAGGAAACCCTGGCGCTGGACCTGATCGCCCACGAGGAGCTGGAGCTGCGGCCCGGCCAGAGCCAGGAGCTGAATCTGCTGACCACCGCTGAAGGCACCTATCTCGGCGTACTGGCCGCCTATCGCAATCTGCCGGCGACACGCTGGCAACAGGTGATTCCCCTGCGCGTCGGCCAGCTCAATCAGTTGCATCTGCAGCTCGATGAGCTGGGCATCAGCGACAACGACCATGCCCGCGCCCCGAGGAACTGATGCATGATGATCAGCAGAGTTGTCTGGCATGAGGGGATGCTGCTGCGGCCCCAGCATTTCCAGCAGAACGACAGGTACTACGATCACCAGCTGAAGGCGCGGACCCAGCTGCTGCACAGCTGCGCCCATGGCTTCTTCAATCTCGAGATCGACCATCAGTTCCTGGCCATGGGCAAGCTGGTTCTGAGCCAGGCCAGCGGCATCCTGCCCGATGGCAGCCTGTTCGAACTGGGATCAGGACACAGCCCGCTGTCGCTGGATGTGCCGCCCAACACCAGCAACTGCGCGGTATGGCTGGCCCTGCCGCTGGTAACCGGCAACCACGTCGAGGCCCGACGACCCCAGCAGCAGGATGTGCTGGCCCGCTACACGGTGCATGACCGGGACGTCAGTGACTCCAATGCCGGGGATGATGGCAGCGCCGTGGTCAGCTGCGCCCAGCCGGACTTCCGTCTGCTGCTGGGCGAGCAGCCTGATGCCCAGGCTTACGTGCGCCTGCAACTGTGCCAGATACTGGATACCACACCGGATGGGGTGGTGAGTCTGGATACCGAGTTCGTGCCGAGCTTCCTGCACGTCCAGGCCAGCCACTTCCTGCAGTCCTGCCTGAAGGAAGTGATCAGCATGCTCAGCCACCGCGGCGACATCCTCGCCGAGCGGATCCGCGCGGCGGGCCGGGTGAGCGGCGCGGAATTCGGCGACTTCGCCATGCTGCAGCTGATCAACCGGCACGAGCCGCTGCTGCGCCATTACATGGGCCAGGAGCACCTGCATCCGGAACAGTTGTACCGGGAGCTGCTGGGGCTCTTCGGCGAGCTGTCGACCTTCGCCGGCGATGCCCGCCGGCCACGTCTGGACAGCCGCTATCAGCACAGCGATCAGCGCAGCAGTTTCCGCCGTCTGATGGAGGCGCTGCGCCAGTCGCTTTCCATGGTGCTGGAACAGCACGCCGTGGAACTGGCCCTGCAGCAGCGCCAGTACGGCATTCAGGTGTCGCCGCTGCACGACCACAAGTTGCTGGACACCGCCTCCTTCGTATTGGCTGCCAGCGCCCAGTGCGATTCCGAAGAACTGCGCCAGCGCCTGCCGGCGCATCTGAAGGTCGGCCCGGTCGAACGGATCCGCCAGCTGGTCAATCTGCATCTGCCTGGCATCAAGGTCAGACCGCTGCCGGTGGCGCCCCGGCAGATCCCCTTCCATTCCGGCAAGACCTACTTCGCCCTCGAGCTCAATTCCGAAGAGATGGCGCAGCTCGAGCGCTCCGGGGGTTTCGCCTTCCACGTTTCCGGCGACTTCCCCGGACTTGAACTCACATTCTGGGCCATCAGGAACTGAACCCCATGATCAAGGATATGGACTACAGCCAGGACGACCGCACGGTCATTCTCAATCGCAGCGGCGAGCTGCCGGCACGTACACCGCTGACCGATTTCGCCGCCGCGCCGAAGATGGAAAGGATAGAGCAGCGCATGGTGTACGCCGCTCGCCGGCACGATGCAGGCAATTTCAATCCCAGCCTGAACCCGCTGATCTCCCTCGCCGCCACCCTGCTGTCCGAGGTGGTGCGGCTGAAGAACACCTACCAGGCCGAGGATCTGCACAGCCTCAAGGAGCGCCTGAGTTCCGAGATCCGCCTGTTCGAGCACCAGGCGCTGCAGGACAGCGGCGACAGCAGCGAGGTAATGGCCGCCCGCTACGTGCTCTGCACGGCCATCGACGAGGCCGTGGCCACCACTCCCTGGGGCAACGAAAGCGCCTGGTCGCAGATGAGCCTGCTGAGCAGCTTCCACAATGAAACCTTCGGTGGCGAGAAATTCTTCCAGCTGCTCGAGCGGCTGTCGCGCAACCCGGTCAAGCATCTGCACCTGCTGGAGCTGATGTACCTGTGCCTGTCCCTGGGCTTCGAGGGCAAGTACCGCGTCATGCCCCGGGGAACGCTGGAGCTGGAGGTCATCCGCGACAGCCTGTATCGGCAGATCCGCCAGCTGCGCGGGGATGTACCCAGCGAGATCTCGCCCCACTGGCAGGGCCTGCAGGGCGAGCGCGGCCAGTTCGTGCGGGCTGCGCCCTGGTGGGCGGTCACCCTGTTCACCCTGCTGTGCCTGGGGGTGATCTATGGCGGTTTCAGCTGGGTGCTCAGGGAGCAGCGCCAGCACGTTCTTCAGGAATTCATACAGGGCAGTCCGGCCTCGCTGGCCGACACCACCTTCAGGGATGATCTGCAATGAATGCCAAATCCATACTCTTCAAAGCACTGCGCATGGTCCGCCAGGGCTGGGCCTGGAGCCTGATCCTGGTGCTGGGCCTGGCGGTGATTGTCTGGACCCTGGGCCCGACCCTGGCCATCAATGATCACAGGCCCTGGGGCAGTGCCGGCGCCCGCTGGCTGACCATCAGTGCGTTGCTGCTGGGCTGGGGTCTGAGTCTGGTGTTCGCCAACTGGAAGAAGCAGCGCCGACAGAAGACCGAGGAAAGCGACAGCGAAGCCCAGGAGCGCCTGCGCCGGGAGAACCTGATCGTCGAGGAACAGCTCGAGCTGCACAGCCGCTACAAGCAGGCCCTGCGTACCCTCAGCCGTTCCAGCCTGTACAAGGGGCGCAGTGAACGCTGGCGGCGGGAGCTGCCCTGGTACCTGCTGCTCGGCCCCGAGGGCAGCGGCAAGACCAGCCTGCTGGAGTTCTCCGGGCTGGATTTCCCGCTCAATACCCGTGATCGGCAGGGTGTCACCAACGAGGTCGCCAGCACCCGTTATGCCGACTGGTACTTCGCCGAACATGCGGTACTGATCGACAGCAGCGGACGCTATCTCAGCCAACCCGATCCCCAGGTTGACAGCCTCGGCTGGAATACCCTGCTGGGGCTGCTGCGCAACCGCAGACAGCGTTCGCTCAATGGCGTGCTGATCAACCTGCCGGTCGATCTGCTGCTGGGCGAGAACCAGCAGGCGCTGGAAAACCAGGCGCGGCAGATTCGCCAGCGGCTGCTGGAAATCAACCGCCGGCTCGGCATGGAGGTGCCGGTCTATCTGGTTCTGAGCAAGGCCGACCTGCTGCTCGGCTTCGACGAGCACTTCGACAACCTGTCCAGCGACGAGAATGATCAGGTACTGGGCGTGAGCTTCCGCAAGGACCAGGATGGCACCGACCTGGAGGTCGTGCGCCAGCAATTCCAGGACCTGCTGCAGCGTCTCAACAGCCAGGTGATCATGCGCCTGCATCAGGAGCGGGACATCGGCCGCCGCGGACGCATCCTCGATTTTCCGCATCAGCTGGGCCGCCTGGGCGAACCCCTGAGCCTGCTGATCGAGCTGGCCTTCGCCGGCAACCGCTACCAGAGCGCCGCCCAGCTGCGCGGCTTCTACCTGACCAGCGCGCCGAGCGTGCGCGGCGGTCTCGATCCGCTCACCGCCAGCATCGGCCGTAACCTGGGCCAGGGCAGCGCGGCGGTACCCGCCGCCCGCAGCGGCCGCCCGCGCTTCATCCGCCACCTGCTCAGCCGGGTGATCTTCCCCGAGGCGGATCTCGCCGGGCTGGATGAGCGCGAGGTCAAACGCATCCACTGGCGCCAGCGCCTGATGTTCGGAACCGCCGCAGCCTGCCTGATTGTCGCCGGCCTGGCCTGGGCCAACAGCTTCTCGGCCAACCACCAACGACTCGAGCAACTGCGCAGCATCGCCCAGCAGCTCAAGCAGGATCAGCAGCGCCTGCAGACCCGGAAGCATACCGAGGGCATGCTGCGGGTTCTGGACAGCAGCCACGCCGCCAGCCTGGTCTACACCAGCCGCGCCGATGCCCGCTGGCGCGAGCGGGCCGGGCTCTATCAGGGCGAAGCGGTTAATCCGACTCTGCACCGCGCCTACCGCGACCAGCTGGAGAAGCTGCTGCTGAAGAATGTAGCGCTGCGCCTGGAATCCCGGATCGAGGCCAGCCTGCATGACCGTGAACAGCTGTTCAACAACCTGCGCGCCTACCTGATGCTCGGCATGTCTGAGCGCCGTGATCGCCAGTGGCTGCAGGAATGGATGGCCGAGGACTGGTCCCAGCGCTTCGCCGGCGACACCTCCATGCAGGCCAGCCTGAACGGGCACTTCGGTCGCCTGCTGGAACAACCGTTCCGTCCCTACGCACTGGATACCCGCCTGATCAGTGATGCCCGCCGCGAACTGCGCCGCGAGTCGCTGGCCAGCGTGCTGTACCGCACCCTGGTGGAGCAGTCCGGCAGCCTGCCGGAGTACCGCCTGATCAATCACCTGGGGCCCCGCGGTGCCCTTCTGACCAGCAACCAGAACACCCTGCCCGGTTTCTACACCCGCAGCGGCTACCAGCAGATGTTCCTCGCCCGCGGCAATGATCTGGTGCAGGACATGCTGCGCGACAACTGGGTTCTCGGTGGCGATGACGAGCTGAGCAGCCAGGACCGCAACCGGCTGATGCTGGAGATGGAACAGCTGTACTTCGAGGATTACGCCCATCACTGGGGCGAGCTGCTCGGCCGCATCGCTCTGGACCCGCTGCCCGACGCCCAGCAGGCGGCCCAGAACATGAGCATACTGGCTGCCGCCAACTCGCCCCTGGTCAAGCTGCTGGAGCAGGTGCGCAACAACACCCTGCTGACCGACGACACCGCCACCCCCAACCGCGCCATGCGCAGCATGGAGCGCCGCTTCGAGCCGCTGCACCAACTGCTGGATCAGGACGCCAGCCCCGGGCCAGAGCTGCTCCAGGCACTCCAGGCGCTGGACGCCATGCACCTGCAGTTCAGTGGTCTGGCCCAGGCCAGTGCACCGGGTCAGGCGGCCTTCGATATGGCACGCAGCCGTATCGGTGGCCAGGCTGACGCCATCACCCAGCTGCGCACCGCCGCCGCCCGCCTGCCGCTGCCAGCGAACAAGTGGCTCACCGAACTGGCCGGTGACAGCTGGATGCTGGTGCTCGATGAGGCCTACAAGCATCTGAACCAGCGCTACCGCAGTGAACTGCTGGCCAGCTGGCGCAACTCCGTCGGTCAGCGCTATCCCTTCAGCCGTGACAGCGAGAGCGAGGTAACCCTCAGCGACTTCCGCGAGTTCTTCCGCAGCCGCGGTACCGCCGAGCAGTTCTTCGAGCAGTATCTGCAGCCCTTCGTCAGCAGCAGCGCCCGGGGCTACCAGATCCGCCAGGTGGACGGCCGGGGTCTGCCGATATCCCGGGAGCTGCTGGCACAGATGGGCCGGGCCGAACGGATCCGGCGCAGCTTCTTCGCCGAGAATCCCAGCGAGCCCCAGGTGCAGTTCCGCCTGGAGCCCTTCTTCCTCGACTCCAACCTGGGGCGGGCCAGTCTGCGCCTCGGCTATCAGAACATGGAGTACCGTCACGGCCCGATAGTGCAGACCGCCTTCCGCTGGCCGGTGGACAACGAGGCCGGACGCGCCAGCCTGGTACTCGAGGATCTGGGTGGCAAGCGCATGTCGCTGGATCACAATCGCGGCGTCTGGTCACTGTTCCGGCTGCTCGACGAGCTCCAGGTCGACTACCACTCGGATCGCGACGTGCTGCTGCTCAAGGCGGACCTGGGCGGCATGCGTGCCCATTACCTGCTGCACAGTCAGCGCTCGCCGAACCCGTTCGATCTGAGCCTGCTGCGCGGCTTCAGCCTGCCGGCCCGGTTGTGATGGATCTGCTCAGCGCCTGGCACAGCCATGCCAGAACGGATCCCGGCAAGGTCCGCAGCCACAACGAGGACGCCTTTCTGGCCCTGCCGGAACGCGGGCTCTGGGTGGTAGCCGACGGCATGGGCGGGCATCAGAACGGCGCCCTGGCCAGCCGCCTGATAGTCGAACACCTGGCCGAGCTGCCCGGCGGCAGCGACCTGGATAGGCGCGTCCAGCAGGTGCGCCACACCCTGCACCTGCTCAACAGGCGTCTGAGCCGGGAGCTGACCCTGGTCAGTGGACAACCCGACCCTGTCATGGGCAGCACAGTGGTGGTACTGCTGGTGGAGGAGGACCGCGCCACCTGCATCTGGGCCGGCGACAGCCGCTGCTACCTGTGGCGCAGCGGCGGCCTCTACCAGATCACCCGGGACCATTCACTGCTGCAGCAGTTGATCGAAGAGCAGCACCTGACCCCGGAACAGGCCGCCAGTCACCCATCCGCTCATGCCCTGACCCGCGCTGTCGGCGCCAGCGAGGAGCTGGCGCTGGATGTGGTCGAGTTCAACGTCTACCCCGGCGATACCCTGCTGCTGTGCAGCGACGGCCTGTACCAGAGCCTGAGCGGCTCCGAACTGGGCAGCGCCCTCAATCGGCCCTCGCCCCAGCTGGCGCTGGAGCGTCTTTTCGAACAGGCCCTGGCCGGGCCCGCCCGGGACAACCTCAGTGCCGTGGTCATCCGCCGCTGACATGCAACAGGAGCACAACATGGAAACCCCCAGCGCAACCGCCATCACCCCTCCAGCCACCACACAAGGGAAGAAGGAGTTCGTTCCGCCCGGTCCGGTGCCGGAGGTGCTGAGCAAGCGCTATCGCATCGAACGCCTGCTGGGCGTGGGCGGCATGGGCGCGGTCTACCGGGCACGTGACCTGCTGCGCGAGCAGTTCGGTGACCCCGAACCCTGGGTGGCGGTAAAGGTGCTCAACGACACCTTCGCCGAGTACCCCGACGCCCATGCCCTGCTGTACAGCGAGTTCGCCCTGACCAGCCGCCTGCGCCACGCCCATGTGGTCCAGCTCTACGGATTTCATACCGATGCCCGTTGCCGGCGCGCCTATATCACCATGGAGCTGCTCAGGGGCCCCACCCTGGATGATCTGATCAGCGCCAATCCCGAGGGGCTGCCCTGGGAGCAGTATCGGGAAATCGCCGTGGCCCTGCTGCAGGCCCTGGCACATTCCCACGCCCGGGGTGTTCTGCATGGCGATCTGAAACCCAGTAACGTGATGATGGCCGAGGACGGTCTGCGGCTGTTCGACTTCGGCCTGGGACAATCCATCGGTGATAGACTGCCCGGTCTGCCGCGCCTGAGCCGGGCACGACTGGCGGCCTGGACCCCACGTTATGCGGCCCTGGAGCTGCTCGACGGCGAGCCCCTGTCAGCTGCCGCGGACGTCTACGCAGCAGCCTGCGTGCTCTACGAGCTGTGCAGTGGTCATCACCCCTTCAGCCGCCTGACTGCCCGCCAGGCCATCCGCATGGGTCAGGACAAGACCCTGACGCCGCCGCCCAGGCTTCCGCGCCATTGCTGGCCGGCACTGCGCCGCGCGCTAGCCTTCGAGCAGACCCAGCGGCCGGATATCCCTACACTGCTGGCGGCGTTCAGCCAGGCTGCTCCCTCCTTGCTGCAACGGGTGCTGCGCAGGCCCTGAACCCAGCGCAGTACGCGCAGCCCTCGGTGCCGCCATCGCCCTGCCACATCCGGTAGCAATTGACCGTCCCGCCAGACCTTCCATTCGTCCCCTGCGCATGTCAGCTTCTGCAAAGCTGGCCCATACTCGACAACAACAGGCCGATCAGCTCGGCACAGCTCCATCAGAGGTTCTGACGCATGTGGTACAACGGTTTTATTGATCCTTCCCCCTGGCAGCTGACTGCCATCATCCTGGTTCTGACCCATATCACCATCATCAGCGTAACCGTTTATCTGCACCGATATTCGGCCCACCGCTCGCTTGAGCTGCACCCTGTCCTGCAGCACTTCTTCCGTTTCTGGCTGTGGCTGACCACCAGCATGAATACCCGGGAATGGACCGCGATCCATCGCAAGCACCACGCCAAGTGCGAGACCCCGGAAGATCCCCACAGCCCGGTGCAGAAGGGCCTGAGCACCGTACTGCGCAAGGGCGCCGAGCTGTATATGGCCGAGGCGAAGAACCAGGACACCCTGCGGACCTACGGTAAGGGCTGCCCCGATGACTGGATCGAGCGCAACCTCTACGGCCGCTTCCGCAATACCGGCATAGTGCTGATGCTGCTGATTGACCTGGCCCTGTTCGGCGTACTCGGACTGACCGTCTGGGCGGTACAGATGATGTGGATTCCACTGTTCGCCGCCGGGGTGGTCAATGGCCTGGGACATGCCGTGGGCTACCGCAACTTCGAATGCAAGGACGCGGCCACCAACATCCTGCCCTGGGGTGTGCTGATCGGCGGCGAAGAGCTGCACAACAATCACCACACCTATCCCAACTCCGCCAAGCTGTCGGTGAAGAAGTGGGAGTTCGACATGGGCTGGATGTGGATCCGCCTGTTCAGCCTGCTGGGACTGGCCCGGGTGCGCCGCGTCGCCCCCGTGCCCCATCGCGTGGAAGGCAAGCAGACGCTGGATCTGGATACCGCCAGAGCCATCCTGAACAACCGGTTCCAGGTCATGGCTCAGTACCGCAAGCAGGTCATGCTGCCGCTGCTGCGGCAGGAACGCCAGCGCGTGGACGACTCCGTCCGCCATCTGTTCCGCCGCGCCCGACGCCTGCTGGGTCGCGAAGCCAGCCTGCTGCAGCCCCACCAGCAGAAACGCGTACAGTCACTGCTGGAGCACAATCAGACGCTGCGCATCATTCACGAGAAACACGCCGCACTGCAGCAGATCTGGAACCGCACCAGCAGCAACGGTCATGAGATGGTTCAGGCACTCAAGGACTGGTGTGCCCAGGCCGAGGCGACACGCATCCGGGTATTGCAGGACTTCGCAGCTCATCTGCGCACCTACAGCCTGCAGCCCGGGGCGGTCTGAGGCCGCTGCCGCTTCGCTGGCCTCCCCGGCCAGCTGAACTACACTGGCTCAGGCACGCTGCCGGCCCGCCAGGGTTGCCGCCGCCGACAGGCAGGGGCAACCCCGCCTGACCGGCGGCCCGTCTTTCCCTGGTACAGGAAACCGAGCCGTGACCCCAGCTGTAGATCCGTATTACCCCACTCCGCTGCATCCCTTGCATGCCCTGCTGCTGGCCGGCAGTCTTCCGCTGTTTCTCGGCACCCTGCTGAGCGACATCACCTACTACAACACCTATCAGATCCAGTGGAGCAACTTCGCCTCCTGGCTGCTGGCAGGCGCCCTGCTCCTCAGCGGCCTCGCCCTGCTCTGTGCACTGATAGGCCTGTTCCGCCGGGACCGGCGTCAGGGGCCGGCGCTGATGTACTTCGTCATGCTGCTGGCCGCCTGGATCCTCGGCTTCTTCAACGCGCTGATACATGCCCGTGACGCCTGGGCGATCATGCCCGGCGCCCTGGTGCTCTCGGTACTGGTGACGATTCTTGCCCTGGCTGCGGTATGGCTGGGTCTGTTCAGCCTGCGCGACGGGGGTGTGCGATGAGAAAAGCCGATCTCCTCGGGCTGATGGCCCTGGGCACCCTGCTCACCGCCTGCGGTGGCAACGACGAACCGCCGAGAAACTACGGTCCCGATCCGCATCTGCCGAACATCCAGCGCGGCCTGCTGCCCAGCATGAAAATTGCCGAACCGGCCGAATGGGGCGATCAGCAACCCCGGGTGCCGGATGGCTATCGAGTTACCGCCATCGCTACCGACCTGCTGATCCCCAGGCAGACCCTGGTGCTGCCCAACGGCGACATCCTGGTGGCCGAGGGCCGTGGCGGGGGTGCCCCTGCCCTCAAGCCCAAGGACGTGATTGCCGGTGTGATCAAGGCCAGGGGCACCACCTCGGTGGACAGCGGAAATCGCCTGACCCTGCTGCGCGACGCCGATGGCGACGGCACCTACGAGCTGCAGACTGTGTTCGCGGAGGACCTCAACGCCCCCTACGGCCTGGCACTGATCGGCAACGACCTGTACGTCGCCAACCAGGACGCCCTGGTCCGCTTCGATTACCGGGAAGGCCAGACCCAGGCTGGCGGCGCCCCGGAGAAGGTCATCGATCTGCCCTCGGAGATCAATCACCACTGGACCAAGGCCATGACCGCCAGCGCCGATGGCCGCTACCTGTATGTCGGCATAGGCTCCAACAGCAATATCACCGAGCGCGGCATGGAGGCCGAGGTGGATCGGGCCATGGTCTGGCAGATAGATGTGGAGACCGGCCACTACAAGCCCTATGCCACCGGGCTGCGCAACCCGACCGCACTGGCCATTCAGCCCGGTAGCGGCCGATTGTGGGCCGTGGTCAACGAGCGGGACGAGCTGGGCGAGGACCTGGTGCCGGACTACCTGACCTCCGTCCGGGAAGGCGCCTTCTACGGCTGGCCCTACGCCTACTGGGGCCAGAACGTGGACCCCCGGGTGCGTCCGCAGGACCCGGAAAAGGTCGCCGCATCCATAGCGCCGGATTACAGTCTGGGCGCCCACGTGGCGGCGCTGGGGCTGGACTTTTCCACACCGGCGATGGGTCCGGAGTTCGCTGAAGGCGTGTTCGTCGGTGAGCATGGCAGCTGGAACCGCAAGGAGCCAGCGGGCTACAAGGTGGTCTTCGTGCCCTTCAGCAACGGCGAGCCCGCCGGCGATCCGGTGGACTTCGTCTTCAACTTCTATGGCGAGGATGGCAAGACCCGCGGCCGACCGGTCGGCGTGACCGTGGACCCGGCGGGGGCCCTCATCGTTGCCGATGATCTGTCGAACACGGTCTGGAGGGTTACCCCGGAGCGTTAACAGGGTCGCAGATTCACCCTGTCGGGCGGGTCGCTTTCCCCGCCCACAGGGTTTATTCTTGCCCTTCTGTCATGCGTTCATAGGGTTGCAACGGATGCGTACCTGTCTACTGAGCCTCGCCCTGCTGCTCGCCAGCCCAGCTGTGCTCGGCGCGACCATCTACAAATACACCGATGCCAATGGCGTAGTGACCTATACCGACCAGCGCGTCGAAGGGGCGCGGGTATTCCATTTCAACGACAACATGGTCGAGAACATCGATCGTCAGGTCTATGTAACCACGCGCAAACATGCGGGGGGCGACACCCTGGTGGTCAAGAACGAGCTCTACGCCCCCGTGGAGATCGAGCTGGAAATTACCGAGGCCAGACACGTTCTCGGCGTACCTGCCGAACCTGTGCGCTGGGTGCTGCCGCCCCGCGGCGAAATCCGCCTGCTGACCCTGGCCCCTGCCGGTACCGGCACCCCCCACTATCAGCACCGGCTGCGCTATGCGCTGGGCGATCCCCGCGCCCAGCCCCAGCCGGTCGCCTACCCGCTGCCCTGGCGGGGCGGTCCCTTCCGCATGACCCAGGGCCCCGGTGGGCGCTACAGCCACACCGGTCCCAAGGGGCGCTATGCCGTGGATATCGCCATGCCGGTCGGCACGCCCATAGTCGCGGCGCGCAGCGGCGTGGTAATCAAGACCGAGAACAATCAGAGCGGACGGGGCACCAACCCGGCGGGCAACTTCGTGCGGGTGCTGCATGACGACGGCACCATGGGGGTCTATCTGCACCTGAAGCAGGGCTCGGTCCAGGTCCGTGAGGGACAGTATGTGCGCACCGGGGACCTGCTGGCGCAGTCGGGAAATACCGGCAACAGCACAGGTCCGCATCTGCATTTCGTGGTGCAGAAGAACGTCGGACTGAATACGGTTTCCATCCCCTTCGACTTTGCCCAGCCGGTCAACAGCATGCCGAACTTCGCCGTGGGCGGCGAACGCTGAACGCGCGAAAAAAGTTTTCGCTGCGGTGGAACTCCCGACAACCCAGGCGGTCCTAGCATCATGAACGGCTCGTCAGGCCCTTCATGCTCCTTGGATGTGATTTAGTGTTGGCAGAAACCGGGCACCTCTCCTAGCACAGCCCGGTTGTTGAACCCCGAACCTCCCTCCCCTATGAAGTTCGGGGTTTTTTTTATTCCTGCGGCGCAGGTTCCTCTGCGGACTCCTCCGGAAACAGCCATTGCTGCAGCACCCCGTGGGCCTCCTCGACACCCATACGCTTGGGCGAGGAAAACAGCTGTACCGTGGCCCGGTTGCCGAACTCCCTGCGCACCCGGTTCTGGACCTTGAGCAGCTCCCCCTTGGCCGCACCGAAGGACAGCTTGTCCGCCTTGCTCAGCAGGATATGCACCGGCAGGCCGGCGGTATTGGCCCAGTCCAGCATCATGCAGTCAAAGGGCGACAGCGGGTGACGTATGTCCATCACCAGTACCACGCCGGCCAGTGACTGGCGACCCGTCAGGTAGGCATCCAGATGCTGCTTCCAGTGCTCCTTGAGTTCCAGCGGCACCTTGGCGTAGCCGTAGCCGGGCAGATCCACCAGGCGGCGCTGCTTATCCAGAGCGAAAAAATTGATCAGTTGGGTGCGCCCCGGTGTCTTGGAGGTACGCGCCAGGCGGGCGTGGGTCAGCGTATTCAACGCGCTCGACTTGCCGGCATTGGACCGGCCGGCGAAGGCCACTTCCAGGCCGATATCCTCGGGACACTGGTCGACCTTGCTGGCACTCTTGATGAAACTGGCGGTCTGGCAGAGTATTGCCAGGGGCGTTACTGAAGACATGGGATATCCGGTTCTGTGGCTTGGTGCATTCACGTTCGCGGCTAGCTTAGTATATAATGCCGCGGTTTTATATCGTGGCAGGGAACTGCGACAGAATGACCATTGCGCTGCCCTCCGGCCGCCGCTAGCATGGGCGCTTATCCGTGCCTGCAGCTGGCTGGAATTGTCAGCAAGCATGCGAGGCGGCCTGCATATAACGCGGTCATCAAGACCGGACGCAGACCAGACCTGTTATTTTTAGCCGTAATTGGATTAGCCGATGAATAAATTACTTGTAAGTCTGGTGTTATCCCTCGGTGTGGCCGGTTCGGCCCATGCTCTGCAGGGTGATGCCGCTGCCGGCGCAGGCAAGGTGGCAGTCTGTTCAGCCTGTCATGGCGCAGATGGCAACAGCATCATGCCGAACTGGCCGAAACTGGCCGGTCAGGGCGAGCGTTACCTGGTCAAGCAGATGACGGACATCCGTGATGGCGCCCGTGAGGTACCAGAAATGACCGGCATGCTGACCAACCTGAGTGATCAGGACCTGGCTGACATCGCAGCCCATTTCGCTTCTCAGCCCATGGCTGGCGGGGTTGCCGACGCCGAACTGGCCGAGCGCGGCGAAGCCATCTACCGCGGTGGCAACCTGAAAACCGGTCTGCCCGCCTGCACCGGCTGTCATTCGCCCACCGGTCAGGGTAACGAGCCTGCAGGCTATCCGCGTCTGGCTGGCCAGCATGCTGCCTACACTGCCAAGCAGCTGACCGACTTCCGCGAAGGCGATCGCACCAATGATGGTGACATCATGGTCATGCGCACCGTCGCTGAACGCCTGAGCAACAAGGACATACAGGCCGTTGCCGAGTACATCCAGGGACTGCGCTGAGCCTGGAGCGACCGGCAATAACCGGTGTTAAAAAAAGGGTGGCCAAGGCCACCCTTTTTTGCGACTGTAGGATGCCCAACGGCAGCGGACAGGAGGCTGCCGGGAACCTTTCTGCCACCATTGCAGCCTTAATGGCAGCCACATTTGTTCGGAGAGTTACATGCGCAAGTTCTTGACTGCAGGATTGGTCTGGTTGCTGGGCAGCCTGGCATTGGCACAGGCCCAGAGTGCCCAGTATCAGGCCGGTGTCGACTACGTCGAGCTGCCCTCTGCGGCCCCCACCCAGGAGCCGGACAAGGTAGAGGTAGCCGAGCTGTTCTGGTACGGCTGCGGCCACTGCTTCAACCTCGAGCCGATCATCCGCGAGTGGAAGGAAACCCTGCCCGAGCATGCCTACTTCCGCCCGGTTCCGGCCTTCTTCGGTGGTACCTGGGATACCCATGGACAGCTATTCTATACTCTGGAGAGCATGGGCAAGCTGGATGAAACCCATGCAGCCATCTTCCAGGCGATCCATAATCAGGGTGAGCGACTGGCCGATGTCAATGCCATGGTCCGGCTGCTCAAGCAGTATGGTGTGGACGAAGCGGAGTTCCGTGAGACCTGGAACTCCCCCGGCGTGAAGCTGAAGATGAATCAGGCCAAACGACTGGCACGGGCCTACCGGGCCACCGGGGTACCGACCCTGATTGTCAACGGCAAGTACCGTATCGAAGCCAGCATGGCCGGCAGCTTCGAGAACATGCTGAAGATCGCGGATTATCTGGTGGAACAGGAACGTCCCTGACCGAGGATGACCTAATGATGGCAACGGGTAATATTCCCTGGCGGCGGGCCACCCAAGGCACCATGGCCCCCGCCTGCATGCAGACCAACCCCAACTGGACCTGCTCGGAGGAGGTGCCCACCCTGCCTGAGGTGCTGAAGCTGCTCAGCTTCAATATCCAGGTGGGTATCAACACCCAGCGTTATCATCACTACCTGACCCGTGGCTGGCAGCATCTGCTGCCCCACGCCCGGCGCCAGCAGACCCTGGCCCAGATCGCCCAGCTGATCAGCGAGTTCGATGTGGTGGCGCTGCAGGAAGTGGATGGCGGCAGCCTGCGCTCCGGCTTCATCAACCAGGTCGAGCACCTGGCCAGGGAGAGCCAGTTCCCCTACTGGTATCAGCAGCTCAACCGCAACCTGGGGCGCTTTGCCCAGCACTCCAACGGTTTCCTCAGCCGCTACCAGCCCCAGCTGCTGGAGGATCATAAGCTGCCCGGCATGCTGCCCGGCCGCGGTGCCATCCTCACCAGTTTCGGTCAGGGGCCAGACAGCCTGCTGGTAGTAATGATGCACCTGGCGCTGAGCACCCGCACCCGCGCCAGCCAGCTGGCCTATATCCGCGAACGCATTGCCGATCACAGCCATGTGGTACTCATGGGTGACATGAACACCCACGCCGAGGACCTCCTGGAACGTTCGCCCCTGAGCGGCAGCAACCTGCATACCGCCAATCTGCCGGGCACCTACCCGAGCTGGAAACCGGCCAGGGTGCTGGATCATATCCTGCTCAGCCCGAGCCTGAGCATCGAGCAGGTGGATGTGTTGCCGCAGCCGATCTCCGATCACCTTCCCGTGGCCATGCATATCCGGTTGCCCCCCAGCGTCTGCCGGATACCCGACAACCATCCAGCAGCAAGCTGATGCCGCGGAGCTGGTTGCGCCCCTTCCATCAGGCTTGCCTGACAGCGATCCTGGCCGTGCTGGCCGGCTGCGCCGGCGGCCTGAAGATCGACACCACCCACACGGCGCGTGGGCAGGACAGCCGGGTGCAGTACGTCATCCTGCATTACACCTCGTCCAATGCCGAACGCGCCCTGCGCACCCTCACCCAGGGTGAGGTCAGCAGCCATTACCTGATCAACGATACCCCACCGACCATCTACCGGCTGGTGGACGAGAACCGGCGCGCCTGGCACGCCGGGGACAGCAGCTGGCAGGGGCGAACCTGGCTCAACGCCAGCTCCATCGGCATCGAGATAGTGCATCCCGGTTACCGGGACGGGCCTCATGGCCGTCACTGGTATCCCTGGAACCCGCAGCAGATTGACGCCCTGATCCCTCTGCTGCAGGACATACTGGAGCGACACGGGTTGCCGCCCGAAAGAGTCATAGGTCACAGTGACATCGCGCCCCAGCGCAAGCTTGATCCGGGCCCCCTGTTCCCCTGGCAGCAGCTGGCGGCCGCCGGCGTCGCCATCTGGCCCGATGCCGCCAGGGTAAATCACTACGAGGCGTTGCTGGGCGAGCTCACCCCTTCCCTGGAGTGGTTTGCGGCAACCCTGGAACGCTTCGGCTACAGCCTTGGCGGAACCGGTGATGAGGCCCGACGACTGCGCAACGTCATCGCCGCTTTCCAGATGCGCTTCCGGCCCGCCCGACATGATGGCGAAGCCGATCCCGAGACTGCAGCCATCCTCGCGGCCCTGGTGCCAGGGAGCTTCGAGCGTATCGGCGACTACCACCGACTGCAGCAGGTCGAGCCCTTTCCCACCCAACCTTGATCAGGGACTGTCCAGCGTATGCTCAATGGAATCTGGCTGAGCTTCTTCCTCGCGGCCTTTGCTGCCGCCCTCTGGCAATGGCTGGGGCTGGGCGATGCCGAGGTGTTCACCCGGCTGGTCGCCGCCCTGTTCGACATGGCCCGCCTCAGCGTGGAAATCGTCCTGGTACTGGTCGGCACCATGACCCTGTGGCTGGGCTTTCTGGCCGTTGCCGAAAAGGCCGGTCTGATACGCCTGCTGGCGCGGCTGCTGGACCCGCTGTTCCGCCGACTGATGCCCGGCGTGCCCAGCGGCCACCCGGCGCTGGGGCATATCAGCATGAATTTCGCCGCCAATATCCTCGGCCTGGACAATGCCGCCACGCCCATAGGCATCAAGGCCATGCACTCGCTGCAGGAGCTCAATCCGCAGAAGGACACCGCCACCAATGCCCAGATCCTGTTCCTGGTGCTCAACAGCTCATCGCTGACGCTGCTGCCGGTGACCATCTTCATGTACCGCGCCCAGCAGGGCGCCGATGACCCGACCCTGGTGTTCCTGCCGATACTGCTGGCCACCACCGTCTCCAGCCTCGTCGGCCTGCTGACGGTGGCCCTGGTGCAGCGCCTGCGGCTGCATGATCCGGTGGTGCTGGCCTACCTGCTGGCCGGGGCCGCCGGTCTGGGCCTGCTGCTGACCGCGCTGGCGGGCATGTCCGCCCAGGCGCTGGCCGCCACCTCCTCGCTGATCGGCAACCTGACCCTGTTCGGTATCGTCATCCTGTTTCTCGGGGTGGCCGCCCTGCGCCGGGTCCAGGTGTATGACACCTTCATCGCCGGGGCCAGGGAGGGTTTCAGCTTCACTATCTCGCTGTTGCCCTACCTGATCGCCATGCTGGTGGCCATCGGCGTACTGCGCGCCAGTGGCGTGCTCGATGCCGGTCTGGCGGGCATCCGCTGGCTGGTGGAAGGAGCAGGCTGGGACACCCGCTTCATCGACGCCCTGCCCACCGCCTTCATGAAACCGCTGTCCGGCAGCGGCGCCCGGGCAATGATGCTGGAAACCATGAACACCTTCGGCGTGGACAGCTTCCCGGCACTGCTGGCCGCCACCTTCCAGGGCAGTACCGAGACCACCTTCTATGTGCTGGCAGTGTATTTCGGCGCGGTGGGCATCACCCGCATCCGCCACGGGCTGGGCTGCGCGCTTCTGTCGGACCTGGCCGGCATGCTGACGGCCATAGGGGTGTGCTACTGGTTCTTCGGCTGACCCCGTTCCGGCCATGGCCTGTTAAGCTGTGGGCAAGCGTTTTCAAGGAGCACCCCATGCCTGCCCCGCGTTTCGATCAGTTGCACCGCCAGCCCGGTCCCTTCTTTCTCGCCCTTGGCGGGGCGGGGATGTTCGGTGCCAATCTGTATCTGTACGGCTCGGCGGGTCAGTGGATCGGCATCGATTGCGGGCTGGCGCTGGAATCGACGCCCAGTGGCGACAATCGCGTCTCGGTGCCTTCGCTGGAGGCCCTGCGGCGCCACGATATCCAGCTCAATGCTTTGTTGATCACCCATGGCCACGAGGATCATATCGGCGCCGTTGAGCACCTGTGGCGCGAGCTGAATTGTCCGCTGTATGCCAGCCCCTTCACCGCGCAGCTGATCCGCAGCCGGCTGGCGCCGAATCTGGAGTGGCCGGTGCTGCATGAGATCAGTCCGCTGCAACCGGTAGGGCTGGACCACTTTCAGGCCGAGTGGATACCGGTGACCCACTCGATTCCCGAGTCCCACGGCATACTCCTGCAGGTGGCCGGCAGGCGGCTGTACCACAGCGGCGACTGGAAACTCGACCCCCAGCCGGTGGTCGGCGGTCTGACCGCCGAAGGCCGTCTGCGCAGCATCGGCAGGGAAGGGGTTGATGTGGTGATCGGCGACTCGACCAACGCCTCGGTTGTCGGCGCCAGCCGTTCGGAAGGGGCGGTGCAGGATGGTCTGTCGGATGTGATACGCCCCTGCCGCGGGCGGGTGATTGTCACCTGTTTTGCCAGCAACCTGGCCCGGCTGCACAGCCTGGCCGAGATCGCCATGGACTGCGGCCGTTACGCTGGCCTGCTGGGGCGCAGCCTGGTGCGCATGCACGGCCACGGGCGTGCCCATGGCTACCTTTCCGCTCGCCCAGGCTTCATCGGCCCCTGGGAGCTGGGTTTTCTGCCCCGGGACCAGCAACTGTGGATCTGTACCGGCAGCCAGGGCGAGCCGGCCGCCGCGCTGGGTCGACTGGCCACCGGCAACCATCCGCAGCTGACCCTGGAGCCAGGGGATAGCGTGGTGTTCTCCTCGCGGGTGATACCGGGCAATGAGGAGGCTCTCGGCCGCATCCGCCAGAGCCTGCAGGCCCAGGGCGTGCGTATCATCGACGACGACATGGCACCGATCCATGCCTCCGGGCACCCGCCACAGGAGGATCTGCGCCAGCTGTATGAATGGCTGCGGCCACGCCATGTGCTGCCGGTGCATGGCGAGGATTACCATCAGCAGGCGCACCAGGCCTTTGCCCGCAGCCTCGGCATAGGCACCCTGGTGCCGCGCAACGGCGAGCTGATAGACCTGAGCGCTCAGCCCTGCAAGGTCGCCGAGCTGCCCTGGGGGCTGGCGGAGATCCAGCGCGGATAATCGATACCGGCCGCGGGTTGTCGAGCGCCCGCCCGACGACCGGACTCTGCACCTGTCTTCCCTGACCCCGCTTGGTTAGAATCCGAAGTCCAACCGAACAGGAGTAGTCGATTGAAGGACCATCTGGAACCCTTTCTGGCCCGCTGGCAAAACATCGGGGGGTACCGAGCGCGCCAATTACCAATTGTTCCTCACCGAACTCTGCGCACTGCTCGATCTGCCACTACCGGAACCCGCAGGCGATAATACCCGCGACAACGCCTATGTGTTCGAGCGGCGCGTGCTCATCAAGCAGCCAGACGGTTCCAGTAACAACGGTTTTATCGATCTGTACAAACGTGGCTGTTTCGTACTGGAAGCCAAGCAGACTGGCAAGACCCTGGACAGCTCCGGCTGGGACAAGGCCATGCTCCGGGCGCACAACCAGGCCGACCAGTACGCCCGAGCCCTGCCAGCGGAAGAAGGCCGCCCACCGTTCATTCTGGTGGTGGATGTGGGTCGCAATATCGAGCTGTATGCTGAATTCAGCCGTTCCGGCGCTACCTATACACCATTTCCGGATGCCCGCAGCCACCGCATCCGACTCGAAGACCTGCATCGCGAAGATATCCGTGAACGCCTGAGGGCGGTGTGGCTGGACCCAATCAGCCTTGACCCTTCACGGCGTTCGGCACGGGTTACCCGTGAAATTGCCGACCAACTGGCAAAGCTGGCCAAATCCCTTGAAAGCGCTGGGCACTCCGCCCAACTGGTCTCGGCATTTCTCATGCGAGCCCTGTTCACCATGTTCGCCGAGGACGTCGGCCTGCTGCCTGAACGGGGCTTCACCGAGCTGCTGCAACGCTTGAAGAAAAGCCCGGACACCTTCGCCCCGATGCTGGAAAACCTCTGGCAGACCATGAACACTGGCGGGTTCTCACCAATCCTGGAGGGCAACCTCCTGCGCTTTAACGGTGGGCTGTTTGCCGAGCATCAGGCCATCAGTCTTGACCGGGATCAAATGGAGCTATTATTCAGCGCCGCCGAGGCAGACTGGCGTTACGTTGAGCCTGCCATCTTCGGCACCCTGCTGGAACGTGCTCTTGACCCCCGCGAGCGCCATAAACTGGGCGCACATTACACGCCCCGCGCCTATGTCGAACGCTTGGTATTGCCGACCGTGATCGAACCCCTGCGCGCCCAATGGCAGGAAGTACAGGTAGCTGCACTGGCCTTTGAGGCACGTAACAAGCTCAAAGAGGCCGTAGCCGAAGTCCGCGCCTTCCACCGCCACCTGTGTGAAGTGCGGGTGCTTGACCCAGCCTGTGGCAGCGGCAACTTTCTGTATGTGACCCTGGAGCACATGAAGCGGCTTGAAGGCGAAGTGCTCAACCTGCTGCACGACCTGGGCGAATCCCAGGGCTTGCTGGAGCTTGAAGGCGTCACCGTTGATCCGCACCAGTTCCTCGGCCTGGAAATCAACCCGCGTGCCGCGCGCATTGCCGAGATGGTGTTGTGGATCGGCTACCTGCAATGGCACTACCGCACCCACGGCAAGGTCAGCCCACCGGAGCCGGTACTGCGTGATTTCAAGAACATAGAAAACCGCGATGCGCTGATCAGTTATGACGCGCAGGAGCTGCTGACCGACGCCAGCGGCAAACCGCTTACCCGCTGGGACGGCATCACCACGAGAGTCAGCCCGATTACTGGCGAACAGGTGCCGGATGAAACCGCACAGGTCGAGCGATATATCTACCGTAATCCAAAACAGGCTGAGTGGCCGAAGGCGGATTACATTGTCGGCAACCCGCCGTTTATCGGTGCCTCGACCATGCGCCGTGCACTGGGTGATGGCTATGTAGATGCGGTACGCCGCACTTGGCCGGAAGTCCCCGAATCCGCAGACTTTGTCATGTACTGGTGGCATATCGCTGCCGAAACCGTGCGCGCCGGGCAGGCAGCGCGCTTTGGTTTCATCACCACCAACAGCATCCGTCAGACCTTCAACCGGCGGGTGATTCAGACCCAGCTGGAAGCGAAGAAAAACCCGCTGGCACTGACGTTTGCCATCCCCGACCATCCCTGGGTGGATGCCGGAGACGGAGCCGCTGTGCGGATTGCCATGACGGTGGGCAGTGGCGAATCGGGGGAGGGCAGGCTGCTGCAGGTACGCGATGAGTACCGCAATGAACGAAACCAGGATGACATCTCGGTGCAGTTGCAGGAGCGGCGTGGGGTATTGTTCTCAAATCTGGAAATTGGAGCGGATGTTGCTGGCAGTGAGCAACTCAACGCCAATGCTGGAATTAGCAATCGTGGCGTTTGCCTATTTGGTTCAGGATTTATCGTCAGCCAAGATGAAGCTTGTCTTCTTGGGCTTGGGCAAGTTCCTGGTCTTGATCGACACATAAGGCATTACCGTAACGGGAAAGACCTCACTCAAATTTCACGCAATGCCATGGTAATAGATCTCTTTGGATTGACCGCAGACGAAACACGCCAGTCTTTTCCAGAGGTCTACCAATGGTTACTAGAAAAGGTGAAGCCGGAGCGCGATCAGAATAAACGAGACAGCCGTCGACTCAATTGGTGGCTCTTTGGCGAAACCAATCCCAAGCTTCGCCATCAGTTAGCGGGGCTACCCCGCTATATCGCGACAGTCGAAACAACCAAGCACCGTGTCTTCCAGTTCCTTGGTGCGGAAATCCTGCCAGATAACATGTTGGTCAATATTGCCAGCGGCGATGCCTTGTTACTGGGTGTTCTTTCCAGCCGCATTCACTCCGGCTGGGCTCTAACCGCAGGCGGCCGCCTCGGCGTTGGCAACGATCCCCGCTACAACAAAACCCGCTGTTTCGAAACCTTCCCTTTCCCCGACGCCAGCGCCGAGCAACAGGAAAAGATCCGCGACCTGGCCGAACGCCTGGATGCCCACCGCAAGCGCCAGCAGGAGCAGCACCCGACCCTGACGCTGACCGGCATGTATAACGTGCTGGAAAAACTGCGCAGCGAAGAGCCGTTGACGGCCAAGGAGAAAACCATCCACGGACAGGGGCTGGTATCGGTGCTGCGCGAGCTGCACGACGAACTGGACCGGGAGGTATTCGCAGCCTACGGCTGGGATGACCTGGCCGAACAACTGGTCGGCAGACCGGGCGCAACCACCCCGCTGCCAGATAAACCCGAGGCCCAGGCGGAAGCCGAGGAGGAACTGCTGCGCCGACTGGTAGACCTTAATGCCCAGCGCGCCGCGGAAGAGGCTCGCGGGCATGTTCGCTGGCTGCGGCCGGAATACCAGAACCCGACGGCTGTTACCCCTCTCCCCAGCCCTCTCCCGCAAAGGGAGAGGGGGCAGATTGAAGCCGTGCTCAACACCGTGCCTGCCACCACCGGTAAACTCACCTGGCCCAAACAGATGCGCGAACAGGTCGCCGCCGTACGCGATGCGCTGGCCCAAGGGGCCCTGCCAGCCGAGGCCATCGCCAGCCGGTTCAAACGCTCACCCAAGGCTGCCGTGCAGTCGGTACTGGAGGCCCTGGAAGAACTGGGCATGGTGGAGCAAACCACAGACGGCTACAGCCTGGCCCGCTGATACGACGGAGGCACAGCGTGATCAACGGACATTACATAGAAGCTGTTGAGATTATCCGCAGACTGGAAGGTGGTATGACACGGCCATTCCTAGCAGATACCGATTGAATTGCAACAAGCCGTGTATGTTTTTGATTACTGGGTTGGAAACAGCGACCGACAGCTGACCTGTTATGGCGGACGCCCCAACCTGATGATGAAAGCAGATGGCTCGCTCAGCTTGATTGATCATAATCAGGCCTTCCAGTGGCCGGTCAACGCAGAGGAATTCATAGCCAGCCATACCTTTGGTCCGGCTAATCGCTCCTGGCGTCTGGACCTGGTCAGTCGTGTTGAATACCAACAGCGGATCGATGATACTGCCGTGCGATTCAATGAACTATGCTCAGACATACCTGAGCAATGGCGAGAAGCATCAGGCGATGCTGCGCTGAGCGAGCAGCTGCGCCTGATCGAGAGCAACCTTCTACGCTACCGCACGGATGACTTCTGGGGCGTCCTTGAATGAAATATTCCTGTCTCTACAGCATAGTGCGCTTCGCGCCTTACGCTGAAACTGAAGAGTTTGCCAACGTCGGTATTGTGCTCACGGCACCGGCATACGGCCGCATGGAATATCGTCTGGCGCGCAGAAACTGGAAGCGGGTCAATCAATTCTTTGAGTGCCCTCAGCTATTCGCCAAAGTCATCGAAGTCGCACAGAACGAGCTGGAAAGCGTTCGGCAGATGACCGCGCAGGCCACGGACAATCAGATCGTCAACCATTTCAGATACCTTACCGAACCCAGGGAGTCCCTGATCCGTTTCAGCCCGATGCGCTCCATTCTAGCGGACGGCTTCTCGGAGACGCTCAACCAGCTGTACGAACGTTTCATTGAGCGGCAGGAGATACCGCGCGCGCGTCGGGAAGAACAGATGGTTAGAGAAATCCGGACCTTGTTTACAGAGGCCGCCATCCGCAACTTTCGCGACGACACGCTTACCGGTGAACTGACCAAGCTGCACCTTCCGTTGGTACATCGCAACAATGTGATAGCCGCGATCAAGCCTCTGGCGTTTGACCAAGCTGAACCAAGCTCGATTCTCGACCATTGCGAGCAGTGGGTGATAAGACTGGCACGGGCCGAACGTGAGGGGATTATCAAACTGGAAAATGTTCTGATACCCGTTACTGCACCCTATTCAGAGCAAACCAGAACTCAACGCAAAGCGGTTGATGCAGCCAAGCAAATTATCCGCAGAAACCGGCTGCCTCTCGTTGAGTTCGAGCAGACAGACAAAATAACCGCCTTTGCCAAGCAGTTTGCCTGAACTCTGTTCAGAAACTGCCTTCCCTGATCTTCTGCCAGAGCATGCCCAGCGCCAGCAGCGGCGCCCGGAAGCGTTCGCCGCCGGGGAAGGCCATGTGCGGCACCTGGCTGAACAGATCGAAGCCGCGACTGGCCTGGCCGGTGATGGCCTCGGCAAGGATGCGCGCGGCCAGGTGGGTGGCATTCACCCCGTGGCCGGAGTAGGCCTGGGCATAGAACACGTTGGGGTGCTCGGGCAGACGGCCGATCTGCGGCAGGCGGTTGGCGCCGATGCCGATCATGCCGCCCCACTGGTAGTCGATGCGGACATTGGCCAACTGCGGAAAGACCTTGAGCATCTTCGGCCGCATGTAGGCGGCGATATCCGCCGGATCCCGCCCGGAGTAGTGGCAGGCACCGCCGAACAGCAGGCGACGGTCGGGCGACAGCCGGTAATAGTCCAGCGCCACCCGTTGATCACACAGGGCCATGTTCTGCGGGATCAGTTCCCGCGCCAGTTCCTCGGACAGGGGCTCAGTGGCGATCACATAGCTGCCGGCGGGGATCACTCGGCTGGCCAGCGATGGCTGTACGCCGCTGTGGTAGGCGTTGCAACCCAATACCAGCTGCGAGGCCCGGATCCGCCCGCGGGCGGTATGGACGGTAATCACAGGGCCCTGGTCAATGGCGGTGACCGCCGAGCGCTCGAACAGCTGCACGCCCAGCGAGCGGGCTGCCTGCGCTTCGCCGAGGGCCAGGTTGAGCGGGTGCAGATGCCCCGAGCCCATGTCGATCATGCCGCCGACATAGCGGTCGGAGCCGACCACGGAATGCAGCTGATCGGCTTCGACCAGCCGCAGCTCATGCTGATAACCCAGCCCCAGCAACTCCTCCCGATCAGCCCGGAAGCCGTCCATGTGCTTAGGTTTGTTGGCCAGATCGCAGTAACCCCAGGTCAGATCGCAATCGATGCCGAACTCCTCGATGCGCCGGCGCACCAGCTGTACCGCCTCCAGTCCCATCAGCTTGAGCTCGCGCACCCCCTCGGCACCCAGGATCCGGGTGAACTGCTCCAGGTCATGACCCACGCCACGGATCAGCTGCCCGCCATTGCGCCCGCTGGCGCCCCAACCGATGCGCCGGGCCTCCAGCAACACCACCGACATGCCGCGCTGGGCCAGTTCGATGGCGGTATTCAGGCCGGTGAAGCCGCCGCCCACCACACAGACATCCGCCTGCAACTCGCCCTCGAGCACGGGGCAATCGAATTCCAGTTTGCGCGAGGCCAGATACCAGGAGTCGGGGTAGTCATCGGTGTGAATGGCTGGAAACGACATGAAAAATCCCCTGCTTGCGATTGATAGCCGCAGAATAGCGGCAATTGCCCTGCGGAAGAAGAGCGCACAAGCGGGACATATCGACCAACGTCCACCGCCTCAGCCGGCGGAATCTGATATTCTTGCCGCCGGCGTTCCGCCATTCCGTGGCCCTGTTTCTATCGTCATTCCTGTGGATTTACCATGCGTCCAGCCCGTGCCCTGATCGACCTGTCTGCCCTGCGTCACAACTACCGTCTGGCCAAGAGCCTGTCCGGCTGCCGGGCACTGGCGGTGGTCAAGGCCAACGCCTATGGCCATGGCGCACTGGAGTGTGCGGCGGCGCTGGACACGGAAGTGGACGGCTTTGCCGTCTCCGCCATCGAGGAGGCGTTGGAACTGCGGGCGGCCGGCCATCGCCAGCCGATAGTGCTGCTCGAGGGCTGGTTCGAGGCCAGTGAACTGGAGCTGATCTGCCAGCATGACCTGTGGCCGGTCATACACCACGACGGGCACCTGCAGGACCTTGAGCAGGCCAACCTGAGCAAACCGCTGAACGCCTGGCTGAAGCTGGACAGCGGCATGCATCGCACCGGCTTCGCTCCGCAGATCTATCCGGCCATCTGGCGGCAGCTGCTGGCCAGCGGCAAGGTCGCCAGCCTGACCAGCATCACCCACTTCTCCCGCGCAGACGAGCCGGACACCGGCCGCACCGAGCAGCAGCTGGAGGCCGTCCGCAGCGCCACCGCCGACCTCGGGGAGGTGGCCAGGAGCCTGTGCAACTCCGCCGGCGTACTGGCCTGGCCACAGGCCCATGGTGACTGGGTCCGCCCGGGCATCATGCTGTACGGCTCCAGCCCCTTCGGCTTTCCCCAGCCGCAGGCGGCGCAACTGCAGCCGGTGATGCAGCTGGAATCGAAGATCATCGCCGTGCACCAGGTCGCCAGCGGCGAACCCATCGGCTATGGCTCGCGCTACCTGACCACCCGACCCAGCCGTATCGGTCTGGTGGCCATGGGCTATGCCGACGGCTATCCACGCCATGCCGCCGACGGCACCCCGGTGCTGGTGGATGGTCAGCGCACCAGCCTGGTCGGGCGGGTGTCGATGGACATGCTCACCGTGGATCTGACCGACCTGCCGGCCAGCGGTCTGGGCAGCCATGTACGGCTGTGGGGCAAGGGGCTGGATGCGGGCGAGGTGGCCAGTCATGCGGGGACCATTTCCTACCAGCTGTTCTGCAACCTGAACCGGGTACCGCGCTGCTATCAGGACTGACTGTCCGCCAGCGTGGCGGATTTCAGTCAGCGCGTTGAAGATAATGCACAGCCGTGCAACAATGCGCTGTTCCTGAACCCCCTGCTGTTCCTGACTTTCCGCCCTCCTGGAGGATTCCGACCTTGGATGTTGGTACCCGCCTGAAAACCATCCGTAAACTCAAGGGTCTGTCCCAGCGTGAGCTGGCCAAACGCGCCGGTGTCACCAACAGCACCATTTCCATGATCGAGAAGAACAGCGTCAGTCCTTCGGTCAGTTCGCTGAAGAAGGTGCTGGGCGGCATCCCCATGTCGCTGGTGGAGTTCTTTTCCCTGGAAAGTGCCCAGGCGCAGCCTCGCAAGGTGGTCTACCGGGCCGACGAGTTACTGGATATCGGCTCCAATCAGGTCATCATGCAGCTGGTCGGCAAGGACCATCCCGGACGCAGCATCTCCTTTCTGCGCGAGGTCTATCCCCCTGCGGCGGATACCGGTCCGGACATGCTGCGCCATGAAGGCGAGGAGGCCGGCATGGTGGTGCGTGGCCGCCTCGAGCTCACCGTGGGTGACGAGGTTCACGTGCTGGATGCGGGGGACAGCTACTATTTCGAGAGCAGTCTGCCGCACCGCTTCAATAATCCCTTCGATGAGCCCTGCGAGCTGATCAGCGCCACCACCCCAGCCAATTTCTGAACGATCTCAGTAGCCGGGCGGGTAGCTGTTCAGCACCCGTGCGGCGCGCTCGTGCATCTCGCGACTGCGCTCCAGCGGCGACAGACGCTCATTGACCCGGGCACTGTCGCTGCCGCGCCACACCAGCTGCCCATCCCGGGCGTCGAACAGATCGATCTGCAGCGTCATCACCGGGTACTCCACGGTACGGGTCTGGCTGTAGCCCGGCCCGCCCCAATAGGGCCCCCAGTAACCCCAATAGCCCCCATAGTGGGTGGTCACGTCATCCCTGTGGATCTCGGTGATCAGGGTGGCCTGTACCCGCAGGTCCGCGGTGGCAGGCTCCGTCGCCGGGCGAAGTCCGCGTACATCGAGCTGTGCGCTGACCGCTTCCTTTACCCGCCGGGAGGTCAGATCGCTGGCCACACGGGGGTCGCTGGCCGGGGCGTAGGTCACCGCCGGCTCGGACCAGGACCAGGTCTGGTACTGACCGAAATCCCGGTTCAGGTCGTAATCGGTGCGCGGCACCGACACCTGACAGGCGCCCAGGGCCAGCACCAGGGAGATCAACATCGCTAAACGAAACATGGCAACCTCTGCGCTAAATAACGGTCTATGACATCAGACTGCCTTGAAAAAGGTCCGTTTTGCCACCCCCTGCAGACGCCGGCAGACGAAGAGCACCACTCTGGGCAGCAGACAACAACATGAAACGGAGTCAACCGATGCGTAGATTGAAAACGATAGCCCTCGCCACCGCCACCCTCAGCGTGCTCACCCTGGGCACCATGACCGCCCACGCCGCCGACGGGGACATGAGCCGCCAGCTGACCGAGGCTCGCCAGGAGGGGTCGGTGTGGACTGCCTTCGCCCTCAACCGCCATCTGAGTCCTTTCAGCATAGACGTGGAAGTGGAGAACGGGGTAGCCATCCTGACCGGTGAAGTGGAGTCCGAGGTCGAGCGTGATCTGGCCGCGCAAGTCGCCCTGGGCGTGGAAGGCATCAACGAGGTGGACAACCAGCTGCAGGTCAGCGGTGAAGAGGTCAAGCGCGCTGCGGACGGCGAGCGCAGCTTCTCCAGCCGCTTCAATGATGCAACTACTACCGCCACCGTGAAGTCGAAACTGTTGTGGAATCGCAACACCGAGGGTCTGGATATCAATGTCACCACACGCGATGGCGTGGTGACCCTGGAGGGCCGTGCCGACAGCGATGCCGCCAGCGAGCTGGCCGAGCGTCTGGCTCGCAACACCGAAGGCGTACGCCGGGTGGAGAACAAGCTGAATGTGAGTGCCGAGGGCGGCACCAGTGATCGGGCCAGGGCGCAGGTGGACAATGCCGGTGGGGCGATCAGTGATGCCTGGATCACCAGCAAGGTGAAGTCCAGCTTCCTGTTCAACAGCAATCTGGATGGTCTGGACATCTCCGTCGAGACCCGTAACGGTCAGGTCACCCTGAGTGGCGCGGTTGCCAGTGAGGCCGAGAAGTCCCTGGCGGTAGAGATCACCGAGAACATCCGCGGCGTCCGCGGTGTGAATGCCGGCTCCCTGCGGGTCGGTGGCATGGAAGACTGAAGTCGGCGCAGGAGCGCTGAATATAAAACCAATCGAGGAGAACTACCATGCTGAGCTGGGCTATCACTTTTCTGATCATCGCCATCATCGCTGCGGTTCTGGGCTTCGGTGGCATCGCCGGGACCGCAACGGGCATTGCCAAGATTCTGTTCGTCGTGTTTCTCGTCCTGTTCATCGTGTCCTTCATCATGGGACGCCGACCGCGACTCTGATCGCAGCGGGAAGCAGCAACGCCATACGGGCTCCTGCCGTGGCCGGTATGGCGTTACTCCCTTTGTAACTGCGACCTTCCACCCCTTGCCGGGGTTCGGCACTGCGTTTAGCCTTGCTGATTTGGATCAGCAAGGAGCAGTAACGTGGTACGGATCAAGGTCTGGGATCTTCCCCTGAGGCTGTTTCACTGGTCGCTGGCCGTCGCCGTCATCGGCGCACTGGTGACCATCAATAGCGGTGCAGCCTGGATCGAATGGCATGGCCGCTTCGGCCTGGCGGTAGTTGGCCTGATCGCTTTCCGTCTTGCCTGGGGCGTGCTGGGATCAACCCATTCCCGTTTTTGCAGTTTCTTCCCCACCCCTGCTGCGCTGGGCGCCTATCTGCGCGGAGACTGGCAGCGGCCCGGACACACCCCCCTGGGGGCGCTCTCGGTATTGGCCATGCTTTTCCTGTTCGGCTTCCAGGCGGTATCGGGCCTGTTCACCAGCGACGAGATCGCCTTCAACGGCCCGCTGACCCGGGCAGTATCCTCTTCAACCGTCTCCACGCTGAGCAGTCTGCATCGCCAGACCGAGCTGTGGCTGTACCTGCTGATAGGGCTGCATGTGCTGGCAATCCTGGTGTATCAGCTCCGCGGCAAGCGGCTGATCGGCCCCATGATTCATGGCTGTACCTATGTGCCTGAGAGCAAGGTGTGTCCGGGGAATCGCTCCCCGTTCAGGTCGGTACTGGCGCTGGTACTGGCGTTGCTGCTGGCGGGCGCTGCGCTGTGGCTGGCCAATGGCAGCTGGATACCGGCACCTGCCCCAGCGGCGGCACCGGCCTGGTAAGTCCGCGCGGGCCAGACCCGCACGGCGGTTGGTTCAGCGCTGCCGGTACTTGTCGTGGCAGGCCTTGCAGCTCTGGCCGACCTCGGCAAAGGCGGTGCGCAGAGCGGCGCGATCGTCCGCCTCGGCGGCGTCGACCAGCTTGCCGGTGGCGGCAGTGAGGCCAGCCGACAGCTGCGCCACATCGGGGAAGTTGTCGAACATCTCGGGCTTGACCCGGGTCTGCTGCGCGCCGACCTGACGGTCGGTACCCGGTCCGTACAGCGCACCCATGCCGGAATTGGCAATGGCATCCAGGGTGCGGGCAGCGGCCAGGATCTGGCCCTGGTCATAGGCCACGCTTTGATCAATCACCTGCGCCTTGATCTTGCCCATGTTCCAGGACATGTAGCTGTAGCCGGCCTTGCGCAGCTTGATCTGGTCCTCGGGGGAAACAACCTCGGCCTGAGCGGTCATGCCGAGTCCCATTACCACGGCGGCCAGGGCGCCGGCGAGCACGGTTCTGAACACTGTTATTACTCCTTATCTGTTATTTGAACTGGCAGCACATGGCTGCCGCAGGCTGGTATAACCGTCCGGGGCGGCTAAATCCAGCAGACAATGGTATCAGGTTGTGCTGCCCGCGGATTGATCCAGAGCAGCGCCCGGGCTGTCGCCCAGGGTATTGAAGGCGATATGGGTGCTGGGAAAGACGCCGCTGACCAGTTTCTGGATCCAGTCGGTATCGGACAGTTGATCCATCACCGGCCCCTTGACCTCGGCCAGATGCACGGCAATGCCCTTGTCACGCAGGCCCTGGCTGAGTTCGCAGAGCATGTCCAGACCGGTACTGTCGATATGGTTGACGGCCGAGAGAATCAGCAGCAGATCCCGGGTGTCCGGATAGTCGCGCAGGGCCTGCAGGATGGCCCGCTCAATGGCCCGGGTGTTGGCGAAGAAGATGTTCTCGTCGATGCGTACCGCCAACAATCGCGGCTCGATCTCCACAAGGTGCCGGCGGGTATTGCGGAAATACTGGGTGCCGGGCACCCGGCCTACCACCGCGACGTGGGGGCGACTGCCCCGCCACAGCTGAGTAACGATGGACAGGCCCACACCCAGCACTATGCCAGCCTCGATACCCAGCCAGATCACCCCGGCGGCGGTCGCTACCAGGGTTGCGCCCTCCCGACGGTCGTAACGCCAGGTACGTCGCAGTCCGGCCACGTCGATCAGCGGCGCTACCGCTACCAGAATGACCACCGCCAGCACCACCAGCGGCAGGGCCGCAAACAGGGGCGCCAGCGTCACCAGAATGAAGGCGATCACGGCCGCCGAGACCACTCCGGCCAGGGGGGTATTGGCCCCGGCCTCGATATTCACCCCCGAGCGGGAAAAACCGCCGCAGACGGCAAAACCGCCGGTCAGTGCTGATCCCACGTTGGCCGCCCCCAGTGCCAGCAGTTCCTTGTCCGGGTCTATGCTCTGGCGCTTGCGACGGGCCAGCGACTGGGCGATGGACACGCTTTCGACGAAGCTGACCAGACTGATCAGCGCCGCCGGCAACAGCAGCAGTTTCAGCGTGGGCAGGTCGGGCGTACTCCAGACCAGGGCTGGCAGGCCGGCGGGCAGGCTGCCCACCACCGGCACCCCGCGCCCGGCCAGATCGGCGGGCAGGCTGATCACCAGGCCCAGGGCCACCACCAGAATGGGCGCCAGTCGCGCCAGCACGCCCGCCAGCGCCGGGTTCAAACCCAGCCGCTGCAGGTGGCCGCTCAAACGGCTGCGAGCATAGAGCAGCCAGATCAGCGCCAGCAGTCCCATGGTCAGCACCAGTGTATTGACCGGGGTCCACTGCTCGCGCAGTGCCGCCGGCGAGCCCGGCAGCTGCTCCAGCCCGAGCAGATGGGGAAACTGGCTGAGCAGGATGAGAATGGAGGCGCCGCTGATGAAGCCGCTGATCACCGGATGGCTGAGAAAATTGGCGAGAAAGCCCATCCGCAGCAGGCCGAGCACGAACAGCAGCACCCCCGACAGCAGCGCCAGCCAGATGGCCAGCTGCAGGTACTCCGCCGAGCCGATGGTGGCGAAGGGGCCGAGCAGGGCCACGGTCATCAGCGCGGTCACCGCCACCGGGCCGACCGACATGCTCATGCTGGTGCCGAACAGGGCATAACCGATCAGCGGCAGCAGGCTGGCGTAGAGTCCGATCTGCACCGGCAGACCGGCAAGCATGGCATAGGCCATGCTCTGGGGAATGATCATGATCGCCGTGACCAGGCCCGCGACCAGATCACCGCTCAGCCAGGCGGCACGATAAGGGCGCAGCCAGGCGAGCCAGCCATCACCCCCGGGCGGCTGCAGCCGCAGGTTATCCCGCATCAGTGATCATCCCGCACCCGAAACTCCTACCAAACCGGTGCGCCGCAGCGCGGCCCTTGCCAAGAGTGTAATGGCTGATCCGCCGATATTCATCCCATCCGGGTTGCTGGAGCGGTCCGGCTGAATCGTGGATACTCGGGAGAGAGTCCAGAGAGGAAGGAACAAATGATTGCACAGCGTTTTGATCTGACCGGCAAGACCGCGCTGATTACCGGCGCCTCCAGCGGCTTGGGTGCCCATTTTGCCCGTACCCTGGCCGAGGCCGGAGCACGGGTGGTGGTTGCCGCGCGGCGCACCGACCGGCTGGCCGCACTGGTAGCGGAGCTGCAGGCGCAGGGCTCCCAGGCCTTGGCAGTGACCATGGACGTGACCGACAGCGACAGCGTCAAGCGCGCCTTCGAGCAGGCGGAAGAGCAGTGGGGTGTGGTGAATATCCTGGTCAACAACGCCGGCATCGGTGACCCGGTGATGTTCCTCAACATGACCGAGGGCAACTGGCGCAGCATGATGGACACCAACCTGGACGGCGCCTGGCGGGTAGCCCACCGTGCCAGCCTGGCCATGGCCCGCGCCGGGCAGGGCGGCTGCATCATCAATATCGCCTCGATTCTGGGGCTGCGGGTGGGCACCGCCCTGAGTCATTATGCGGTGGCCAAGGCCGGTGTGGTCCAGCTGACCAAGGCCATGGCCCAGGAGCTGGCGCGCAACAGGATCCGCGTCAACGCCATTGCCCCCGGCTACTTCCGTACCGAGATCAACAGCGACTGGTTCGATACCCAACAGGGCATGGACTACATCCGCGACAAGGTGCCGATGCGCCGCCTGGGCCAGCTGGAGGAACTGGACGGGCCGCTGTTGCTGCTGGCCAGCGAGGCCGGTTCCTTCATGACCGGCACCGTGATCAACGTGGACGGCGGCCACCTCACCAACAGCCTCTGAGCGGCGGCAAGTCGCTCAGCGCAGCGCGGCCAGTACCGGGGCCGTTTCCGGGCGTACCCCGCGCCACAGCGCAAAGGCCTCGGCGGCCTGCTCGACCAGCATGCCGAGGCCGTCAAGGCAGCGTGCCGCGCCCTGCTGGGCGGCCCAGCGGTTGAATACCGTGGCCTCGCTGGCGTACATCATGTCGTAGCACCAGGTCAGCCCCGGCTGGATCAGCCCCGGCGAGATCGGCGGCAGCTGACCGTCGAGACTGGCGGAGGTGGCATTGATGATCAGGTCCACCGGCTCCTCGATCCAGTCGAATCCGGCGGCACTGATCGGGCCCAGATCGCGGAACAGCCTGGCCAGATGCTCGGCCTTCTCCACGGTACGGTTGACCACGCACAGCTGCGCCGGCTGTGCCTCCAGCAGCGGCTGGATCACCCCTCTGGCGGCACCGCCGGCACCCACCAGCAGGATCTGCTTACCCCTGAGGCTGAAACCCGCGTTGTGCTCTATGTCCCTCACCAGCCCCTTGCCGTCGGTGTTGTCGCCCAGCAGCCGGCCATCCGCCCGCCGCGCAATGGTATTGACCGCACCGGCCAGCTCGGCTGCCGGGGTGCGGGTATCCACCAGCTCCCAGGCCTGCTCCTTGAAGGGCACGGTGACGTTGGCGCCCAGCCCCTCTCGGAGGAAGGCGCGCAGGGTGCCGGCAAAGTCATCCAGCGGCGCCAGCAGCGCCTCATAGGTCAGCTGCTGGCCGGTCTGGCGGGCGAAAAGTCCGTGGATCAGCGGGGATTTGCTGTGGGCAATCGGATTGCCGATGACCGCATACCTGTCCATCAGTGCTCCTCCTTCAGCCAGTCGCGCGGCGGCAGGAACTCCTCCACCAGGCGAGCCTCGGCACTGCCCGGCTCCGGCTGCCAGTTATAGCCCCAGCGCACCGTGGGCGGCAGGGACATGAGGATGGACTCGGTGCGGCCACCGGACTGCAGCCCGAACAGGGTGCCGCGGTCCCAGACCAGATTGAACTCCACATAGCGGCCACGGCGGTATTCCTGAAAAGCCTTTTGCTGCTCTGTCCAGGGGGTGTTGCGACGCCGCTCGATGATCGGCAGGTAGGCCTCCAGATAGGCATCGCCCACCGCCCGCAGGAAGGCGAAACAGCGCTCGAAGCCCCACTCGTTGAGGTCGTCGAAGAACAGGCCGCCGACACCCCGGGCTTCGTTACGGTGCTTGAGATAGAAGTAGTCGTCACACCATTTCTTGAAACGCGGATAGACATCCTCACCGAAGGGCGCACAGGCATCCCGGGCCACGCGGTGCCAGTGGATGCAGTCTTCCTCGGTGGCATAGTAGGGGGTCAGATCGAAACCGCCACCGAACCACCAGACCGGATCGGCGCCCGCCTTCTCGGCAACGAAGAAGCGCACGTTGGCGTGGGAGGTGGGCACATGGGGGTTGTCCGGATGCATCACCAGGGACACGCCCATGGCCTGGAAGCTGCGGCCGGCCAGTTCCGGCCGGTGCGCGGTGGCCGAGGGCGGCATGCCGTCGCCATGGACATGGGAGAAGCCGACACCGCCCTTCTCCAGCAGCGCACCCTGTTCGATGATGCGCGAGCGGCCACCGCCGCCCCCCGGGCGCTGCCAGTCGTCCTCGACAAAGCGAGCCTGACCGTCGGCCTGCTCCAGCGCAGCGCAGATACGGTCCTGCAGCCCCATCAGGTAGTCCTTGACGGCGGCTATGTCGGTGGCGGTGGGAATCTCGTTCACGGGGTACCTCTCAGGCGGGGCGGATAATGGCGTCGGTCTGCAGATCCCGGATGATACTTGGATTGCGCTGCTCACCCAAATTGCCCGCCACCACATCATCAAGCCGGCCGTGGAAATACTGTTCCACCCGCAGCCGGTTGCGCGCCGGCGGGCGCCCGGCAGGGTTCGCCGAGGTGGACACCAGCGGTCCGCAGGCTGCACACAGCTGACGGATCAGCGGGTGGGCACTGACCCGCAGAGCCACTGTGTCATGCTCGCCGGTGATCCAGTGTGGCAGTCGGTTCTGGTGTGGCACCAGCCAGGTGTTGGGCCCCGGCCAGGACAACTGCAGTTTGGCCAGCTGATGCTGGGGAAGGTCCCAGAGCAGGAAACCGAACTCCTCGATATCGCCGGCGACCAGAATCAGCCCCTTTTCCACCGGCCGCTGCTTGAGCTCCAGCAGCCGCTTCACCGCATGGCCATGCAAGGGGTGACACCCCAGGCCCCATACCGCTTCGGTCGGATAGGCAATCACGCCCCCGGAATACAGCACCCGTCGAATCTGTCCCAACCGCCATTCTGCCAGCATATTCCACCCCCTGATCTGCGAGTGGCGACATTAGCTGAGGCGCCGCCGTCGCTCAAGGTCAGCTTGCACCGGCCCGACAATATCCCTGCGGGGTATGCAGTACCAGCCCGTCGAGTTCGAGCTCCATCAGCCCCTGGAGTACCTGGTGAATCGGCATGTCGCTCTGCAGCGCGAGCCAGTCTGCAGTGACCGGGTCATGCCCGAGCCAGCGCCACAGCGGGTGGGTCACCTGCGTCTGCGATGGTGCCTCGGCCAGCGCACGGTGCAGAGGCAGACGCAGGGCCTGCAGTACATCGTCGACGGTTTCCACCAGTATGGCACCGTCGCGCAGCAGGCGATGGCAGCCCCTGGCCCGGGGGTTGTGAATCGACCCCGGTATGGCAAACACTTCGCGGTTCTGCTCCATCGCCAGGCGCGCGGTGATCAGCGAGCCGCTGTTGAGGCTGGCCTCGACCACCAGGGTGCCCAGGCTCAGCCCGCTGATGATGCGGTTGCGCAGGGGAAACAAACCGGCATGGGGCGCCGTGCCGGGCGGCTGCTCGGACACCAGCGCGCCGCGGTTGGCGAGGATCTCCTCGGCCAGCCGGCGATGACGCCGCGGGTAACAGTTGGCCAGGCCGGTGCCCCAAACGGCTATGGTCTGACCATGGGCATCCAGCGCGCCCTGATGGCAGGCACCGTCGATGCCCAGCGCCATGCCACTGGTCACGGTCAGGCCGTTCTCGGTGAAATCCCGGGCGAAGGCCCTGGCCGTGCTGGCGCCGTGGGGACCGGGATGCCGGGTGCCGACCATGGCGATCTGCGGATCGCTCAGCAGTTGTGCAGAACCCTGAACGAAGAGCACCAGCGGCGGGTCGCTGATTTCGCGCAGCAGGGGCGGGTAGTGCGGGTCGTCAATGGTCAGCAGATGGCAGTCGGCCTGCTGCAGCCACGCCCGGCTCTGCTCGATGTGCCGGTCGATGCGCGGATCACCCTGGCGATAGAGGCTCAGCCCCTGCTCCACGCGGGGCGGCAGGCGGCCCGCAACCGGGCAATCAAGGTCGTGGAGCAGGGCCAGGGGATCATCAACCTGATCCAGCAACAGGCGGCGTGCTGCGGGGCCAACGCCGGGCAGCAGACTCAGGGCCAACCAGGCCAGACGGCGGTCAGTCGAATCGGTAAGCATGGCAGGGCTCGGAAGAGAATCAGGATGGGGCAGGTGGGGTGAAGACGGGTTGCCGCCCGGCCGGGCGGCAACCCGGAGAACATCAGGGGTTGCGGACCTTGTCCATGATCGCCAGCTGCCGCTGGGCATTGAGGACGATACCGTAGCTCATGCGGTCATAGACACGGAACACCATCAGCAGACCGGCGCGCTCATCGGGCAGGCGCACACGTTCGTTCTGGATGCGGTCGCGGACCAGCTCACCGGTCTTGTAGATGGCCAGCACGTTACCTTCCTTGAGGTTGTCGCGTGCACCCTTGTTGAGGATGACCACGTCATACTGACCGATCTGGGTGACACCGTTGGGTACATCCAGAATCAGGCCCTCGACCTCACCTTCCGGATCGCTGGGGAAGAAGGTGGAGGACACGGCGCGCTCCTCGGTCTCCAGCAGGCGGTCACCGATGCGAACTTCCTGGCGGCTGCGGTTGACCATGAGGGTGGTGATGTCGCGCTCGGTTGCCAGCACCTGGACGTTGCCGATCTCCTGGGCATGCAGGCCGAGGAATTCGCCGGTCTGCGGATCGGTATAGGCCTTGCCACGGCGGTAGAGGCCGTAGGCCGGCACGGATTCGTCAACCTCTCCACGGGCATAGACCTTGTTGCCCGCACCGGCTACCACGCTCTCGGCTTCGCCACCGATGATATAGGGCGCGGCTTCCAGCGCATCGGCGTCATCCAGGATGCGGCCGGCATTGAGGAAGGCATTGATGGCTTCCAGCGGAATGGTCGGGATGGCTTCGGCCATGGGGGTGGTGCGCACGGTGGGCGACAGACGGATGGTGCCGCCCTGGCCACGATTGACCATGAGACGGGGCTGGCCGTCGATATACACCAGGGAAATGATGTCACCCGGATAGATCAGATGGGGGTTGTTGATCTGCGGGTTGGCGTGCCAGATCTCGGGCCACTTCCAGGGCAGGTTGAGAAACCGGCCGGCGATGCCCCAGAGCGTATCGCCCTTGACTACTTCGTACTGCTGCGGGTGGTTTTCCTTGAACACCGACTCCTGTGCCTGTACCAGAACGCTCACACCGAGCAGCATCAGGCCGAGTAATGTTTTCCTCATGACACGAATCCCTTTATTATAGAGGCCAGCACCCAGGTCCCTGCCCAAACCGGCATGCGGACCAGCTATACTTCCAAGCTGCAAGCATATTAGCAGCACCTTTCGTCTCAGTTCTACAAGTGCATCACAAACCGACATGGCCATATTGAATATTCTTGAGTTTCCCGACCCCCGGCTGCGCACCATTGCCAAGCCGGTCGCCGTGGTTGACGAACGCATCCGCCAACTGGTGGATGACATGTTCGAAACCATGTATGCAGCGCCGGGCATCGGCCTGGCGGCTACCCAGGTGAACGTGCACGAGCGGGTCATCGTCATCGACCTGTCAGAGGAGCACAACGAGCCTCTGGTGTTCATCAACCCGGAGCTGGAGATCCTCACCGAGGAGCTGGACGAGATGCAGGAGGGCTGCCTGTCGGTCCCCGGTTTCTACGAGACGGTAACCCGTCCGGAGCGGGTCCGGGTCAAGGCGCTCAACCGTGACGGCGAAGCCTTCGAGATGATCTGCGAGGGCCTGCTGGCGGTATGCATCCAGCACGAGTGCGATCACCTCAACGGCAAGCTGTTCGTGGATTACCTGTCCAACCTCAAGCGGGATCGCATCCGCAAGAAGCTGGAAAAGCTGCACCGGGCCCAGGCCAACGCCTGAGCCGGTCAGGGCTGGAAGGCTTGCTACGGCAAGCCTTTTTTCTTTACGCAGGAAAAGAGTGTGATGAAGAGCGCGGATCTACGCATCGTTTTCGCCGGCACCCCCGAGTTTGCCGCCGCCCATCTGCAGGCGCTGCTGCAGGCCGGACTGAACATAGTCGCGGTCTACACCCAGCCTGACCGCCCGGCCGGCCGTGGTCAGCGCCTGACCCCGAGCGCGGTCAAGCAACTGGCGCTGCAGCATGCGCTGCCGGTGTATCAGCCGCAGACCCTGCGCGCAGCCGAGGCCCAGGCCGAACTGGCGGCGCTGCAGCCGGACCTGCTGGTGGTGGTTGCCTATGGCCTGATACTACCCCAGGCGGTACTGGATATCCCGCGACTGGGTTGCATCAACAGCCACGCCTCGCTGCTGCCACGCTGGCGCGGTGCGGCGCCCATACAGCGGGCCATAGAAGCAGGTGACAGCGAGACCGGGGTGACCGTGATGCAGATGGAGGCCGGGCTCGACACCGGGCCCATGCTGCTCAAGGTCAGCACACCGATCAGCCCCGACGACACCGGCGGCAGCCTGCACGACCGCCTGGCCGAAATGGGACCGCCGGCGGTGCTGCAGGCCATAGCGGGGCTCGCAGCCGGCACCCTCACCGGCGAGGTTCAGGATGACAGCCAGGCGACCTATGCCCACAAGCTGGGCAAGGCCGATGCACGCATCGACTGGAGTCGCCCGGCCACCGAGCTGGCGCTGATGATCCGCGCCTTCAACCCCTGGCCACTGGCCCACGCACTCTGGCAGGGGCAGCCACTCAAGGTCTGGAGTGCCGAGGTGGAGGCCGGCAATGGCGCACCCGGGACCATTATCGAATGCAGCCGCCAGGGCCTGCTGGTGGCCTGTGGCGATCAGGCCCTGCGCCTGACCCGGCTGCAACTGCCCGGCGGCAAGCCGCTGGCCTTTGCCGATCTGTACAACGCCCGGCGCGACCAGTTCGTACCCGGCCAGCGCCTGGAAAACGGCCAGTGAGTCCGCGCCTGGCTGCCGCCAACGCGCTGGCGCTGGTCATGGCCGGCAAGGCGTCGCTGGGTACCAGCCTGCCCCCTCAGCTGGCTCACGTCGCCCCGCGGGATCAGGCTCTGGCGCGGGAGCTGGCCTTCGGCACGGCACGCTGGTCCTTCCGCCTGCAGGGTCTGGCCGAGCAGCTGCTGCAGAAGCCACTGAAAGCCGCCGACCGCGACATTCACGCCCTGCTGCTGGTGGGCATCTATCAGCTGCTGTACACACGCATACCCGGCCATGCCGCCATCAGCGAAACAGTGGATGCGGCCGTGCGCCTGAAGAAGCCCTGGGCCAAGGGACTGCTCAACGCCGTCCTGCGCCGGGTCCAGCGCGAGGGCAATGACCTGCTGGCCCAGCTGGAACGCGACCCGGTCATCCGCACCGCCCACCCGCGCTGGCTGCAGAAACGCCTCAAGGCCGACTGGCCCGATCACTGGGAGTCCATCTGCGCCGCCAACAATCTGCACCCGCCGATGACCCTGCGGGTCAACCGCCGGCGCGGCACCCGCGACCGTTATCTGGCACGCCTGCAGGAAGCCGGCATCGAAGCCAGCCCCTGCCGTTTCTCGGTGGACGGGTTGACCCTGCAGGCGCCCCGGGATGTACAGCAATTGCCGGGGTTTGCCGAAGGTGAAGTCAGCGTGCAGGACGAAGCGGCCCAGCTCGCCGCTCCGCTGCTCGACCTCAAGGCGGGACAGCGGGTGCTGGACGCCTGCTGTGCCCCTGGCGGCAAGACCTGCCATATCCTCGAACTGGAACCCGGGCTGAGCGAACTGGTGGCGCTGGATCTGGAGCCGAGCCGACTGGAGCGGGTGCGCGAGAATCTGCAGCGTCTGCAACTGCAGGCTACACTCAAGGCGGCCGATGGGCGTGAGCTGGCCAGCTGGTGGGATGGCAGACCTTTCCAGCGCATACTGCTGGACGCGCCCTGCTCCGCCACCGGGGTGATCCGCCGTCATCCGGACATCAAGCTGACCCGCCAGTCCGAGGACATAGCCGCGCTGGCGGCCCTGCAGGGCGAGCTGCTGGATACCCTGTGGCAGACCCTCGAGGTAGGCGGCATTCTGGTCTATGCCACCTGTTCGGTGCTGCCCGAGGAGAACACCCGGGTCATCGAAGCCTTTCTGCAGCGCCACAGCGGTGCCCGGCAGCTGCCAGTCGACGTGGGCGAGGGCGCGACCCAGCCCGCCGGTCGCCAGCTGCTGCCCCAGCCAGAGGGCCATGACGGTTTCTATCTGGCCAGACTGGTCAAGCTCGACAAGGGCTGAGCGCGGATAACAGGACGAATCCATGAAGATCATCATTCTCGGTGCAGGACAGGTGGGCGGCAGCCTGGCAGCGGAGCTGGCCAGCGAGGCCAACGACATCACCGTGGTGGACGTGGACGCTACCCGCCTGCGGGTGCTCGGTGACCGCCTCGACATCCGCACCATCCAGGGCCGTGGTTCCCTGCCGACCGTACTGCGCCAGGCCGGTGCCGACGATGCGGACATGCTGATCGCGGTGACCAGCAGCGATGAGACCAACATGGTTGCCTGCCAGGTGGCCTACTCGATGTTCCGCACTCCTACCAAGATCGCCCGCATCCGCGAATCGGCCTACCTCACCCGGGATGGCCTGCTGGGCAATGATCATCTGCCGGTGGACGTGGTCATCAGCCCGGAACAGGCAGTCACCAACTACATCAAGCGTCTGATCCAGCACCCCGGTGCCCTGCAGGTGCTGGACTTCGCCGAGGGCAAGGTCCAGCTGGTGGCGGTGCGTGCCTATCACGGCGGCCCGCTGGTGGGTCAGGAACTGCGCTATCTGCGCCAGCACATGCCCAGCGTGGATACCCGGGTGGCGGCGATCTTCCGCCGCGACCGGCCCATCACGCCCAAGGGCGACACCATCATCGAGGCCGACGACGAGGTGTTCTTCATCGCCGCCTCGGAAGATATTCGCGCGGTGATGAGCGAGCTGCGCCGGGTCGAGCGCAGCAACAAGACGGTGATGATCGCCGGCGGCGGCAATATCGGCGAACGCCTGGCCGAGGCCATCGAGACCCGCTACCGGGTCAAGATCGTCGAGAACAACCGGGCCCGCGCCGACTATCTGGCCCAGCACCTGGATCGGGCCATAGTGCTCTACGGCAGCGCATCGGATCGGGAACTGCTGATCGACGAGAATATCGAGGAAGTGGACATCTTCTGCGCCGTGACCAACGACGACGAGGCCAACATCATGTCCTCGCTGCTGGCCAGGCGACTGGGGGCACGCCGGGTCATGGCGCTGATCAACAACCCGGCCTACGTGGATCTGGTGCAGGGTGGGCAGATCGAGATCGCCATCTCGCCGTCCCATGCGACCCTGGGCACCCTGCTGACGCACATCCGCCGCGGCGATATCGTCAACGTCTACTCCCTGCGCCGTGGTGCGGCGGAGGCCATCGAGATCGTCGCCCATGGCGATGCCCGCTCCTCCAAGGTGGTCGGCCGCGCCATCCGTGACATCAAGCTGCCGCCGGGCACCACCATAGGTGCGGTGGTCCGCGGGCAGAAGGTGCTGATCGCCTCCGACAGTCTGGTGATAGAGAGCGATGACCACGTCATCCTGTTCGTGATCGACAAGAAGCATATCCGCGATGTCGAGCGTCTGTTCCAGATCGGCCTGACGTTCCTCTGACCTCCTTTCCGGACAGGTAGACGCCCATGCAATATCCCCAGATCCAGCGCATCATCGGCATATTGCTGATGCTGTTCTCCCTGGCAATGCTGCCCTCGGCGGCGGTCGGTCACTATTTTGCCGAGCCGGCCCGGAACGCCTTCCTCACCGGTTTCGCCATCACCCTGGGGGTGGGTCTGCTGGTCTGGCTGCCGGTCAGGGGGCAGCGCAACGAACTGCGCACCCGGGACGGCTACCTGATCACCGTTCTGTTCTGGGCGGTGCTGGGCCTGTTCGGGGCGGTACCGCTGTACCTGCTGGAGCTGCCCGATCTGAGCGTGGCCGATGCGGTGTTCGAATCCTTCTCCGGCCTGACCACCACCGGCGCCACTGTCATCACCGGGCTCGACACCCTGCCCCGGGCGCTGCTGTTCTACCGGCAGCAACTTCAGTGGTTCGGCGGCATGGGGATCATCGTACTAGCGGTGGCGATACTGCCCCTGCTGGGTGTCGGCGGCATGCAGCTGTATCGCGCGGAAATGCCCGGCCCGCTGAAGGACAACAAGCTGACGCCGCGCATTGCCGAGACGGCAAAGGTACTCTGGTTCATCTATACCGGCCTGACCCTGACCTGCGCCCTGGCGTACTGGGCGGCCGGCATGCGCCTGTTCGATGCCATCGGTCACAGCTTCTCCACCGTGGCAATCGGCGGCTTCTCTACCCACGACACCAGCATCGGCTACTACAACAGCCCGGTCATCGAGCTGATATGCGTGTTCTTCATGGTGCTGTCGGGGATCAACTTCGCGTTGCACTTCACCGCCTGGCGCTTCCGCTCGATGCGCAGCTACTGGCGGGATCCGGAATGCCGCGCCTACCTGATGATACTGCTGGGCCTGGTGCTGGTCACCGCGCTGCTGCTGATCGCCCATCAGTACTATGCACCGGCCTCGGCCATCCGCTTCGCCCTGTTCCAGGCCGTCTCCATCGCCACCACCACGGGCTTCACCGTGACCGACTTTTCCGCCTGGCCTTCGGTACTGCCCTTCCTGCTGCTGTACGCCAGCTTCGCCGGCGCCTGTGCCGGCTCCACCGGCGGCGGCATGAAAATCATCCGGGTACTGCTGGTATTCAAGCAGGGAGTGCGCGAGATCAAGCGCCTGCTGCACACCAACGGGGTGTTCCCGGTCAAGCTGGGCCAGCGGCCGGTGGGCGACCGGGTGGTGGAGGCGGTATGGGGCTTCTGCTCGGTCTACGTGTTTGCCTTCGCGGTGCTGCTTCTGCTGCTGCTGGGCACTGGGCTGGATTTCGTCACCGCCTTCTCGGCACTGGCGGCCTGCATGAACAATCTGGGGCCCGGGCTGGGGGAGGTAAATGCACACTACGGTGAACTCAGCGCCCTGGTGAAATGGCTGTTGAGCTTCGCCATGCTGCTGGGCCGTCTGGAGGTTTTCACCCTGCTGGTACTGTTGACGCCGATGTTCTGGCGGCGCTGAGCCTTCAGGGGTCGACGAATGCCATACCGGCACCTTCCCCGGCCACCACGCGCTGGATGACCATGCGCAGTACTGGCGCCTCGAAGGGCATGTCCTGCACCTGTCCGTCGACCTCGGTACCGGGGGCCAACCCGGCCAGTTCGGGGTTCTCGACGAATACCCCGCCGTCCGAAAGGTCACGGGTATAGCCGAATACCTCACCCAGCCCGGGATGGGTGATATTGATCCGGGCCTTCATCATGGTCCGGGGATAAACCCGCTTGTTGCTCATCGTTGCTGTCCTTGGGGTCAGCCGCCGGTCAGTACCACTTCTTCTCTCCGGCGGGGCGCTTCTTGAAGCGCTTCATGCTCCACATGTACTGACTGGGCCACCGGCGAACATAACTCCCAATGGTCGCACTCAGCGCGGTGACGGCTTCCTGCTCGTCCTCACTGTATAACGCCTCCGGGGCCTGCTCGACAATCACCTTGAAGCCGCTGTGGTCCGGCAGACGCACGCAGTGCAGGAAGATGCCCCGGGCTGCATGCCCCTTGAGCAGCCCGGGCACGAACTTGCTGGTCAGCGCCTGAACCCCGAAAAATGGAACGAACAGGCCGCTCTTGAGCGCCGGCTCGGGGTCGGCGGGAATACCCACGGCACCCCCCTTGCGCACCTCGCGCATGACACTGATGATGCCCTCGCGGGTAGAGGCCGCCACCTTGTTGCCCAGCTGGGTCCGCTGTCTCTGCAGGAGTTCGTCCACCGCCTTCTGCTTGGGCGGACGGTAGAAGATGATGGGTGAGCACTTGCGGCAGTACCAGTGATTGAGCACTTCCCAGTTCCCCAGATGGCTGGTGATGCCGACCACTCCCTTGCCGGAGGCCAGGGCCTCATCCAGCAGGTGTTCGCCCTCGACCTCGCGGATCAGGCCCACGGTTCTGGCCGGGTCCCACATCCAGGCGCAGGCACTTTCGGCAAAGCTGCGGCCGATATTGATCAGGGTCTCGCCCACCAGGTGCTCGCGCTCCTGTTCGGACAACTCCGGAAAGCAGTGCCGCAGGTTGGTACGCACCACCTCCCGCGAGCGATTGGGCAGCTTCCACATGAGCCAGCCGACAAAGGCGCCGACCCGCTGTGCCACACCGAACGGCAGCCGTGCGAACAGCTTGAGTGATCCCACCACGATCGCGCCCTTGAGCTTTTCCACCGAGCACACCCCATTTCTGCAAAAAGCGCCATTGTAGCCTGCCCTTCGGCCTCAGCCCACCGCCGGGGCGCAGCTCCACAGTTCGACCACCGGCTGCCCGGCACTCGGCGGTCCCAGCCAGTGAGCCAATGCCCGACACTGGCCCGCAGTACACAGCTGGTAGTCAGCGGCCCGCTCGGCCGTGCTGCGCGCCAGCCGAAGCTGGGCCAGGGGGGCCAGCTGCGGCCGGTAATGCCAGCTGCCGTCACGCAGCACGGCATCCTCGGGGATCTCCATACCGGCTCCACTGCCGCGCACCCGCGCCTCATGCAGGCGCAGCCCGGCCGGCTCCAGGCGATAGTCCTCCTCCCAGCGGATCTGCTCGACGCTGTGCTGCCAGGCCAGGGTGAAGCCGGTCACCGGCAGCTGGGCCCAGATCACCCCCGCCAGGCCCAGGCAGAGTTGCATCATGCGGTCTGCCGAGCACGCCGGGCGCGCCACAGATGCTGGATGACAAACAGCAGTCCGAGGCCTAAGCCCAGTTCATCGGTAACCGGCAGAGCGAGGATCATCAGCGCCCCGGCCAGCAGGCCCAGCGGCGCCTCCCACCAGCGCAGACGCTGGGCCAGATAACCGGTGAACACGATGCCCCAGAGGCCGATCGCAAAACCTGCCTTGCACAGCATGTACAGCGTCGCCCAGAGATCGCCCCCCTGCATCATCAGCGCCGGACTGTAGACCGCCATGAAGGGGACAACGAAGCCGGCCACCGCAATGCGGATGGCCCACAGGCTGATCTTCAGACCACTCTCCCGGGCGATCGGCGCGGCGGCGAAGCAGGCCAGGGCCACCGGCGGAGTGAGGTCGGCCATGATGCCGAAATAGAACACGAACATGTGCGAGACAATCAGCGGCACGCCCAGATCCAGCAGCGCCGGAGCCGCGATCGAGCTGGTGATGATGTAGTTGGGAATGGTCGGAATGCCCATGCCCAGCACCAGACAGGTCAGCATGGTCAGCAGCAGAGACAGGAACAGGTTGTCCTGACCTATGGCCAGAATATAGCCAGCAAAGGTGGAGGCGACCCCGGTCAGCGAAACGATGCCGATGATCACGCCCACCAGCACGCAGGCGATACCCACCGGCACCGCATGGCGTGCCCCCTCCACCAGCGCTTGCAGGCATACCCGCAGGGTCTCCCGGCCGCCGCGGACGAACCAGCAGGCAGCCACCAGCACGGCGATGACACCGAAGATCACGCCGATGCCGAGCTGGAAGAATCCCGCGCAGACAATGCCGAGCGCTACCCAGAACGCCACCCGCAGGGCGGTGGAGGACAGCCGCAGGATCAGCGCCGAGCCGAGGATCACTATGGCCGTCAGGGCCAGACCCACGGTACCGGCGAACATGGGCGTGCGCCCGGAGAACAGCAGCCAGATCAGCACGAACAGGGGGATCAGCAGGAACCAGCGCTGGCGCACCGCATCCCAGGCACTGGGGCATTCATCCTTCGGCAACCCGTTGAGCTGAGAGCGCCTGGCCTCCAGATGCACCATCCAGAACACCGAGCCGAAGTACAGCAGGGCCGGAAGCAGTGCCGCCTTAGCCACCTCCACATAGGGCACGTTGATGGTCTCGGCCATGATGAAGGCGACCGCGCCCATGACCGGGGGCATGATCTGACTGCCCATGCTCGAGGTGGCCTCCACCCCACCGGCGAAGGCGGACTTGTAGCCGAAGCGCTTCATCAGCGGGATGGTGAACTGCCCGGTGGTCACCACGTTGGCGACCCCCGAGCCGGTAATGGTACCCATCAGCGCCGAAGACACCAGCGACACCTTGGCCGGCCCGCCGGCACGGTGACCGAACAGACCCATGGCGAAATCGGTAAACAGGCGGATCATCCCGGCCTGCTCGAGGAAGGAGCCGAACAGGATGAACAGGAAAATATAGGTAGCCGACACGTAGGTGGGTGTGCCGTACAACCCCTCGGTACCGAAGGCCAGCTGGTTGATGACCTGATCGATACCATAGCCACGGTGCGCCAGCTCTCCGGGCAGGTGCTCGCCGAACAGGCCGTAGGCCAGGAACAGCCCGCAGATGATCGGCAGGGCAACGCCCATCACCCGACGCGCGGCCTCGAATACCAGCGCTATCAGCACCAGACCGATGACCATGTCCGCCGTGGTCAGATCACCTGAACGCTGAATCAGATCGGCCTCGAAGTACCACTGATAGAAGAAGGTCGCCATGCCCGCCAGGGCCAGAACCCAGGCCAGGGGCTGCCAGGGCCGGTCGTTGCCACGCACCGGGTAGACCAGGTACACCAGCATCAGCAGAAAACCGACGTGCCCGGCCCGCAACACCTGCGTGGAAACCGGGTGAAAAGCGGCGGTGATGATCTGGTAACAGGAAAATGCCAGGGCCACGTAGAACAGGGCCCTGGGCCACTCGGCGGGGCTCGCGTGGAGCCCCTGATACTCGCTCATGGGCTACCCCCTGCCGCCGGTTATTGCAGAATGCCTGCTTCCCGATAGTACCTCTCCGCCCCCGGATGCAGTGGGATGGGCAGGTTCTGCGCCGCGTTATCCAGGCTGATTGCCTTGGCGGCGGAATGGGCGTTGCCCAGGGCGTCGAGGTTATCGAAGATCAGCCTGGTCATCTGATAGGCCGTCTCCTCATCTACCCCTTCATGACTGACCAGAATATTGGTGATGGCCACGGTGGGCACATCCTCGTCCTGACCGTCGTAGGTGCCGGCGGGGATCACCCCGGGCTGATAGGCGGCGTTATCGATCTTTTCCACCACCTCGGCGGGAATGGCAACGAAGGTCACCGGCATGGTGCTGGCAAGATCGCGGATGGCTGCCATGCCCAGACCCGAGGATTGCAGCGTGGCATCGAGCTGGCGGTTCTTGATCAGCTCCACCGATTCGGCATAGGGCAGGAACTCGACCCGGCGCATGTCATCGTAGCTCAGGCCGGCGGCGGCGAAGATCGCCCGGGCATTGAGCTCGGTGCCGGATTTCGGTGCGCCGACGGAGATGCGTTTGCCCTTGAGATCCTCCAGGCTGCGGATGCCCGATTCGGCACTGGCGACCACCTGGATGTAGTTGTTGTAGGTCCCGGCAATGGCCCGCAGCTTGGTGAGCGGCGCCCGGAAACCGGCATCCTCGACGCCGTTCCAGGCATCGGATACCGAGTCGCCCAGCGCAAAGGCCAGTTCGCCACGACCGCTTTGCAGCAGATTGAGATTCTCCACCGAGGCCTTGGTCGCCTGAACCGAGGGCCTGGCGCCGTCAATCTTGCCGTAGAGCTGGGAAATGGCCACACCGATGGGGTAGTAGACCCCGCTGGTACCGCCGGTGAGGATGTTGATGTAGGTCGGTGCCGCGCTGACGGCGGTGGTGATGGTCAGCGTAGCGGCAGCGGCGAGCAGGCCGAGTCGTCTGGTCAGTCGCATGTAGCTCTCCCCTCGTTCTCGTTCATTGTTGTTGTGGGGCGGCACCGGTCTTGCCGCCCAGTTCCGGATAGCGGAAGCAGTCCTGAGTATGGTCCATAACCATCCCGGTCGCCTGCATGAATGCGTAGCAGATGGTAGGACCAACGAAACTGAAGCCGGCCTGTTTCAGTGCACGGCTCATGGCCCGGGCCTCCGGCGTGGTGACCGGCACCTGGCCGTGGTCGGCGAAATGATTGATCTGCGGCTTTCCACCGACGAACTGCCAGAGCCAGTCGACCGGATCCTGTTCCCCGGCCAGCCTCAGCCAGGCCTTCGCATTCTGCCGTGCCGCCCGCAGCTTCAGGCGATTGCGGATGATGCCGGGGTCCTCCGCCAGCTGGTCCAGTTCGGCGTCCGTCTGCGCCGCCATGAACCGGACATCGAAGCCGCGGTAGACCTCCCGGTAACGCTCGCGCTTGCGCAAGATGGTGATCCACGACAGGCCCGCCTGCAGGCCTTCGAGCACCAGCATCTCGAACAGGTGCCCGGGGTCCCGGCTGGGCACGCCCCACTCCTGATCGTGGTAGCGCTGGTAGAGCGGGTCAGTGGTACACCACCGACAACGGCAGGGGGCAGGGACATCGACGGGCATGGCAGGCACCTGAAGGGAACGACCGGATAATCCTAGTCGTCGAAACGCCGACGCGCACGGTCGGCTCTGCACCCTGGGGCCGGCTATGGCGTAATATGACCGTCCAGATCAAACGGAAGCAACAATGCCTGCACACAAGATTCACGCCACAGTAACCCCCCGGGGCAGCATGGAAGTGCTGTCCCAGCGCGAAGTGCGCAAACTCAGTGAAGTCGGTTCCGGCAGTACCTATCAGCTGTTCCGCCAGTGTGCGCTGGCGATCCTCAATACCGGCGTACGGGTGGACGATGCACGCAGCATCCTCGAAGCCTACGCCGATTTCGAGGTATTCATCCATCAGCTCGATCGCGGCGTCTGCCTGGAGCTGCGCAACGCCCCGGCCCACGCCTTCGTCGACGGGCACATGATCTCCAGTGTCCGCGAGATGCTGTTCAGCGCCCTGCGCGATATCGTCTACACCGAGAGCGAGCTGCACAACAACCGGGCGGACCTGAGCACCTCCAGCGGCATCACCGATTATGTGTTCCACCTGCTGCGCAACGCCCGCGCCCTGACCCCGGGCGTGGAACCGCGGATGGTGGTGTGCTGGGGCGGGCACTCGGTCAACGACCAGGAGTACAAGTACAGCAAGCGGGTAGGGCATGAGCTGGGCCTGCGCAACTTCGACATCTGCACCGGCTGCGGCCCGGGCGTGATGAAGGGACCGATGAAGGGCGCCACCATTGCCCATGCCAAGCAGCGCGTGCTGGATGCCCGCTACCTGGGGCTGACCGAGCCGGGCATCATCGCCGCCGAAGCACCCAACCCCATAGTCAACGAGCTGGTGATACTGCCGGATATCGAGAAGCGCCTGGAGGCCTTCATCCGGGTCGGGCACGGCATCATCATCTTCCCCGGCGGCGTGGGTACCGCCGAGGAGTTCCTCTACCTGCTGGGCATACTGCTGCACCCGGACAATGCCGAACTGCCGTTCCCGCTGATCCTCACCGGCCCGCGCAGCGCAGCGGACTATCTGCACCAGCTGCATGATTTCGTCGGCGCCACCCTGGGCAACGCCGCCCAGACCCGCTACGAGATCATCATCGAGGACCCCGCCCGGGTCGCCCGCCACATGAAGAAGGGGCTGATAGAGGTCGAGCGCTTCCGCCGCGAACGCAACGATGCCTTCCACTTCAACTGGCTGCTGAAGATCGACGAAGACTTCCAACATCCCTTTGACCCGACCCACGAGAACATGGCGGCCCTGGCGCTGCGCCGCGACACGCCCCCGCATCTGCTGGCCGCCAATCTGCGCCGGGCCTTCTCCGGTATAGTCGCGGGCAACGTCAAGGAACACGGCATACGCCGGATCGAGCAGTACGGCCCCTACGAGCTGCACGGTGATCCGCAGATCATGCAGCCGCTGGGTGCCCTGCTGCAGGCCTTTGTCGACCAGCAGCGCATGAAGCTGCCCAACGGTACCGCCTACACGCCCTGTTACCGGGTGGTCAGTTGAACCTGACCGGGGTGTAGCGCCGCTGCGCTACACCGGGCAGCAGCATGACGGGCCGACAAATAGCCGGGCATGCTGTATGCCGTCCCGCCAGAATGTATACTTCGCCCTTTACTTCACAGTTGACCGGTGAAAAACGTGACACAGACCAATCCTGCTGCCCAGACCTTCCAGGGCCTGATTCTCGCCCTGCAGAGCTACTGGGCGGAACAAGGCTGCGTAATCCTGCAGCCCTACGACATGGAGGTGGGTGCAGGGACGTTCCATACCGCCACCTTCCTGCGCTCGATCGGCCCGGAAATCTGGAACGCAGCCTATGTCCAGCCCAGCCGCCGTCCGGCCGACGGCCGCTATGGCGAGAACCCCAACCGCCTGCAGCACTACTACCAGTTCCAGGTGGTGCTCAAGCCGAACCCGGACAATATCCAGGAGCTGTATCTGGACTCCCTGCGCCACATCGGCATCGACCCGCTGGTGCACGACATCCGCTTCGTCGAGGACAACTGGGAATCGCCCACCCTGGGCGCCTGGGGTCTGGGCTGGGAAGTCTGGCTCAACGGCATGGAAGTGACCCAGTTCACCTATTTCCAGCAGGTCGGCGGGGTCGAGTGCTACCCGGTCACCGGCGAGATCACCTACGGTCTCGAGCGCCTGGCCATGTACCTGCAGGGCGTGGATTCGGTCTACGATCTGGTCTATTCCGACGGCCAGTTCGGCAAGGTCACCTACGGTGACGTGTTCCACCAGAACGAGGTGGAGCAGTCGACCTACAACTTCGAGCAGGCCAACGTCGAGAAGCTGTTCGAGCTGTTCAGCTTCTATGAAAGCGAAGCCAACCGGCTGATCGAGGCCGAGTTGCCGCTGCCGGCCTATGAAATGGTCATGAAGGCCTCGCACACCTTCAACCTGCTGGACGCCCGCCGGGCCATCTCGGTGACCGAGCGCCAGCGTTACATCCTGCGGGTACGCACCCTGGCACGCTCGATCGCCCACGCCTATCTGCACGCCCGCGCCCGCCTCGGCTTCCCCATGGCCACCCCGGAGCTGCGTGACGAAGTACTGGCCAGACTGAAGGAGGCCGAATGATGCAGGCACAGGATTTTCTGGTTGAACTGGGCACCGAAGAACTGCCCCCCAAGGCCCTCAGACAGCTCGCCGAGGCCTTCCTCGCCGGTGTCGAGAAGGGTCTGAAGGAAGCCGGCCTGGGCTACCGGGCGGCCCGTCATTACGCCGCTCCCCGCCGGCTTGCCGTGCGCGTCGAGCAACTGGCTACCCAGCAGCCGGACCGCACCCAGCAGATGGACGGCCCGCCGCTGCAGGCCGCCTTCGGCGCCGACGGTCAGCCGACCCCGGCGGCCCTGGGCTTTGCCCGCAAGTGCGGGGTCGAGCTGAGCGAGCTGGACCAGAGCGGACCGCGCCTGCGCTTCGTGCAGACCATTCCCGGTCAGCCGGCCAACGCACTGCTGCCGGGTATCGTCGACCAGGCCCTGGCCGATCTGCCGATTCCCAAGCGCATGCGCTGGGGTGCCGGCAAGACCGAATTCGTACGCCCCACCCAGTGGCTGGTGATGCTGCTGGGCGAGGATGTGATCCCCTGCCGGATCCTGTCCCGCGAGGCCGGTCGCGAATCCCGCGGCCACCGCTTCCACCATCCTGCTGCGGTCAGCATCAGCAGCCCGGCCAGCTATGCGGATGACCTGCGCAAGGCCCACGTCATCGCCGATTTCGCCGAGCGCCGCGAGCTGATCAGCCGCCGCGTCAGCGAGCTGGCCGCCGAGCAGCAGGGCAGTGCCATCGTGCCGGACAGCCTGCTGGATGAGGTGACCGCCCTGGTCGAATGGCCGGTGCCGCTGGTCTGCAGCTTCGAGGAACGCTTCCTCGAAGTGCCCCAGGAGGCATTGATCTCCACCATGCAGGACAACCAGAAGTACTTCTGCCTGCTGGATGCCGAGGGCAAGCTGCTGCCGCGCTTCATCACCGTAGCCAACATCGAGAGCACCGACCCGGCGCAGATCATCGCCGGCAACGAGAAGGTGGTGCGCCCGCGTCTGACCGACGCCGAGTTCTTCTTCCAGCAGGACAAGAAACACCGGCTCGAGGAAAACAATCAGCGGCTGGCCAACGTGGTCTTCCAGGCCCAGCTGGGCAGCGTCTATGACAAGGCCCTGCGCGTATCCAGCCTGGCCGCCTTCATTGCCGAGAGCATCGGCGGCAACCCGGCCAACGCGGCCCGTGCCGGTCTGCTGAGCAAGTGCGACCTGGCCAGCGAGATGGTCGGCGAGTTCCCCGAGCTGCAGGGTATTGCCGGCTACTATTACGCCCGTCATGACGGCGAGGCCGAGGATGTGGCGCTGGCCCTGAACGAGCAGTACATGCCCCGGGGTGCCGGCGCCGAGCTGCCCAGCACCCTGACCGGCGCGGCGGTAGCCCTGGCCGACAAGCTGGACACCCTGGCCGGCATCTTCGGTATCGGCATGCTGCCGACCGGCAGCAAGGACCCCTACGCCCTGCGCCGGGCGGCGCTGGGTGTGCTGCGCATCCTGATCGAGAAGCAGCTGGAGCTGGACCTGCACACCGCACTGCAGACCGCCGTCAACCAGTACGGCAGCGCCGTGAAGAGCGACGGTCTGGTCGACCAGGTGCAGGACTTCATCTTCGACCGCCTGCGCGCCCGCTACGAGGACGAGGGCATCGATGTGGCCGTGTACCAGTCGGTACGCTCGGTACACCCGGACTCGCCGCTGGACTTCGATCAGCGCGTGCAGGCGGTCCAGGCCTTCCGCCGTCTGCCGGAGGCCGAGGCGCTGGCGGCAGCCAACAAGCGGGTAGCCAACATCCTCGCCAAGGCCGACAGCACGGTACCCGGCACGGTGGATCAGCAACTGCTCAGCGAAACCGCCGAACAGACACTGGCCGCCGCCCTGAGCGACGCCGAGGCCGCTGTGGCACCGCTGGCCCGGCAACGCCAGTACAGCGCCACGCTGAACCGTCTGGCTGCCCTGCGCGAGCCGGTGGATGCCTTCTTCGATCAGGTTCTGGTCAATGCCGAGGATGAGCGCATCCGCGCCAACCGCTATGCATTGCTGGCTCGTCTGCGGGGCCTGTTCCTGGGCGTGGCCGATATCTCGCTGCTCGGATGAAGCTGATCATTCTGGACCGCGACGGGGTCATCAACGAGGACTCCGACGCCTTCGTGAAATCGGTCGAGGAATGGATTCCCCTGCCGGGTTCCATTGAAGCCATCGCCCGCCTGAGCAAGGCCGGCTGGACAGTGGCAGTGGCCACCAACCAGTCCGGCCTGGCCCGGGGCTATTTCAGCGAAGAAACCCTGGAAGCCATGCACCGCCGCCTGCGCGAACTGGTCGCGGAGCAGGGCGGCCGGGTCGATCTGATCCGTCACTGTCCGCACGGTCCCGATGACGGCTGCAGCTGCCGAAAACCGTTGTCCGGCCTGTTCCGCAGCATCGCCGAGCACTATCAGGTCTCCCTCGACGGCGTGCCCACCGTCGGCGACAGTCTGCGTGATCTTCAGGCCGGCGCAGCGGTCGGCTGCCGCCCCTATCTGGTACGCACCGGAAAGGGCGCACAAACCGAACAAAAGGCACTGCCAGAAGGTACCCGCGTGTTCGATAATCTGGCTGCCGTTGTCTCTCACCTGCTGGAAAACTGATCATGTCCGTGTTCATGGGCCTGCGTGTCATCCTGTTCTACCTGCTGCTGTCCACCAGCGCCGTGCTCTGGGCCATCCCCATGATCCTGATCGGCGCCTTCCTGCCGTACCGGCTGCGCTTCAAGCTGGTGCTGCAGTGCTGGTGTCGCCTGGCCATCTGGCTGGCCAGGACAGTGGTTGGCATCAACTACCGGGTTACCGGACTGGAGAACATCCCTGACCGGCCCGGCGTAATCCTCGCCAACCACCAGAGCACCTGGGAAACCTTCTTCCTGCAACTGGTATTCGCACCCCAGACCCAACTGATCAAGAAGGAGCTGCTGTACGTTCCCTTCTTCGGCTGGGCGTTTGCCCTGATGAAACCCATCGCCATCAACCGCAGCAAGGCCCGCAGCTCCCTGCAGCAGCTCAACCGTATCGGCGGTCAACGGCTGCGCGAAGGCCTCTGGGTACTGGTATTCCCCGAGGGGACCCGTGTCGCCCCCGGTGAGCCGATCAGGTTCAGCCGCGGTGGCGCCGCACTGGCCTGCGCCAACAACGCGCCCATAGTGCCGGTGGCACACAACGCCGGCGAGTTCTGGCCGCGCCGCGGCTGGGGCAAGCGCTCCGGCACCGTACAGGTGCATATCGGGCCGGCCATCTATCCCAAGGGGCAGGACCCGCGTTCCATAGTCGAGGCTCACAAGCAGGCCGAAAACTGGGTGCAGCAGACCATGCTCGAGATCCAGCAGCGCTGAGCTATGCTCAGGGTTGATTTCAGTCAGGACAGTGTCATTCCATGGACGTCTTCCGTTATCTGCACGCGCTTTCCGAACGCAACGGCTCCGACCTGTTTTTCAGTGTAGGTGCCCCGGTCACCCTCAAGCGCGAGGGTCACTATCACCCGCTTGAGGAAAAGCCTCTGGGCCCGGGCGAGGTCAAGCAGCTGGCCTACCAGCTGATGAGTCAGAAGCAGATTGCCGAGTTCGAACGCACCCTGGAAATGAACCTGGCGGTGGGCGTGCCCAATGCGGGGCGCTTCCGGGTCAACGTCTACTACCAGCGTGGCGAAGTGGCCATGGTGGTGCGGCACATCAACAACAAGATCCCGCGTATCGCCGAGCTGGGGCTGCCCCCGGTTCTGGAAAAGCTGGTGATGCTCGACCGCGGCCTGATTCTGGTTGTCGGCGCCGCCGGCTCCGGCAAATCGACCACCCTGGCCTCCATGCTCGACTACCGCACCGCCAACCGCGCCGGGCACATTGTCTGCATCGAAGACCCGATCGAGTTCCTGCACCGGCACCAGAAAGCCATCATCGACCAGCGGGAAGTCGGGCTCGATACCATGAGTTTTGCCGAGGCCCTGCGCAACGTCCTGCGCGAATCCCCGGACGTCATCATGATCGGCGAGATACGCGATCTGGAGACCATGCAGCACGCGCTGCACTACAGTGATACCGGTCACCTGGTACTGGCCACGCTGCACGCTACAAACGCCTCACAGGCCGTTGAGCGCATGGTCAACATGTTCCCCAAGGAAGCGCGCAATCAGGTCCTCGGGGACATTGCCATGAACCTGGCTGCGGTCATCGGCCAGCGCCTGGTTCCCGGCGTGGAGAAGAAGCGCGTCGCTGCGGTCGAACTGCTGCTGCGCACTCCCTATATCGTCGACCTGATCGCCCGGGACGAGCTCGAGGAAATCAAATCCGCCATGAGTCGCAGCGCCGAGCTGGGCCTGCAGACCTTCGACCAGCACCTCTACGAGCTGGTCCAGAGCGGCGCCATCAGCCTCGACGAAGCCCTCAAGCACGCCGACTCGCGCACCGACCTCACGCTCAGGGCACGCCTGGAGAAAGGCTTCAGCTATGAAGAGAACGAGATGAAGGTGCTGCGCGACAGCGACCTGACGGACGATTTCAGATAGCGCGGGCAGATCCCCGGATTGGCCAGGGCTGCGGTCGGTACCATACTTGATGGCGTTGCCCCCGACTCAGAGGAGCCGTGCATGAAGAACTACCTGTTGCTGTTGCCGCTGGCCTTCACCCCCTTCATTCACGCGGAGCCCCCGGACTGCGAGGAACACGCCGGCACCACCCTGGATATGAACCTGTGCATCGCCGAGCAGGTGACAGCAGCGGATGAACAGCTCGGCCGATATCTGCAGGCGGCATTGCAGCGCTATTCCGACGATCCGGCGGTGGTGGACCTGCTGCAAGAGTCCCAGGACGCCTGGATGAACTACCGCAAGACCTATTGCGATGCGGTCTATCAGCAATGGTCCGGCGGAAGCATCCGCGGCATCATGACCGGGAACTGCGTTCTGCAGCTGACCCGGCAGCGAACCCTGCAGATCTGGGCGGATTTCCTTACCTATATGGACTCCACGCCGCCGGTCTTGCCGAAGCCGGAATGAGCAAGCTGTTGGAGCTACCCTTGATGGACGGCGATGGCCGGTAACCACCAGGCAAGGGCCAAGAGGGTAGCGAACAGAACCGGCGGGGTGATCAGCAAGCCAATCTTCATGTATTGCCCCCAGGTGATCCGGTAGCCCTTGTCCGCCAGAACATGTAGCCACAGCAGCGTTGCCAGGCTGCCAATGGGCGTGAATTTCGGGCCCAGATCATTACCTATGATATTGGCGTAGATCATCAGCTCCCGGGTCGTTGCCGAAACCTGCGCCTGGTCGATGGCCAGTGCGCCCACCAAAGTCGACGGCATGTTGTTCATGATGGAGGCCACCACGGCCGAGAGGAATCCGGTGCCCACCGTCGCGACCAGATCACCCTGTTGCGCAAGCCAATGGAGGGCGGCAGCTCCCAGGTTGGTCAGACCAGCATTGCCCAGACCATAGACCACCATATACATCCCCATCGAGAACAGTACGATCTGCCATGGCGCGTGGCGCAGGGCGTGGCTTACCGAAACCACAGCGCCCTCACCTTTCTTCCACCAGCGCCCCGCAATCGCCATCAGCAAAAGCGCAGCGGTGCCGGTCACCAGCGATATGGCCACTCCCAACGGCGCTGTAACGAAATAGGCAATAAGCAGCAGCAGAAGGATGGGGAAAGCTGCGCGAAACACCAGCATATCCCTGATTGCGGAATGGGGCGGGTCCAGCGCAGCGACCGAATAATGTCCAGGTATCTGCCGCCCAAACACCAGCCAGAGCACCATCAGGGTGGCCGCCAGCGACACCAGATTGACCGGCACCATGACGACAGCATAACGATCAAAGCCGATATCGAAGTAATTGGCGCTGACGATATTCACCAGATTGGAGATCACCAGAGGCAGGCTGGTAGTGTCAGCGACAAAGCCGGTAGCGATGATGAAAGCAAAAGCGGCAGGCGGGGGGAAGTTCAACCGCAACAGAATGGCGATCACTATGGGGGTCAGAAGCAACGCCGCCCCATCATTGGCAAAGAATGCAGCTATGAGGGCCCCCAGCACCACGATCAGCGGAAACAGCATATGCCCCTTGCCATTACCCCAGCGAGCGACGTGCAGGGCGGCCCAGGTAAAGAAACCGGCGGCGTCCAGTATCAATGAAATGATGATCAGCGCGACGAAGGTGAAGGTCGCGTCCCAGACGATATTCCAGACCACTTCGACATCCGTCCACTGGACGACGCCCAGCAGCAGCGCAACCAGAGCCCCACCGAGCGCGCTCCAGCCGATACCCAACCCTCTGGGTTGCCAGATCACCAGCACGAGAGTGATCGCAAATACAGCAAGTGCCAACATGAAACGTCCTGTGATTCAGAGACTGACTTGATTGACGCGCCGGGATACGGCTTCAGCAGTTTCCACGCGCTCAGAATAACGATCGGTGAGATAGCTGGATCGGCCCCTTGTGAGCCAGGTGAACTTCACCAGTTCTTCACAGACATCCACGATGCGCAAATACAGTGGTGATGGCTTCATCCGGCCTTCATCATCGAACTCGGTAAAAGCCTTGGGTACTGAAGATTGATTCGGGATGGTGATCATCCGCATCCAGCGTCCGAGGATGCGCATTTGATTAACCGCATTGAAACTCTGACTCCCGCCCGAGACCTCCATCACTGCCAGCGTTTTGCCCTGGGTTGGCCTCACGCCGCCCAATGCCAGCGGAATCCAGTCAATCTGCGTTTTCATGATGCCGGTCATGGCCCCGTGGCGTTCTGGACTGACCCACATCATCCCCTCCGACCACTGGGTAAGCTCGCGCAGCTCCTGCACCTTCGGGTGCTCGGCATCCGCATCGTCCGGCAGGGGCAGGCCGGATGGATTGAAGGTGCGCACCTCGCATCCGTACCAGCGGAGCAGTCGAGCCGCTTCCTCGGAAACGAGCCGTGAGAAAGAGCGCTCGCGTAGGGACCCGTAGAGCATCAGAATGCGCGGTGGATGGCGAGGATCATCCGGGTGAGCCAGCGCGTCAATATTGATAGGGTGTAGTTCATCCGGATCAATATTGGGTAAGTCGTCGACAGGACTGGTGCTGCTCATGCTTCCTTCCCATCGTAACGTACGACTTCACCGTCTTCCTTGGTAAATTCCTTTACCGGCTCGGCCAACAAATCCAAGACCAACTCAGAAGGCCGACACAACCGTACGCCCTTGTCGGTAACCACGATGGGCCGGTTTATCAGGATCGGATGCTCCATCATGGCATCTATCAACTGCTCATCCGTCAAGCTGGCATCGCCCAGGTTGAGTTCATCGTAGGGGGTGCCTTTCTGGCGCAGGAGTGCTCGCGCTGGTATTCCCATACTTGCGATCAGCTCGACCAGACGCTCCCGCGTCGGCGGCGTCTGGAGATATTCGATGACTTCCGGTGTTTCGCCAGAAGCCACTATCATCGCCAGGGTGTTACGAGAGGTGCCGCATTTCGGGTTGTGATAAATCTGGATTTTCATGCTGGTTGATTCTCTTCTGTGGTGGGGGAGCATCCTGACAAAGCAGCCATTAGCGGCTCGCATACTTCCGGGTGGCCAGCGCAACAATCGCGTACCAAGAACTGAACCGTCTTCTTCATATGATCAAGGTTCGCTCGGTAGATGATGGAGCGACCCTGCCTCTGAGATACCGCCAGATGCGCTCGGGTCAGCACCCCAAGATGAGCTGACATGGTGTTGTGAGGGACCGCCAATTGGCGGGCAATTTCGCCCGCGGCCAGTCCCTGGGGCTCATGGCGCACAAGAAGCCGAAAAACCTCCAAACGGGTTTCCTGAGAGAGTGCAGCAAAGGTGTCGAGCGCGTTTTTCATTTCCATATGTCGGAGAATATAGACATAATGAACCTCCGGCAATGTTTTTCGCCTTGTGCCTCAGCCCAGCTCGAAGATCACTGGCGGGTTGGTCGGTTCATAGCGCTCGGTACAGGTACTGGCGTTGATCAGGGTAGTGTCATCCCGTTGATAGCTGCCATAGCCCTCGTGGATATGCCCGAAGATATGGGCTTTCAGGCGCAGCTCATCGATTCGATCCAGCAGATCCCGGCAACCGACATTGCTTCCACCGATACAACTGGTGTCGCCAACCCCCTGCGGCGGGCCGTGGGTGATCAGCACATCGGTGTTATCCGGAATCAGCCCCCAGGCATCGCGCAGGGGCTTCCCCCTGTCCAGCATGAACGCCCAGTGCATGAATGTCGGTGTCCAGGGCGAGCCCCAGAAACGCATACCCTCAATCTCGACCCCGCTGTCCTGCAGATAGATGGCGTGGGTCAACAGGGCGCGGGCCTGCTCGGGCTCATCCTGAAAGGCCCAGTCGTGATTACCCGCGATGACAATCTTGTGCCTGTGGGGCAGGGAACCCAGCCAGACATTGAGCTCTTCGATATTTTCCAGCGTGCCCTGACCGAGGCTGTCACCGGCGTGGATCAGCACGTCTCCGTCCGGGATATGAGGGATTTCCCGGTGCAGGCTGTGGGTATCCGAGATGCAGACCAGCTTCATGGCAAGGCTCCGGGTAAGTGAGATGGAGGTAGCCAAGCGCAGCGGCCCTCCCCCTGGCGCACAGAAGGCCCGGCAGTCACCTGTCGGGCCTTCTTCCTTGTTTCTGAGGGCCCCTCCTGGCTGGAGCCCCGTAGCTACGCATCAAACATCGAGATTGGATACTGCCAGGGCGTTCTGCTCGATGAACTCGCGGCGGGGTTCCACGTGGTCGCCCATCAGGGTGTTGAAGATCTGGTCGGCGGCGATGGCGTCGTCGATGGTGACCTGCAACATGCGGCGGTTTTCCGGATCCATGGTGGTTTCCCACAGCTGGTCGGCGTTCATCTCACCCAGCCCCTTGTAGCGCTGGATGGTATGACGACGAGCTGTTTCGTTCATCATCCATTCGATGGCTTCCTTGAAGTAGCGGATGGGCTTCTTCTTCTCGCCACGCTGGACGTAGGCGCCTTCCTCGAGCAGGGTCTGCAGCTTTTCACCGAGGTCAGCGATGGCACGATAGTCGTTACTGGCGAACAGATCGCGGTTGAAGGTGATATAGCTGGTCTGGCCGTGGCTGATGCTTTCCACCTCGGGCAGCCACAGCTGACGCTCCTTGTCCTCACGCAGGCTGACCAGGTACTCCTGACCGGAACGCTCCTCTTCCTTGACCAGTTTTTCGAATGAATTCAACCAGTTATCCATGAACTCCTTGTCCGCGAGATGCTCCTTGGAGAGGCGCGGCAGGTAGATCAGCTGCTCCATAAGCTCCTGGGGATAGAGACGGCCGAGGCGCTTGAGGATCTTCATCACGCTGCGGTATTCGTTGACCAGACGCTCAAGCCCTTCACCGGTGATGCCCGGGGCATGCTCGTTGACGTACAGGTAGGAATCCTCCAGCGCGGACTGGGTGAGGTAATCCTCCAGTGCCTCGTCATCCTTGAGGTACTGTTCCTGCTTGCCCTTCTTGATCTTGTACAGCGGCGGCTGGGCAATGTAGATGTAGCCCTTTTCGATCAGTTCAGGCATCTGCCGGAAGAAGAAGGTCAGCAGCAGGGTCCGGATGTGCGCACCGTCGACGTCAGCATCGGTCATGATGATGATGTTGTGGTAGCGCAGCTTCTCGATATTGAACTCTTCCCGGCCAATGCCGCAGCCCAGAGCGGTGATCAGGGTGCCCACTTCCTGAGAGGAGAGCATGCGGTCGAAACGCGCCTTTTCCACGTTGAGGATCTTGCCCTTGAGCGGCAGGATAGCCTGGGTCTTGCGGTTACGTCCCTGCTTGGCAGAGCCGCCCGCGGAGTCACCTTCCACAATGTAGAGTTCGGACAGCGCCGGGTCCTTTTCCTGGCAGTCGGCCAGTTTGCCGGGGAGACCGGCAATATCCAGAGCGCCCTTGCGCCGGGTCATTTCCCGGGCCTTGCGGGCGGCCTCACGGGCGCGGGCGGCATCGATCATCTTGCCGACCACGGCCTTGGCCTCGTTGGGCTTCTCCAGCAGATAATCGGCGAAAAACTTGTTCATTTCCTGCTCGACCGCGGTCTTCACTTCCGAAGAAACCAGCTTGTCCTTGGTCTGGGAGGAGAACTTGGGATCGGGCACCTTGACCGAAATGATCGCGGTCAGACCTTCACGGGCATCGTCACCGGAGGTGCTGACCTTGAACTTCTTCAACAGACCTTCCTGCTCGATATAGCTGTTGAGCGAGCGGGTGAGGGCGCTGCGGAAGCCCGCCAGGTGGGTACCGCCGTCGCGCTGGGGAATGTTGTTGGTGAAACACAGCAGGTTCTCGTTGAAGCTGTCGTTCCACTGCATGGCCACTTCCACGCCGATCCCGTCATCGCGCTGAACGTTGAAGTGGAACACCGAGTTGATGGTGGTCTTGTTCTGGTTCAGGTATTCAACAAAGGCACGCAGCCCGCCTTCGTAACGGAACAGCTCACGCTTGCCGGTGCGCTCATCGATCAGATGGATGCCCACTCCCGAGTTGAGGAACGACAGCTCGCGCAGTCGCTTGGCCAGAATATCCCAGCTGAAGGTGACGTTGGTGAAGGTCTCGGCGGAAGGTTTGAAATGGATCTGGGTGCCTGTGGTATCCGTGTCCCCGATCGGCGCCAGAGGGGCCTGTGGGACGCCGTGGTGATAGGTCTGCTCCCACACCTTGCCGCCCCGGCGAATGGTCATTACCAGCTCCTCAGAGAGGGCGTTGACCACGGAAACCCCCACGCCGTGCAGGCCGCCGGATACCTTGTAGCTGTTGTCGTCGAACTTGCCGCCCGCATGAAGGACGGTCATGATCACTTCCGCTGCCGACACCCCTTCCTCGTGAATATCGGTGGGGATACCCCGGCCGTTGTCCTGGACGGTAATGGATTCATCGGTATGAATGGTGATGCTGATATCAGTACAATGCCCCGCCAGGGCTTCGTCGATGGAGTTGTCCACCACTTCAAACACCATATGGTGCAGGCCGGTTCCGTCGTCGGTGTCGCCGATATACATGCCGGGGCGTTTACGCACCGCATCAAGGCCCTTGAGAACCTTGATACTTGATGAATCGTAAGCTTTTTGTTCGGTCATTCTGTAATCACTCCCAGACATCTTCGGTCTGCACAATATGCCCATGTTCCACGTGGAACATCGACACGGGTGTATCGGTTTTCCAACATTCCCGCAGGGTAGCCAGTTCAACACAACTGATAAAAACCTGGCACTCCAGGTTTTCCAGCAGCGAGCACAGCGCCCTGCGGTGGTGTTCGTCCAGCTCTGACGGCAGATCGTCCACCAGAAAAACACAATCCTGCTGCGCGCCGTGTTGCTTCATCAGATAACCCTGAGCAATCTTCAGCGCGCAGACAACCAACTTCTGCTGCCCCCGGGACAGCACATCCACCGCATTCATACCGCGGTAACGCAACCTCAGATCAGCCCGCTGGGCCCCGGCCTGGGTATAGCCAAGCTGGGTGTCGCGCTCGAACTGCTCATCCAGCACCTGCGCCAGTGGCTTCTCCCGATCCCAGCCGCGGTAATAGCTGAGGGTGAGGTCCTCCAACGGCACCAGCTGGGCGAGGATATCCTCGAACACGGGCTTGAGCTGCTGCAGGTAAGCCTGCCGGAAAGCATCCAGCTGCTCCCCCGCTGCCACCAGCTCTATCTCCCAGGGCTGCAGCATGGAACGTTGTATTCTACCACGTCGGAGCAGGCTGTTACGCTGCTTGAGGCTTTTTTGCAAGCGTTGCCATGCCGGGAGAAACTGATGTTCCACGTGGAACACACCCCAATCCAGGTATTGTCGACGCTGTTTCGGCGCTCCTTCCAGCAACCGGAAGCTGTCCGGGTTGATCAACTGCAAGGGCAGGGCCGCAGCCAGTTCCGCAAGGCTGCGCACCTTCTGCCCATCCATTCGGATCTGGTAATCGGGTTCCTTGCTGCGCGTAATCCCAACGGAATTGGTTACCCCACTGCGCTGCGCGATTTCACCGAAGACGGTGCAGGCCTGTTCGCCGTAACGTATGACCGGTTGCAGGCGGGTGCTGCGGAAGGAACGGGCCAGACCAAGCAGGTGAATGGCTTCCAGGAGGCTGGTCTTGCCGCTGCCATTGGCGCCATGGATGAGATTGATGCGGGGAGAGGGGTGTAATGTCACCGGCTGCAGATTGCGCACGCCGGTGACTGAGAGACGCTTGAGCGGCATGGCGCTCAGAGACGCATGGGCATAACGACGTAGAGGGAATCGTCCGACTCGGCTTCCTGAACCAGGGCACTGCTGTTGGCATCGGAGAGGGTGATGCGCACCTGCTCTTCACTCAATACGTTCATCACGTCCAGCAGATAACTGACGTTGAATCCGATTTCCAACGGGCTGCCGGAGTAATCCACCACTGCATCCTCTTCCGCCTCTTCCTGTTCCGGGTTGTTGGCCTGGATCTTCAGCAGCGAGTCGCTGAGCATCAGACGAATGCCACGGTACTTCTCATTGGACAGAATGGCGGTACGGCTGAAGGCATTGCGCAGGGAATGGCGATCGGCGATGACCACCTTGTCACCACCACGGGGCAGAACCCGTTCGTAGTCGGGGAACTTGCCATCAACCAGCTTGGAGGTGAAGGTGAAGTCACCGGTGGTCGCGCGGATATGATGGCTGCCCAGCACGATATTGATCAGATCATCCGCTTCCGCAAGCAGGCGGGCCAGTTCCAGAATGCCCTTGCGCGGCACGATAAGCTGGTACTTTTCCTGATAGTCGATATTGGCGTCCACGGTGCACATGGCCATGCGATGACCGTCGGTAGCGACCGCACGCAGCTGACCGGCGTTGATTTCCAGCAGCATGCCATTGAGGTAGTAGCGCACGTCCTGTTGAGCCATGGCAAAACCGGTACGCTCGATCAGACGGCGCAGCTTGTTCTGGCTGACAGCAAAACTCATGGAGCCGGCACTGTCTTCCACGTTCGGGAAATCCGCCGCCGGCAGGGTCGCCAGGGTGAAGCGGCTGCGACCGGCCTTGACCACCGCCTTGCCTTCTTCGACGCGGAAGTTGATGCTGGCCTCATCCGGCAACGACTTGCAGATGTCCATCAGCTTGCGCGCCGGCACTGTGATCTCGCCCGCTTCGGCAGGTTCTTCCAGGGTGATCCGGCCGATCAGTTCCACTTCCAGATCCGTACCGGTCAACGACAGCGTATTTCCATCGACCACCAGGAGGACATTGGAAAGAACCGGCAGGGTCTGCCGGCGTTCGACGACACCCGCCACCAGTTGCAGGGGCTTCAACAGGGCTTCGCGCTGGATGGTAAATTGCATTGTCTTCCTTCGACCTCGTGCAGGTTGGCAATTTGCTTGGCACACACTCAGGTGGTCAGTGTCCGTAGCAGGTTCTTGTAATCTTCGCGGATATCCGCATCAGTTTCACGCAGTTCTGCGATCTTTCGTGTGGCATGCAGCACAGTTGTGTGATCCCGTCCGCCAAAGGCGTCACCGATCTCCGGCAGGCTGTGGTTGGTCAGTTCCTTGGCCAGGGCCATGGCTACCTGACGGGGTCTGGCCACCGAGCGGGATCGGCGCTTGGACAGGATATCCGCCACCTTGATCTTGTAGTACTCGGCCACGGTGCGCTGGATGTTGTCGATGCTGACCAGCTTGTCCTGCAGTGCCAGCAGGTCCTTGAGTGACTCGCGGATCAGCTCGATGGTGATATCCCGGCCCATGAAGTGGGCACTGGCGATCACCCTTTTCAGAGCACCTTCGAGTTCACGGACGTTGGAGCGGATGCGCTGGGCAATGAAGAAGGCAGCGTCGTGGGGAAGGTCGATACGCGACTGCTCGGCCTTCTTCATCAGAATGGCTACCCGGGTTTCCAGCTCGGGCGGCTCGACCGCCACGGTCAACCCCCAGCCAAAACGGGACTTGAGGCGCTCTTCAAGGCCGTCGATTTCCTTCGGATAACGGTCACTGGTGAGAATGACCTGCTGGCCGCCTTCAAGTAAGGCATTGAAAGTATGGAAGAATTCTTCCTGTGACCGCTCTTTCTTGGCAAAGAACTGGATATCATCGATCAGCAGTGCATCCACCGAGCGGTAGTAGCGCTTGAAGTCGTTGATGGCGTTCATCTGCAGCGCCTTGACCATGTCGGCCACGAAGCGCTCGGAATGCAGATAGACAATCTTGGCCGCCGGGTTCTTCTTCAGCAGATGATTACCCACCGCATGCATGAGGTGAGTCTTGCCCAGACCCACGCCACCATAGAGGAACAGCGGGTTGTAACCGTGCCGCGGGTTGTCGGCCACCTGCCAGGCCGCAGCGCGGGCCAGCTGGTTGGATTTGCCTTCGACGAAATTCTCGAAGGTGAAGCTGCGATTGAGGTAGCTGGTATGCTTGATCAGAGTACTGCCCTGATCGGCGCGCTGCGGCGGCTGCGGTTCGTCCTCGGCGTTACCCTGATTGGCCGCGTCCGGCTGGAAGCCATGCCCCTGGGACACCACCGGAGCCGGTGCCGCAGGGGCAGTGTCCCCCCCCACGGCAGGCGCAGCCACCGGGCTCGGGGCTGGAGCAGGGGCGCTGCGCCGGCTGCCGATCACCAGGGACACGAAAGGCGCCTGTCCCTGGGACAGATCATCCAGCAGTTCCTGAATGCGATTGAGGTACTTGTCATTCACCCAATCCAGCACGAAGCGGTTCGGAGCGTACAAGCGCAGTTCCGCATGGTCGCCTTCTACCTGCAGTGGACGAATCCAGGTATTGAACTGCTGGGAAGGAAGCTCATCGCGCAAGAATTCCATGCATTGCTGCCAGAGTACAACAGACACTAATTTCCCCCGACTCCGGGTCGCGAGGGCCCGGTTCAGCTTGGTGAAAGATGGTGCAGGACGGCCAGCCTGACGGGCCTGCGAGCATCCTGCATTCTAGCCTTTCGGCCCTCACTTATCCACACGCCCGAGCATCTGCAGATCGGGTTCCCGATACCGGAACACCCGCCTGAACGCGCGTGAAAAAAGCCGCCTGAAAGCTCCCGGCCCTTGAGCCGCGCGGCTTCCTGAAATCTGTGGACAATCCCTGTATGACCCTGTTAGCAGGTCGGCGGTTTGTCTGAGGATAAATCCGGCTGTGGATATCATGCCCGCTTATCCACAAGCCCGACACAACCACGGACGGGTGATGTGAACAGAGTACCCACCGGCTTGTCCTTCCCCGATCAGCCAGCAACGGCGCACCCTGGCCGCGGTTATCCACAGAAAAACGCCTGCCTATATACATCAACATCCATAGTCTTTTAAAAATCTGTCTTTCTTTATTCCTAATTTACTCATCCCCCTTGGAAATCAAATTGACCTGAGCAGGCTTCTTCTCTAGAATCTCCGATCCCTTGAAAGGGCTTCACTGCTCTTTTGTGAATTACTCAGGTATCTGAAGATGAAAAGAACTTTCCAACCCAGCGTTTTGAAGCGTAAGCGCAACCACGGTTTCCGTGCTCGTATGGCTACCAAGAACGGTCGTGCAGTTCTGGCTCGTCGTCGCGCCAAGGGCCGTCACAAGCTGTCAGCCTAAGACCGGATTTGCAGGTGAATCTCGGGTTCACTCCTGAACACCGGCTATTGACGCCCGCGCAATTCAAGAGCGTATTCGATGGAGCCACCTGCAAGGCCTCTGGTTCCCATATCCTGCTGCTGGCCAGGCACAACAGCCTGGATCATCCGCGATTGGGACTGGTCATTGCCAAGAAGAATGTCCGGCGGGCCGTTGACCGCAACAAGGTAAAACGCATTGCCCGCGAGTCCTTCAGACACCACCGTGCCGAACTGGACAATCTGGATATCGTCGTCCTGGCCCGCAAGGGTCTGGGCGAGCTTGACAATGCAGCGCTGCATGTCCTGTTCCGGGACATGTGGCGCCGGCTGAACAAGGCCGCTGACAAATACCACCGCTCCAGCAATTCCGGACGCCCGTCATCCAATGCGTAATCTCGCGTTAGGACTGATCAAGGTTTACCGTTACGCTATCAGTCCGCTGATGGCCAGTCATTGTCGTTTCTACCCATCCTGTTCCTGCTATGCCCAGGAAGCCATCGAAGAACATGGCTTGCTCAGGGGTAGTCTGCTCAGTGCACGGCGCCTGTCCCGTTGTCATCCCTGGAACCCGGGTGGCTATGATCCTGTACCACTCAAGAACAACTGTTCGTCTCAGATGGCTGAATAACCATGAACATGCAAAGAAACATCCTCATCGCTGCGCTGGCTGTGATCACCTATCTGATGATCCTGCAGTGGAACAAGGATTATGTTGACCCGGTCGCCGAAGCGGCAGTCAACGGCAGCAGCCCGCAGGCCCACACAGCGGACGTTCCTGCCCTGCCCGGTACCCCGGCCGATGCGGTGACCGAGAATGGTGATGTTCCCCTGGCAGTCGAGGCGGACGGCTCGGATATTCCGGCTCTGCAACCGACCACCACAGCCTCGACCGCAAGTGGTCTGATCAGCATCGAGACCGACACCCTGCGCCTGACCATAGATCCGCGCGGTGGTGATATCGTCTCCCTGGCACTGCCCGAGTACCCGGTGCACCAGCAGCGTCCGGATGTTCCCTTCCAGCTGCTCGAGAACAGTAGCCAGCGCACCTACATTGCCCAGAGTGGTCTGGCCGGTCGCAACGGGCCGGATGCCCGGGCCAACGGTCGTCCGCTGTACCAGGCAGAACAGACCAGCTACCAGCTGGCCGAGGGGCAGGACAACCTCGCCGTCGATCTGCGCTTCAGCGAGAACGGCGTCAACTACACCAAGCGTTTCACCTTCACCCGTGGCGATTATCTGATCAAGGTCGACTACCTGATCGACAACCAGAGCGGCGAGACCTGGAACGGCGGTCTCTACGGTCAGATCAAGCGTGATGGCAGTGGAGATCCGTCGAGCTCCACCGCTACCGGCATGGCTACCTTCCTCGGCGCCGCCTACTGGAGCGCCGATGGTTCCTATGAGAAGCTCAAGCTCAAGGACATGGACAAGGGCAACCTGCGCGAGACAGTGACCGGTGGCTGGGCCGCCTGGCTGCAGCACTACTTCGTCAGCGCCTGGGTGCCCGCCGCCGATGGCCAGCACGTCTATCAGACCCGCAAGGACAGCCAGGGCAACTACCTGGTCGGTTTCGTCAGCCCCTCGGTGAACGTGTCCGCCGGTGAACAGGCGGAGATCGGTGCCCAGTTCTACGCCGGTCCCAAGATTCAGGATCGTCTGAAGGAAATCTCCCCCGGCCTGCACCTGACCGTCGACTACGGCTTCCTGTGGTTCATCGCCCAGCCGCTGTTCTGGATTCTGAGCCTGATTCATGGCCTGGTCGGCAACTGGGGCTGGAGCATCATCCTGCTGACCATCCTGATCAAGCTGGCCTTCTTTCCCCTGTCGGCGACCAGCTATCGGTCCATGGCCAACATGCGCCGCGTCGCACCCAAGATGCAGGCGCTGCGCGAGCAGTATGGCGATGATCGCCAGAAGCTGTCCCAGGGCATGATGGAGCTGTACAAGAAGGAGAAGATCAATCCGCTGGGTGGCTGCCTGCCGATCCTGGTGCAGATGCCGGTGTTCATCGCGCTGTACTGGACCCTGATGGAAAGCGTCGAGATGCGTCAGGCTCCGTGGATCGGCTGGATCACCGACTTGTCGCTGAAGGATCCGCTGTTCATCCTGCCGATCCTGATGGGCATCAGCATGTATATCCAGCAGCTGCTCAACCCGACCCCGCCGGACCCGATGCAGGCCAAGGTGATGAAGATGCTGCCGGTGATCTTCACCTTCTTCTTCCTGTGGTTCCCGGCCGGTCTGGTGCTGTACTGGGTGGTCAACAACATCCTGTCGATCGCGCAACAGTGGTACATTACCCGGCAGATCGAAGGCGCCGCGGCAAAAGACTGATCGCCCAGCCGGCATCCACGCAAACGCCCCGATTTCGGGGCGTTTTGCTGTACGCGCGCCGAGCCCGGCGCGACCGCCCGCAGTGCGGACCAGGTTTGATCCACAGGAGCCCTCAATGAGCCGCCCATATCACGCCGATACCATCGCCGCCATCGCCACGCCCCCGGGCCAGGGTGGGGTCGGCATCGTCCGGGTGTCCGGCCCGGCTGCCCTGCAGGTGGCCCAACGCATCAGCGGCATCACGCCGCGGCCGCGCCACGCCCATTACGGTGCCTTCACTGCCGCCGGGCAGGTGCTGGATCAGGGCCTGACCCTGTACTTCCCCGGCCCGCATTCCTTTACCGGCGAGGATGTGCTGGAACTGCATGGCCATGGCGGCCCGGTGGTGATGGACATGCTGCTCAAGGCCTGCCTGGACTGCGGCGTGCGCCTGGCCCGGCCCGGCGAGTTCAGCGAGCGCGCCTTTCTCAATGACAAGCTGGATCTGGCCCAGGCCGAGGCCATCGCCGACCTGATCGAGGCCAGCTCGGAACAGGCGGCCCGCAACGCGGTGCAGTCCCTGCAGGGGGCCTTCTCGCAGCGGGTACAGGCACTTACCGAAGCCCTGATCCAGCTGCGCATTTACGTCGAGGCGGCAATCGACTTTCCGGAGGAGGAGATCGATTTTCTCGCAGACGGCCATGTCCTTTCCCAGCTGCAGCAGGTGCAGGAAGATCTGCGCCAGGTCCAGCGTGAAGCCGGTCAGGGCGCCCTGCTGCGCGATGGCATGAATGTGGTGATCGCCGGCCGTCCCAATGCCGGCAAATCCAGCCTGCTCAATGCCCTGGCCGGCAGGGACAGCGCCATTGTCACCGATATTGCCGGCACCACCCGGGATATCCTGCGCGAACATATCCACATCGATGGCATGCCCCTGCATATCATCGACACCGCCGGCCTGCGCGATACCGACGATGTGGTTGAACGCATCGGTGTCGAGCGGGCCATGGCCGCCATCGCCGACGCCGACCGCATTCTGCTGGTGGTGGACGCCAGCCAGCCGGAGGCACGCCACCCCGACAGCCTGTGGCCGGAGTTTCTGGATCAGCACCCGGACCCGGCGAAGATCACCCTGATCTACAACAAGGTGGACATCAGCGGCGAAGCCGTGGGCATGCAACAGGCCGAGGATGGCAGCGTTGTCCTGCGGCTCAGTGCCCGCAGCGGCGAGGGGGTGGAGCTGCTGCGGGAGCACCTGAAGACCTGCATGGGCTTCGAACAGACCGCCGAAAGTCTGTTCAGCGCCCGGCGCCGGCACCTGGAAGCACTGCAACAGGCCGCCGACTATCTGGATCATGGTCAGCAGCAACTGACCCTGCTCGGCGCCGGCGAGCTGCTGGCCGAGGACCTGCGCATGGCGCAGCAGGCCCTGGGGGAAATAACCGGGGAATTCAGCCCGGATGATCTGCTGGGGCGGATTTTCTCCAGCTTCTGTATCGGCAAGTAACCGTGCCCGGCACGGTCACACCGGCGCAATACTGAATTCGATCTGACCGAGCGGCCCGTAATCAGCCCGATAGCTGCCCGGTTGAAAGGGTATGGCATCACCGCAGGTGCCGGTCATCAGTAAAGTGCCATCGGTAACCGGCCACTGATGGTTCTGTATCCGGTCAAGCATCCACTCCCCGGCTTCCTCTGGTCCATTCATCGAGGACAGGGCGCAGGCCTGTTGAATCAGCTGGTTATCCCGAAACAGCCAGCCCCAGTTTGCGTTGTATGAGTTCGTTGGTTCTGCCAGAGATAGAGTTCCAGCAACAGCTGTTCGGCCTCGGACTCCTCCATTCCGTCTATACCTATGATGTAACCGAGGCAACCGAACAGGCATTCCTCGCCGGTCTCCGGATGCCTGCGGATAAGCGGGTGCAGCTGGGTATCGTAGGCGGATTCGGAAGTATGGATCCTGAAGCCGCGTTGCTTGCCGCTGGCCTTCTCCTTTTCTCCATACATACCGGTCGGCGCATAGGCCAGGCGCGCCGAGTGGATGGCCTGCTTGCCCTCGATGCGTTCGCGCAGCTCCGCGGGCATTGCCTTCAACGCCGCATGCTGGTTGACGAAGTCGGTATTGCCGCCATGGGGCGGTATGACAATGCCATGCAGTATGGTGGCTGCCGGCGGGTTCTTGCCGAAGCTCCAGTCGGTGTGCCACGCATCGGCAAAGATGGGGGTGGTTTCATCCGCCGTTCGACGGATCTCGATGACATTGGGGCGGTCGTCCAGCGGCGCAATGTAGGGATCACCGGCGAAGGAGCCGAAGTACAGGCTGAAGCGTTCGAGGTCCTCGTCATCCATATTCTGGTCGGTAAAGGCGAGCACATGGTGCCTCAGCCAGGCCTCTCGAATATCCCTGATCACGCTCGGGTCCAGCTCCCGGGACAGATCCAGGCCGGATATGGTGGCGCCGCAGGCGCCCTGACTGGGCGTTATGGTAAAGGTCATTTCTTGTACTCCCGCTCGAAACTGGCGATGGAAACGGCTCGAAGACACAGCTGATGACTCGCTCGCCTTGATCATATGGGATGAAGCGCAGCCGCTCATTGGGAGTTGACGCAACAAGTGTGCATTATGTGCCACACTGCCTGAATCACGGAATGTGCTTTATGCCAATCGAATGGGCATCACCATGGACCATCGGCAGATCAACAACCTGTGGGTCAACGGCCTGCTTCAGACCTTCTCCGCTCTGGGGCTGGATATGGCGGCCCTGTGTCGAGGGATAAAGAGCATAGAACAGGGGCGCCTGGCCCCCGGACAGCAGGTTGATCTGGTGGAAGCCCGCACGCTGTGGCACCGGGCCGTCGCCACGTCCGACTTCAGCAATCTCGGTGTGGAGGTAGGCCTGCGTCTGAGTCCCCGCTCTACCGGGCTGCTGTTCCCCCTGCTGCTGCACAGCCCGTCGATACGCACGGCGGTGGAGCTGCTGGTGCGATATCAGATGCTGATCAGTCAGAATGGCCTCTTTCGGGTCAACGACATCAGCAGCAGCAACAGCCTGCTGTGCACCTACGTCCCGGCTCGGTCCTCCGTGGCGGTGCACCCGCAACATTCGCTTTCCGTTATCACTGCCGCTCTGAAAACCCTGGGTTCGATCTCGTCGCGCAGGATCCGGACTTCACTTTGCCTGCCGGCGGGTCTTGATGCCGAGGGGATATCCGCTTTGCTGCAATGCCCGGTACAGGCCGCTGGCGAACTCTACATCCTGGAATTGGCGTGCGAAGGCATGGACGAGCCTATAGCCGGGCGCGACGAGCATCTGTATCAACTGACGCTGGGATACGCCGAAGGTCTGCTGCGTGCGCAGAACGCAGGCCAGGGATTTCTCGATCAGATCAAGCACCATATGGACAGCGAGCAGCTGGTGCAGACGGACATAGCTACCGTCGCCGCAGCGGTGGGGGTGACCCGGCGTACCCTGCAACGCCATCTCGATGATCAGGGCACCAGCTTTCGCAAACTCAAGGAAGGCCTGCTCAAGGAGAGGGTACTGGAGCTGCTGGTGGCAAGACACCAGCCCATCGCCCACATAGCCGAAGCCCTCGGTTATGCCGATGTCAGTACCTTCCATCGTGCCTTCAAGGCCTGGTTCGGTGTTACCCCCCGACAATTCAAAAGCCAGATCGGCAGTTGATCCGGCTTCCTCGCGCCGGCCTTGGATGCCCCAGTGTCCTTTTTCGACCTCCCTGAGCCCTGTGGACAAACGCCCCTCAACCCTGACCATAACCGGAGGCAGAAGACTGTGGAGAAATCCGCTGTGGATAAGCCGGCTGGTTATGCACAGCATGCGAGGGGGTGTTCGCACTGCCTGTGCGCAGGCAGGACACAAGGTTATGCTTTCGGCAAGACGCTGTTTTATCGAGCGTTTTACGGCTTATCCACAGAAAGGCGGTTGCTCATATACAACATCAGTATCTATCTTTTTAAATCTCTGTTCTTTCTATTTCTATTAACAGGCCGGATTCCGGGTCCTGGGTGGGCTGGTCAAAAAATGGTCAGCGGCTGCTGCAATTTTTCCGCTCTGCGCCTATAATCAGCCCCTTTTCCCGATCGTCCGGCCAGCGTCCGGACAACGAGGTGCGTGTTGGATTTTCCGGATCGTTTTGACGTGATTGTGGTAGGTGGCGGCCATGCGGGTACCGAGGCCGCATTGGCGGCTGCCCGCATGGGGGGCCGAACCCTGCTGCTCAGCCATAATGTCGAGACCCTGGGGCAGATGAGCTGCAACCCGGCCATCGGCGGCATCGGCAAGAGCCATCTGGTCAAGGAAGTGGACGCCCTGGGCGGCGCCATGGCCCGCGCTACCGACCGTGCCGGCATCCAGTTCCGCGTGCTCAACAGCCGCAAGGGGCCTGCGGTGCGAGCCACCCGCGCCCAGGCTGACCGGGTGCTGTACAAGGCCGCCATCCGCTACATGCTGGAAAACCAGCCGAATCTGTGGATATTCCAGCAAGCCTGCGACGATCTGATTGTCGAACAGGACCAGGTCCGCGGTGTGGTTACCCAGATGGGCCTGCGGTTTCTGGCCGATAACGTGGTACTGACCACAGGCACCTTCCTCGGTGGCCAGATCCATATCGGACTGGACAACTACTCCGGTGGCCGCGCCGGTGATCCACCGGCCATCGCACTGGCCCGTCGCCTGCGTGAACTGCCCCTGCGGGTAGACCGGCTGAAGACCGGCACACCACCGCGGATCGACGGTCGCACCGTGGACTTCTCGAAGATGACTCCCCAGCCGGGCGATACGCCGATTCCGGTGATGTCCTTCCTCGGCAGCGTCGAGGAGCATCCCGAGCAGGTCAACTGCTGGATCACCCATACCAACGAGCGCACCCACGAGATCATCCGCAACAACCTGGATCGCTCGCCGATGTACACCGGGGTGATCGAGGGTGTGGGCCCGCGTTACTGCCCGTCGATCGAGGACAAGATCCACCGTTTCGCCGACAAGGATTCGCATCAGGTCTTCATCGAGCCGGAGGGTCTGACCACCCACGAGCTGTACCCCAACGGCATTTCCACCTCGCTGCCCTTCGATGTGCAGCTGGAGCTGGTGCGCTCGATCCGCGGTATGGAAAACGCCCATATCCTGCGCCCGGGCTATGCCATCGAATATGACTACTTCAACCCCCAGGACCTGAAGTATTCGCTGGAAACCAAGGTCATCGGCGGACTGTTCTTCGCCGGGCAGATCAACGGCACCACGGGCTACGAGGAGGCCGCAGCCCAGGGACTGCTGGCCGGACTGAACGCAGCACGCCGCGCCCGGGATCTGGAAAGCTGGTGCCCACGCCGGGATGAGGCCTACATCGGGGTACTGGTGGATGACCTGATTACCATGGGCACCCGCGAGCCCTACCGCATGTTCACCTCCCGCGCCGAGTACCGTCTGGTCCTGCGCGAGGACAATGCCGACCTGCGTCTGACCGAAAAGGGGCGCGAACTCGGCCTGGTGGATGATGAGCGCTGGGCGGTGTTCAATGCCAAGCGCGAAGCCATAGCCGCCGAAACCCAGCGGCTGGCAAGTACCTGGGTGCAGCCCGGCAGCGAGGTCAGTCAGGCCTTTGCCGAACGCTTCAACACGCCGCTGACCCGTGAGTACAGCCTGCTGGATCTGCTGCGCCGCCCGGAGGTGGATTACCGCACCCTGACCGAGTTGACCGGCAGCGTGGATGTTCCCGCCGATGCCGCCGAGCAGGTGGAGATCCAGACCCAGTACGCCGGTTACATCGAGCGTCAGCAGGATGAGATCGCCCGGCTGCGTCAGCACGAGGAAACCCGCCTGCCGGAGGATCTGGATTACGCCGCGCTCAATGGCCTGTCCAAGGAAATCAGCCAGAAACTGGCCAGTATCCGTCCCCAGACCCTGGGTCAGGCGTCACGGGTGCCCGGCGTTACCCCGGCCGCGATCAGTCTGTTGCTCATCCATCTGAAGAAGCGCAATGCGCTCAATGATGGCAAATTGTCCCGGGAGGCTTGAGGTTGATGGTCGATCACGCACGGCAGCTGTCGCGCGGCGCTGAGCAGATGGGCATTGCCCTGAGTGAGCACCAGGCCGAGCAGCTGCTGGCCTACATGGCGCTGCTGAACAAATGGAACAAGGCATACAACCTGACGGCGGTGCGTGATCCCAACGAGATGGTCAGTCGCCACCTGCTCGACAGTCTCAGCGTGTTGCCCCATGTAGAGCAGGGGCGCTGGCTGGACGTGGGCAGCGGCGGCGGCATGCCCGGGGTGATACTGGCGATCATGCTGCCGGACAGCGATTTCACCCTGCTCGACAGCAATGGCAAGAAGACGCGCTTCCTCACCCAGGTCAGGCTGGAGCTGGGTCTGGACAACATGCAGGTGGTCAACAGCCGGGTGGAAGCCTTTTCCCCAGATCGGCCTTTTGACGGTATAGTGTCCCGAGCATTCAGCTCGTTGGCCGACTTCACCGAACTGACCCGGCATCTGAGCACACCGCAGACCCGGTGGCTGGCGATGAAGGGGCTGTATCCGCAGGATGAACTGCAGGCGCTGGCCGACGATTTCCGTGTGCAGCGCAGTATCGAGTTGTCGGTACCGGGCAGTGATGCCAGCCGGCATCTGCTGGTTCTGCAACGGACGGCGTAAGGTAAACCGAGAGGAGATTCCTGTGGGCAAGGTACTGGCTATTGCCAACCAGAAGGGCGGCGTCGGCAAGACGACCACCACGGTGAATCTGGCCGCCTCGCTGGCGGCAACCAAGCGCAAGGTGCTGCTCATCGATCTGGATCCCCAGGGCAATGCGACCATGGGCAGCGGTGTGGACAAGTCCCAGCTGGAACGCTCGGTCTATGACGTACTGACCGACCGCTGCACCCTGGCCGATGCGCTGCAGAACAGCGAAGCCGGCGGTTATGCGCTGCTGCCGGCCAATGCCGATCTCACTGCAGCCGAGGTCGAGCTGCTGGAGATGAAGATGAAGGAGAGCCGGCTGCGCTATGCCCTGGCCGGGGTCCGCGAGAATTACGACTTCATCCTCATCGACTGCCCGCCGTCACTCAACATGCTCACCGTCAATGGCCTGGTGGCCGCCGACGGGGTGATCATTCCCATGCAGTGCGAGTACTACGCGCTGGAAGGACTTTCGGCGCTGGTCACCACTATCCAGCGCATCGGCTCGGTGCTCAATCCGAACCTGAAGATCGAGGGGCTGCTGCGGACCATGTATGATCCGCGCAACAGCCTGACCCGGGAAGTGTCCGAGCAGCTGAGCGAGCATTTCGGGGACCGACTGTACCAGACGGTCATCCCGCGCAACGTGCGTCTGGCCGAGGCACCCAGCTACGGGCTGCCGGTGCTGGCCTACGACAAGCAGTCCCGCGGTGCCGTGGCCTATCTGGCTCTGGCCGGGGAGCTGGTACGGCGCACGCGCAAGGCAGCCAGTGAGGCGGCCGGTTGAACAATCCACTCTTTTGGTAAAGGACAGCACAGGCATGGCGGTCAAGAAACGCGGCTTGGGACGGGGGCTGGATGCACTCTTGGGGCAGACCGGCGTCAACGCGACTTCCAACGACGGCGCTCAGGATCAACAACTGCGTGAGCTTCCGGTTGATCTGATCCAGCGTGGCAAATATCAGCCCCGGCGGGACATGGATCCCCAGGCGCTGGAGGAGCTGGCCAGCTCGATCAAGGCCCAGGGCGTGATGCAGCCGATCGTGGTCCGACCCATTGCCGATGATCGTTATGAAATCATTGCCGGCGAGCGACGCTGGCGTGCCTCCCAGCAGGCCGGGCTGGACCGCATCCCGGCCGTGATCCGGGAAGTGCCCGACGAAGCCGCGATCGCCATGGCGCTGATCGAGAATATCCAGCGCGAGGACCTCAACCCCATCGAAGAGGCCCTGGCGCTGCAACGCCTGCAGCAGGAATTCGAACTGACCCAGCAGCAGGTAGCCGATGCGGTGGGCAAATCCCGCGTCACCATCACCAACCTGCTGCGGCTGATGTCCCTGGCCGACGACGTCAAGGTCATGCTCGAGCGCGGCGATATCGAGATGGGCCATGCCCGTGCCCTGCTCGGCCTGCCCACCGAACAGCAGAGTGAGGCAGCGCGCCAGGTGGTGGCCCGCGGCCTGACCGTGCGGCAGACCGAAGCACTGGTGCGCCAGTGGCTGAACCCGCGCCGTGAATCGGGTCCTGCGCGCAGCAATCCGGACATCGAGCGCCTGCAGCAGGATCTGGCCGAGCGCATCGGCGCCGAAGTGAAGATCCAGCACGGTGCCAAAGGCAAGGGCAAACTGGTGATCAGCTACAACTCGCTGGACGAACTTGACGGCGTGCTCATGCACATCAAGTAACAACTGCGACATTGCAGCGCACCACGTAAATCAACAGCTGTAGTTGAATCGACTACGTAATGCACCTATACTCCTCGCGCTATTTTGGCTGGGCAAAATGCATCAGCCTGTTGCACAGAGTGCGCGGTTGAGCAGGTCGCAATGATGAGGGGCAGCATGGTCGTAAAGACGCCCAACAAGGCTCCCTTTCACCGAACTCCCGCGTTCCCGGTCTTGATGTTGCAACTGGTAGTGACACTTGGGGTAGCGCTCGTCCTGTGGCTTTTCCAGGGCTTGGTAGCAGGCTACTCGGGTTTGTTGGGAGGACTTGTGGCGCTCATCCCCAACAGCTATTTCGCCTTCCGGGTGTTCCGTTACAGCGGAGCCCGTTCGGCCCGCGCCATCGTCGGGGAGTTTTACTCCGGCGAGGCAGGCAAACTGATATTGACGGCTGTACTGTTCATTACGGTATGGCTTGCAGTGGAACCGCTCAACGTGGCTGCCGTGTTCGGCAGTTACCTGGCGGTGCTGGCAACAGGGGCCAGCGCACTGCTGATCGTCAGGGGCTTTCCAAAGCATTAGGTCTGAGGCAAATATGGCAACTACATCCGCTGAATACATTCAGCACCACTTGCAGAACCTGACCTTCGGTAAACTGCCGGCAGGTTATCAACGTGCCGACGGCAGCATCGTCGAAGAGGCGACCTGGACACTGGCCCGTACCAGTTCCGAGGCAGCCGACATGGGCTTCATGGCGGTTCATGTGGACACCCTGGGCTGGTCGATCTTCATGGGACTGATCTTCCTCGGGCTGTTCCGCTTCGTTGCCAAGCGCGCCACCGTCGATACCCCCAGCGGTCTGCAGAATTTTGTCGAGATCGTCGTCGAATTCGTCCAGGGTATCGTCAAGGACACCTTCCATGGTCGCAATCCGCTGATTGCACCCCTGGCCCTGACCATCTTCGTCTGGATCTTCCTGATGAACTCGCTGAAGTGGATCCCGGTGGACTACATCCCGGGCATCGGCATGGCGCTGGGTCTGGACTACTTCAAGATAGTGCCCACCACTGATCCCAATGCCACCTTCGGCATGTCGATCGCGGTGTTCGCACTCATCATCTACTACAGCATCAAGATCAAGGGTGTGGGCGGCTTCACCCGCGAGCTGACCCTGACTCCTTTCAACCACTGGGCGCTGATTCCGTTCAACCTGTTCCTGGAAGTGCTGGGTCTGCTGACCAAGCCGCTGAGTCTGGCGCTGCGTCTGTTCGGTAACATGTATGCCGGCGAAGTGGTGTTCATCCTGATTGCACTGCTGCCCTTCTACGTGCAATGGGTACTCAATGTGCCCTGGGCAATCTTCCATATTCTGGTAATTCCGCTGCAGGCCTTCATCTTCATGGTGCTGACTGTGGTGTATTTGAGTGCTGCCCATGAGGACAATCATTAAGCAGCCGCGAGCCCTTGTTCAACCAACTTGAACTACAACCTTTGATCTCTAGGAGTAATTATGGAACTCGTTATCATCGCAGCCTCTATCATGATCGGTCTGGGCGCTCTGGGTACCGGTATCGGCTTCGCCATCCTGGGCGGCAAGCTGCTGGAATCCACTGCCCGTCAGCCTGAGCTGGCTCCGCAACTGCAAACCAAGACCTTCCTGATGGCCGGTCTGCTCGACGCCGTGCCGATGATCGGCGTTGGTATCGCGATGTACCTGATCTTCGTTGTAGCACCTGGCGTTGCCGGTTAATTCCTGACTGGTAACGATGAACGGCAGGACAATGGTCCTGCCGTGTCGATCTTGTCCTCCAGGACTCAACGAAATAGCACGAGGTAAATCGCTGTGAATATTAATCTGACGCTGTTTGGTCAAACGATTGCCTTCGCTATTTTTATCTGGTTTACCATGAAGTTCGTATGGCCGCCGGTAACCCGCGCCATGCAGGAACGCCAGAAAAAAATCGCCGAAGGCCTGGATGCGGCTGGCCGCGCCCAGCGTGACCTGAGCCTGGCTCAGGAAAAAGCTACCCAGACCCTGCGTGAGACCAAGGAACAGGCTGCTCAGATCCTCGAGCAGGCCAACAAGAGTGCCAACCTCATCATCGAGGAAGCCAAAGAGCAGGCACGTTCCGAAGGTGAACGTCTGATTGCAGCTGCCAAGGCTGAAATCGAACAGGAAATGAACCGCGCCAAGGATCAGCTGCGCGCCCAGGTTGCCGCGCTGGCCGTCAAGGGTGCCGAACAGATCCTGGAGTCCGAAGTGGACTCTGCGGCCCACAGTGAGCTGGTCAACAAACTGGCCTCACAACTCTAAGCGAGGCGAGCATGGCTACTATCACTACGCTGGCTCGGCCTTATGCAAAAGCGGCTTTCGAGTTTGCTACTTCTGCTGCTGCGCTGGATGCCTGGTCGGGCATGCTGGCTCTGACAGCCGCCGTAGCCGCCGATCCGGTTTTTGTCGAGAGAATGCGTGACCCGTCCCTGACTCGGGAACGCAAGGCCGATGATCTGCTCATGGTATGCGAAGGCAGCGTTACTCCGGAGTTCGGAAACTTCATCCGTACCCTGGCCGATAACGACCGTCTGCTCCTGATCCCGGACATCGCCGAGCTCTTTGAGCAGTACAAGGCGGAACACGATCGCAGTATCTCAGTCGAGGTGGAGTCCGCCTTCGAGCTGACTGACGATCAACAGAAAACGCTGGCAACCGCTTTATCCAAGCGGTTAGACCGCACAGTAACTCCTCATGTGACCATCAATCCGTCCCTTATCGGCGGTGTGTTGATTCGTGCGGGTGACCTGGTCATCGACGGTTCGGTCCGCGGCAAGCTTGCCAAGCTGGCCGAGGCGTTGAAATCCTGATTTGAGGGACATGGCATGCAGCAATTGAATCCTTCCGAAATTAGCGAAATTATCAAGCAGCGCATCGAGAAGCTCGATGTGAACACCCAGGCCCGGAATGTCGGCACCATCGTCAGCGTTTCCGACGGTATCGTGCGCATTCACGGTCTGGCAGACGTAATGTACGGCGAAATGATCGAGTTCCCGGGTGGTGTCTACGGTATGGCACTGAACCTGGAGCAGGACTCCGTCGGTGCCGTTATCCTGGGTAACTACCTGACCCTGGCCGAAGGTATGGAAGCCAAGTGCACCGGCCGCATCCTGGAAGTTCCGGTTGGTCCGGAGCTGCTGGGCCGCGTGGTTGACGCCCTGGGTAATCCGATCGATGGCAAGGGCCCGATCGAGGCCAAGCTGACCGACGCCGTCGAGAAGGTTGCGCCCGGCGTAATCTGGCGTAAGTCGGTAGACCAGCCGGTACAGACCGGTTACAAGGCAGTCGACTCGATGATTCCGATCGGCCGTGGCCAGCGTGAGCTGATCATCGGTGACCGTCAGATCGGTAAGACCGCCATGGCCATCGACGCCATCATCAACCAGAAGGACAGCGGCATCCGCTGCGTCTACGTTGCCGTCGGTCAGAAGCAGTCCACCATCGCCAACGTGGTGCGCAAGCTCGAAGAGCACGGCGCCCTGGCCAACACCATCATCGTTGCCGCGTCCGCTTCCGAGTCGGCTGCCCTGCAGTTCCTGGCGCCCTACTCCGGTTGCACCATGGGTGAATACTTCCGCGACCGCGGTGAAGACGCCCTGATCGTGTTCGACGACCTGTCCAAGCAGGCTGTGGCCTACCGCCAGATCTCCCTGCTGCTGCGTCGTCCGCCGGGACGTGAAGCCTACCCCGGTGACGTGTTCTACCTGCACAGCCGTCTGCTGGAGCGCGCTTCCCGCGTTTCCGAGGAGTACGTCGAGCAGTTCACCAAGGGTGAAGTGAAGGGCAAGACCGGTTCCCTGACCGCGCTGCCGATCATCGAAACCCAGGCCGGTGACGTCTCCGCCTTCGTACCGACCAACGTGATCTCCATCACCGACGGTCAGATCTTCCTGGAGTCCGACCTGTTCAACTCCGGTATCCGCCCTGCGGTCAACGCCGGTGTGTCGGTATCCCGTGTAGGTGGTGCGGCCCAGACCAAGATCATCAAGAAGCTGTCCGGTGGTATCCGTACCGCTCTGGCTCAGTACCGTGAACTGGCGGCCTTCGCCCAGTTCGCCTCTGACCTGGACGAAGCGACCCGCAAGCAGCTGGAGCATGGTCAGCGCGTGACCGAGCTGATGAAGCAGAAGCAGTATGCGCCCATGTCCGTTGCGGAAATGGCCATCAGCCTGTACGCCGCCGAGAAAGGTTTCCTCGCCGACATCGAGATCAACAAGGTAGGTGCTTTCGAGACCGCCCTGCTGGCCTGGTTCAAGCGCGAGAAGGCCGATCTGCTCGGCAAGATCAACGAGAAAGGCGACTACAACGACGAGATCGAAGCCGGTATCAAGTCTGGCATCGAAAACTTCAAGGCGACCCAAAGCTGGTAAGCCGAGGGCGGGATGGGGCAAGGCTTCATCCCGCTTCGTGCGATACGGCCACGGGCTAACCTGAAAGGTGTGACATGGCAGGCGCAAAAGAGATTCGCGGTAAAATTTCGAGTATCAAGAGTACTCAGAAGATCACCAGCGCCATGGAAAAGGTGGCGGTCAGCAAGATGCGCAAGGCACAGCAGCGCATGGCGACCAGCCGCCCCTACGCTGAGCGGATTCGTCAGGTCATTGGCCATCTGGCCAATGCCAACCCCGAATATCGCCACCCCTTCATGCAGGAGCGTGAAGTCAAGCGGGTTGGTTATATCGTGGTCAGCACGGATCGTGGTCTTTGCGGTGGCTTGAACACCAACCTGTTCAAGGCACTGGTAACAAACATGAAGGAGTGGCGTGACCGTAACGTCGAAACCGAACTGTGCGTGATCGGTACCAAGGGTGCCCAGTTCTTCCGCAGCTACGGTGGCAACGTCGTCGCGGCGATCAGCGGTCTGGGTGAGGAACCCTCGCTGAACGACCTCATCGGTAGCGTCAAGGTCATGCTTGACGGCTACAACGAGGGCCGCATCGACCGTCTGTATCTGGTGTCCAACGAGTTCGTCAATACCATGGTGCAGAAGCCCCGGGTAGAGCAACTGATTCCTCTGGTGGCCTCGGATACCGATGAGCTGCAGGAGCGCTGGGACTATGTATACGAGCCGGATGCCCAGCTGCTGCTGGACGGTCTGCTGAAGCGCTATATCGAGTCCCAGGTCTACCAGGCCGTGGTCGAGAACAGTGCCAGCGAACAGGCAGCCCGGATGATCGCGATGAAAAACGCCACCGACAACGCGGGCGACATCATCGACAGTCTGCAGCTTATCTACAACAAGGCTCGTCAGGCAGCGATCACCCAGGAAATTTCGGAAATCGTCGGCGGCGCCGCGGCGGTCTGACCCGGCCAGGGCAGACAGGACCGGCAAGACGAAACGGTTTCATACCACTTAGAGGAACCAACAATGAGTAGCGGACGTATCGTTCAAATCATCGGTGCCGTCATCGACGTGGAATTCCCGCGCGATCAGGTGCCGAACGTCTATGACGCGCTGAAAGTCGTCGGCGCAGCAACCACCCTGGAAGTCCAGCAGCAGCTGGGTGACGGCATCGTCCGTTCCATCGCCATGGGTAGCACCGAAGGCCTCAAGCGTGGCCTGGACGTGACCAACACCGGCAAGGCCATTTCCGTACCGGTTGGTGCAGGCACCCTGGGCCGCATCATGAACGTACTGGGCGAGCCGATCGACGAAGCCGGCCCGGTTCAGTGCGACGAGCAGTGGGGCATCCACCGCGCGGCGCCCAGCTATGCCGAGCAGGCCGGTGGTACCGATCTGCTGGAAACCGGTATCAAGGTCATCGACCTGATCTGCCCCTTCGCCAAGGGTGGCAAGGTCGGTCTGTTCGGTGGTGCCGGTGTGGGCAAGACCGTGAACATGATGGAGCTGATCAACAACATCGCCAAGGCGCACAGCGGTCTGTCCGTGTTCGCCGGTGTGGGTGAGCGTACCCGTGAAGGTAACGACTTCTACCACGAGATGAAGGACTCCAACGTTCTGGACAAGGTAGCGATGGTCTACGGCCAGATGAACGAGCCGCCGGGTAACCGTCTGCGCGTGGCCCTGACCGGTCTGACCATGGCCGAGAAATTCCGTGAGGAAGGCAAGGACGTACTGCTGTTCATCGACAACATCTACCGTTACACCCTGGCCGGTACCGAAGTATCCGCGCTGCTGGGTCGTATGCCGTCGGCCGTAGGTTATCAGCCGACTCTGGCCGAGGAGATGGGTGTTCTGCAGGAGCGTATCACCTCCACCAAGACCGGTTCCATCACCTCCATCCAGGCCGTATACGTACCTGCGGACGACCTGACTGACCCGTCTCCGGCCACCACCTTCGCTCACCTTGACGCGACCGTGGTACTGAGCCGTGACATCGCCTCCCTGGGTATCTACCCGGCGGTGGATCCGCTGGACTCCACCAGCCGTTCGCTGGATCCGCTGGTGATCGGTCAGGAGCACTACGAAGTGACCCGTGGCGTTCAGTACGTTCTGCAGCGCTACAAGGAGCTGAAGGACATCATCGCCATCCTGGGTATGGACGAGCTGTCCGAGGAAGACAAGCAACTGGTAGCCCGCGCTCGTAAGATCCAGCGCTTCCTGTCGCAGCCCTTCCACGTGGCAGAGGTCTTCACCGGTGCGCCCGGCAAGTACGTGCCCCTGAAGGAAACCATCCGTGGCTTCCAGGGCATCCTCAATGGTGATTACGATCACCTGCCGGAGCAGGCTTTCTACATGGTTGGCACCATCGACGAAGCGGTCGAGAAAGCGAAGAACATGTAATGGGCCGCGCCCGCGCAAGCGGGCGCAGAACCGAGGCAACTTGAATGGCTATGACAGTGCATTGCGATATCGTAAGCGCGGAAGAAGAGCTGTTTTCCGGCCTGGTCGAGATGGTCGTGGCACACGGCAACATGGGTGATCTGGGTATCCTGCCCGGTCACACCCCGCTGCTGACCGATCTCAAGCCGGGCCCGGTTCGGGTGATCAAGCAGGACAAGTCCGAAGAGGTGTTCTACATCTCCGGTGGCTTCCTGGAAGTTCAGCCGAGCATGGTCAAGGTGCTTGCCGACACGGCTATCCGTGCCGGTGACATCGACGAAGCAGCTGCAGAAGAAGCGAAGAAGGCCGCGGAAAAGGCCCTCAACGAGAAGGGTTCCGAGTTCGACTACGGTTCCGCCTCCGCTCGTCTTGCCGAGGCTGCAGCCCAGCTGCGGACAGTGCAGGAACTGCGCAAGAAGTACGGTGGTCCGGCGATCAACAACCGGTAAACCGCAGAAAAGGCAGCTCCGGCTGCCTTTTTTGTTTGCACTTCTACCCTCCCCCAAGCCAGGCTTGCAGCCCCGGCTGGTGAACTTCTATCATCCCCCTCCACGATAATTTCCAGGATCCCGTTCATGAATCTGCACGTTGTCATTCTCGCCGCCGGTCAGGGCACCCGCATGCGTTCGGCACTCCCCAAGGTACTGCACCCGGTGGCAGGCAAGCCGATGCTCGAGCATGTGATCGACAGTGCGCGGGCGCTGGCTCCGGCGGGCATCCATGTGGTCATCGGCCATGGTGCGGAGAAGGTGCGGGAGACGCTGGACGCGGCGGATCTGAACTGGGTACTGCAGAGCGAGCAGCTGGGCACCGGCCATGCGGTGGCCCAGGCCCTGCCGCACGTCAATGGCGCCGATCAGGTGCTGGTGCTCTATGGTGATGTGCCGCTGCTGACGGTGGAGACCCTCAAGTCGCTGATCGAGCAGACTCCGGTGGACAGCCTCGGCATGCTCACCGTGCTGCTGGGCGATCCCACCGGCTACGGGCGCATCCTGCGCAACGCCGAGGGGCAGGTGCAGGCCATCGTTGAACAGAAGGATGCCAGTGCGGAACAGCTGCTGATCCGCGAGGGCAATACCGGCATCATGCTGCTGCCGGGCAGCCGCATACAGGCCTGGCTGACCGGGCTGTCGAACAACAACGCCCAGGGCGAGTACTACCTCACCGATGTGGTCGAGCTGGCGGTCAGCCAGGCGGTAGAGGTCAGCGTGGTGCAGGCCAGCGATGAGCTGGAGGTCATGGGTGCCAACAACCGCCAGCAGCTGTCGGTGCTCGAGCGTGCCTGGCAGGCCCGTGAAGCCGAACGACTGATGGTCCAGGGCGCCTCCCTGGCGGATCCGGCGCGACTGGACGTACGCGGTGAAGTCAGCATAGGCCGTGATATCCGCATCGACGTCAACGTGGTGCTCGAAGGCCGGGTGGTGATCGAGGACGACGTCACCATTGAAGCCCACTGCGTGATCCGCGATTCGGTGATCAAGGCCGGCAGCGTGATCAAGGCCTTCAGTCACCTGGATGGCGCCGAGGTCGGCGAGAACTGTGATGTCGGGCCCTACGCCCGGCTGCGCCCCGGTACCGTACTGCAGCGCAAGGCCAAGGTCGGCAACTTCGTCGAGACCAAGAAGACGGTGGTCGGTGCCGGTTCCAAGATCAATCACCTGTCCTATGTCGGCGATGCCGAGGTCGGTGAGGACGCCAATATCGGTGCCGGCACCATTACCTGCAACTACGACGGGGTGAACAAGTTCGTCACCCGGATCGGTGACGGTGCCTTCATCGGCTCCAATACCGCGCTGGTGGCACCCGTCTCGGTGGGCCGCATGGCAACCACCGCCGCCGGTTCGACCATCACTCAGGATGTGCCCGAGGCCACTCTCGGCGTCGGTCGCGCCCGTCAGCGCAATGTGGAAGGCTGGAAGCGCCCGGTCAAGCAGCCGAAGGACTGAACCGCCGGCGGCGGCAGACTCCACCCATCTGTCCTATAGTGATCTGAGTCTTTCATCACTGGATACAGGAGATGGGTGGATGTTCGCGCAATTTTCCGAAACCCTGGCTGGACTGCAGCTGCCTCTGCGGGTGGTGGTGAAGGGGGGACCGACTCTCGATCTCACCGAGGATCCCCGGGTTACCCTGCTCATCAATGATCCGAACCTGCTCGGTGACATGCAGGCCCCTACCCTCGACAAGTTGGGCGACGCCTACGTCAGCCAGCGCATGGATATCCAGGGCAACATCATGGATGTCATCGAGGTGGCGGATCGGCTGAGCAAGGGGCTGCTCGGCGAGCTGGCCAGTCCGCCGGTGGAACGCACCGAGCATGATCGGCAGATGGATGCCGAAGCCATTTCCTATCACTACGACCTGTCCAACGACTTCTACGCCCTGTGGCTGGATCCGCAGATGGTGTATTCCTGTGGCTACTTCCGCAATCCCGAGGACAGTCTGGCCACTGCCCAGACCCAGAAACTCGATCACCTGTGCCGCAAGCTGCGGCTCAAACCCGGCGAGCGATTGCTCGATGTGGGCTGCGGCTGGGGGGGACTGGCGCGCCACGCGGCCCGTTTCTATGACGTCGAGGTCCATGGCATTACCCTGAGCAAGGCGCAGCTCGAGCTCGCCAACCGACGCACGGCGGAGGCCGGACTGGAGGACAGGGTCCGACTGGAGCTGCTGGACTACCGCGATCTGCCGGGACGGGAGAATTTCGACAAGATCGTCAGTGTCGGTATGTTCGAGCATGTCGGGCACCGTAATCTGGCCCGCTATTTCGCCATCCTGCACGAGCAGGTCAAACCCGGCGGACTGGTGATGAACCATGGCATCACCGCCAAGCATGTGGATGGACGCCAGGTCGGGCAGGGGGCTGGCAAGTTCATCGGGCGCTACGTGTTCCCCCACGGGGAGCTGCCGCACCTGTCCATGGCGATTGCCAGCATGAGCGAGCAGGGCCTGGAGGTGCTGGACGTGGAGGGGCTGCGGCTGCACTATGCCAGGACCCTGGAGCACTGGAGCCGCAATCTCGAGCAGCGGCTGGAGGAGGCGGCCGAGCTGGTGTCGGACAAGGCACTGCGGATATGGCGCATCTATCTGGCCGGATGCGCCTACGGGTTCCGCCGCAACTGGATGAACATTCACCAGATACTGGCGGTCAAACCCCACGCCGACGGCAGCCATCATGTGCCCTGGACCCGGGATGACATCTACCGGTGAGCCGCCCTGGCGGATGCAAGCCATATGATATTCTTCGTCACCGGCACATGCTCAAGGAGAAGGCGTGACTCTACTGCGACGGTTTATTTCCGGGTTGTTCTGCTGTCTGACCGCCCTGCCACTGGCAGCGCAGGAGCTGATCCAGGCCCGGATCGGGGACGAGCTGTTCCGGCTGGAACTGGCCGCTGACCCGGACAGCCGGCGCCAGGGGCTCATGGGGCGCGAGGCGCTGCCTGGCGGAAGCGGCATGCTGTTCGACTTTCCTCCCGGTGCCACCCCTGCGATCTGGATGCGCAACATGCGCATCTCCCTGGATCTGCTGTTTGTCGACGGGCAGGCCGCCATCCAGCGGATCTTCCACTCGGTGCCCCCCTGCGAGGATCTGCCCTGCGAGATCTACCAGGAGCAACACCCCCTGCGCTTCGTCATCGAACTGCCCGCCGGGACAGCGGATCGACTGGGTCTGCAGGTGGGGGATGTGCTGGACCTGGGCGGGCGCGAGCGCACGCCGGCCCCCTCATTCTGAATCGGGCGTGCGCCACTGGCCGTCATTGAACTGCTCGCACCAGGTCTGCAGCAGGGGCCGGTCGTCCGGCTCGCTGTAGTAGTGGATCGATTGCCGGTAGGCCACGCCCTCGCTGCGGGCACTGTCGCAGATACCGTAGGCGCCCTCGGGGCAGCGCTCGACGAAACTTACTTCGAAGCTGCGGTCCGGAATCTGCGGCTGGCAGAAGCTGTCACGGAACAGATTGGCGGGAATGCTGATGTTCTGCTGGCACATGCGCACCGGCAGCTGGTCATCACTGGACTCGATCAGGCAGGCTTCGGCGAGCACGTCCATGTTCAGGCAGGCAAGCAGCAGGAGGGAGGCGAGACGCATGATTCATGTTCCGACAGGGGTTGACCTACCTTAATGCCCGTCTGAGGCCGAGGCAAGGTGTTCCACGTGAAACGAAGCGGTGTTCACCCGAGCCGCGGGGGAAACGCCGTCTCGTCATCCTTGCCCCCGGGAAAGGGGTGGGGAGCCAGCTCGACGCGGAACAGATGCCGACCCTGCATCTCGACAAAGCCGGCGTAGCGACGCTCGCCGGTGACGGTGAATTCGAAGGCATAGCGTCGCCGCAGGCCCGGCCGGCCCCAGCGGCCCCGGGCAGGGCGCAGACGGGTCAGGGCCACGCTCTCATCCAGCAGCTGCACGCCGGCCTGCCGGCAGTGGTGTCGGGCGATCGACAGTGCCTGATCATGCAACCCCATGCCGCGCCAGATCCAGGCCCCGATGGCCGCGACCAGCAGCATCAGGGCGACATGTCCCAGATCAATCACCATGACGGGTCACCGACAGTACGTGGATGCGGTCCGGCTCCGGATAGTGCCAGCGCACGTCGATGTCCCAGAACCGGGCGGCATATTCGCGACTGGCATCCGGTTGCTGGTAGGCCGGTTTGGGGTCCTGCGCCAGGCACTGATCGATCAGCTCCAATACCGGTTGCTGCAGGCGCCCGGCATGCATGCGTGCCTGGTCCAGGGCCGCACTGGACCAGCTGACCGGCAGTAATACAGGTGGGGCCGGGGCGAGGTCGTTGGTCGCCTCGCAGACGCTGTCTGCATAGGGGACATAGGGCTTGATATCCAGCAGCGGTGTGCCGTCGAGCAGGTCGATACCCGATACATGCAGGCGTCCGGCTTCTATTCCGTCCAGGCGCACCACCGACTGGCCCAGGGGATTGGGTCGGTGAGTGGCGCGGCTGGCAAAGACGCCGATGCGCTGGTTACCGCCCAGACGCGGTGGCCGCACCCGGATGTGCTCCGGGCCACTGGCGGCGGCATGGAACACGAACAGCAGCCAGAGATGGCTTACCTGTTCCAGCCCGGCGATGGCCTCCGGGCGGTCATAGGGGGGAAACAGCTCCAGCACGCCGGTGGCGGCCGGTGCCAGCCGGGGCTGGCGGGGAATGGCGAACTTCTCGGCAAAACAGGAACGGACAACGCCAATGGGTTCGAAGCTGTAGGACATCAAGGGTTCCGTAACGGCGGTATCGACTCGGGATTATCCAGCAGGACGAAATGGCTGCCCTCGGGCACTTCGACTATCTGCAGGTTCTCGGCCTGGTGGGCGCTGTCGAGCATGGCGGCGCTGTTCAGCACCCTGTCCCGGCCGGGCACCAGTATGGCACCCCGTTGCACGTGACGATAGATCTCCGTACTGGTGCTGTCCATCCACCCCAGCAGATCCCGGACATTGGTCAGCAGCAGGGCGCTGCTGCGCGGGTTGAACGGCATGGCCCGGATCAGTTCGCGCTTGTCCGGGTCGTCCAGCGGGCCCCAGATGGGTTGCTCGAGCAGCATGTCCGGGCGTCGCTGCCACAGCAGGTGCAGGGAGGGCAGCAACAGGCGACTGATCACAGAGGACGGCCTATAGGGCTGCCCCTGGGGCAGTACCGGGGCCTCGAGAATGACCTCCACCTGACTGAAGAGATCCGGTCGTTCACTGGCGGCCTGGAGGATCACCGCGCCGCCACGGGAATGCCCGTGGACCCGGATGTTTCGGGTGCCGGGCAGATGTTCCAGGGCCAGGTTGAGCAGCTGGGCATCGGCGGCGATGGTACCCGGGGTACCGGTGGGCGGCAGATCCCAGGGAGCCTCCGGACGGTCGGGGGAGGTCACGGGCAACTGATAGCCGGTGGCCCCGATCATGATCAGTTCCAGCTCGGGATCATCATAGTAGCGGGTGAAGTACAGCGGATTTTCCAGGAGGCCATGCATGACGATGACGGTTGCCCGCGGCTCGGAAACCCGGCGATGCAGGATCCAGCCTTCGCCGACCGGATAGATGTCCACAGCCATGGTTATCTGCGGCGGAGAGGGCACCGGGCGTACCTGCAGCCAGTATTGGCCGATACCCAGGCCCAAGAGCACCAGTCCCAATCCGAAATAGCCCGCCATCATGCCTCCCTTGCATGAATGAATATGGCAACGAGCTTACCGGAATCCCCGAAACACAGCGCTCACCCGTGTGGGCGAGCGCTATTGGCATCACTCGCCCTGGAAGGGACGTACCTCGTCGGCACGCAGGCGGTAGCTTGCGTCGGCGAGGACATTGCTGGTCTGTTCCACCCTCAATTGCCCGGTCAGCCAGAGGGGTTCGTAGATGTCCTCGATGGCGAAGCCGGCGGGGTAATCCACCAGGATGATCTGGTTCGGTGGTGGTGGCGGAACATGGATGCAGGCGCCCGGCCAGGGCACCAGGAAGAAGCTGGTATAGCGGCCCTGGGCATCGGTATCCAGGGGTACCGGATAACCGCCGATCTGGATGGCCCGGTCGTGCATGGCCTCGACCACGCGGGTAGAGTACATCACCTCGGGCAGGTCCCGGTCCTGATTGCGCAGATTGCTGGTGAAGTCCCCCGGTGCCTCCTCGCCCCAGTCGTGGCCGATCTCGGGCATGTCGAGCATGGCCTGGTAGTCTTCCTCGGGCAGCAGGTCCAACCAGTCCACCACCTGGGCGGCGACGGCCGGCAGGGCCAGCCCGAAACTCAGGAGCAGAACGGACAGCAGGCGCAGCATGGTCGTCTCCCGAGTCATCGGCTGGCCTCAGTCGGTCAGTGCCTGGACTTCGGCGATCCGGCTCTGCAGGTCGGCACTGTCGGCGCAGCGCACGGTGGCGTGACCGACCTTGCGTCCGGGCTTGAAGGCCTTGCCGTAGTGATGGGGGTGGCAGTCGGCGATGGCGGCCAGCTTGCTGATGGCCGGCACCTCGCCGATGAAGTTGATCATGGCGCTCTGGCCGACCTTGGCGGTGGAGCCCAGCGGCAGCCCGGCAATGGCGCGCAGGTGGTTCTCGAACTGGCTGCACTCGGCCCCTTCGATGGTCCAGTGACCGGAGTTGTGCACCCGCGGCGCTATCTCGTTGGCCTTCAGGCCGCCATCGATCTCGAAGAACTCGAAGGCCAGCACGCCGACGTAGTTGAGCTTGTCCAGCACCCGCAGGGCGTAGTTCTCGGCCTGGGCCTGCAACGGATGCGCGTTGCTGGCCACCGACAGGCGCAGGATGCCGTCCTTGTGGGTGTTGTGCACCAGCGGATAGAAACGGGTATCGCCGTCGCGACCGCGTACCGCGATCAGTGAAACCTCCCCGGTGAAGGGGACGAAGCCCTCTAGAATGCAGGGTACGCAACCCAGCTCGACAAAGGCGTCGGCCACATCCTGGGGTTGGCGCAGGACCTTCTGCCCCTTGCCGTCATAACCCATGGTGCGGGTCTTGAGCACAGCCGGCAGGCCGATCAGCTGCACCGCGGACTCCAGCTCGACCTGGGACAGCACATCGGCGAAGGCCGGGGTGGGGATATCCAGCTCCTGGAACATGGATTTCTCGAACCAGCGATCCCGGGCGATGCGCAGGGACTCGGCGTTGGGATAGACGGGAACGTACTGGGCGAGAAAATCCACGGTCTCGGCGGGCACGTTCTCGAATTCGAAGGTCACCACATCGACATCCTCGGCCAGGCGCCGGAGTTGTTCGCGGTCGTCATAACCGGCGCACAGATGCTCGCCCAGAGCGGCGGCGCAGGCGTCAGTTGCCGGATCCAGAAAGACGAAATCCTGGCCCAGCGGGGTGCCGGCCAGAGCCAGCATGCGTCCGAGTTGGCCTGCGCCTATGATGCCGATCTTCATGATGATCTCCTCAAGCCTGACGGGGGTCCGGGTTATCCAATACGGTATCGGTCTGGGTGGCGCGAAACTCCTTCAGCGCCTGATGGAACTGCGGATGGCGGGCGCCGAGGATGCTGGCGGCCAGCAGCGCGGCATTCACCGCACCGGCCTTGCCGATGGCCAGGGTAGCGACGGGAACCCCGGCGGGCATCTGCACTATCGACAGCAGCGAGTCGACGCCGGAGAGCATCGAGGACTGCACCGGCACGCCGAGCACCGGCAGGTGGGTCTTGGCCGCGCACATGCCCGGCAGGTGCGCAGCACCACCGGCGCCGGCAATGATCACCTCGATACCACGGTCGGCTGCCGAGGCGGCATAGTCGAACAGCAGATCGGGGGTGCGGTGGGCGGAGACTACCTTCACCTCATGGGGAATGCCCAGCTGTTCCAGCATGTCAGCCGTATGGCTCATGGTGGACCAATCGGACTTCGAGCCCATGATCACGCCAACCAGTGCGGTCATTTTCGTGCCTCTTGATGACTGAAAATAAAGAGCCACGCGGCAGGGCGTGGCTCGAAGTGAAATGCAGGCCAATGGCCGGAAACCGGCAATTATAACGCAAACCGCCGGCTGAACCAGCCTGCAGCCGATGGACTGTCAATAACGGGGCTTCGGGCTGGCCATCGGCAGGGGGCCGTCTCCGATGCGGCGGAACTCCCCGGTTTCCATGTCGTAGGCGCGGATCTGGCTGGTCTCGATATCGTAGACCCAGCCGTGGATGAACAGCTCGCCCCGGGCCAGGCGTGATGCTACCGACGGGTGGGTGGCCAGGTGACCGAGCTGGGCGACGACGTTCTCCTCGGTCAGCACGCCGAGGGTGTCGCCATGCTTGTCGCAGCAGTTCTCCTGCACCACTATCTTGGCCACTTCCGAGTGCTGCAGCCAGGCCCGCACTGTCGGCATGCCGCGCAATTGCTCGGGGTTGAGCACCGCCTTCATTGCGCCGCAGTCGGAGTGCCCGCAGATGATGATGTGCTTGACCCCCAGCGCCACCACCGCGTATTCGATGGCGGTGGAGACGCCGCCGAGCATCTGGCCATAGGGCGGTACCACGTTACCCACGTTGCGGGTAACGAACAGGTCGCCCGGCGAGCTCTGGGTGATGAGTTCCGGTACCACGCGGGAGTCGGCACAGGTAATGAACATGGCCTTGGGGGTCTGCTCGAAGGCCAGCTTGTGGAACAGTTCCTGCTGATCGGGATAGACCACCTCGTGGAAGTGCATGTAGCCATCAACGATCTGGGAGATGGCGTCGTCGGCGCCCTTCAGTTTTCTGTATGGCATGTGCTCGCTCTCTGTCTGCGGTTGGCGGGGAGCCGGGCTCCCCGCAATAGGCTCAGGCCTCGATCTCGATCAGGATTTCACCCGGGTTGACGCGATCGCCCTTGGCCACATGCACGGCCTTGACGGTACCATCGATGGCAGCCTGGATCTCGCTTTCCATCTTCATCGCCTCACTTACCAGCACGGCCTGACCGGCCTTGACCTTGTCGCCCTCGGCGACCAGCACATCTACGATGTTCCCGGGCATGCTGGTAGTCACATGTCCCGGCTTGCTGGCGCGCTCGCGGGCCTTGCCGGCACCACCGACAAACTGGTTGAGCTCGGTCAGGGCCACTTCCTCCGGCATGCCGTCGATGCTCAGGTAGAAGTGCCGGGTGCCGTCGCCCTTGACGCCGACCCCGGTGATATCGATGCGGTAGCTCTCGCCATGCACATCGATCATGAACTCGGTGGCCACGCCTTCGGCCTTGGCCGGGCGCTCGTCGCCGGTGGGGATCGGCAGCAGCACTTCCGGTTGCAGGGTGCCGGCGGCACGCTCCTCAAGGAACTTGCGGCCGATATCCGGGAACATGGCGTAGGTCAGCACATCCTCCTCGCTTTTCGCCAGGTTGCCGATCTCGCTGCGCAGGCGTTCCATCTCCGGCTTGAGCAGATCCGCCGGGCGCACGTCGATCACTTCCTCATCACCGATGGCGCGGACCTGTACCTCCGGGTTGATGGTGCCCGGCGCCTGGCCGTACCGGCCCTGAAGGTAGAGTTTGACCTCGTTGGTAATGGTCTTGTAACGCTCGCCGGCCAGCACATTGAATACGGCCTGGGTACCGACGATCTGCGAGGTCGGGGTGACCAGCGGCGGGTAGCCGAGGTCGGCGCGTACCCGCGGGATCTCGTCGAACACCTCGTTGATGCGGTTCAGTGCACCCTGCTCCTTCAGCTGGTTGGCCAGGTTGGACATCATCCCGCCCGGTACCTGGTTGATCTGCACCCGGGTATCCACGCCGGTGAAGGGGCTCTCGAACTGGTGATACTTCTTGCGCACTTCCATGAAGTACATGCTGATTTCCTGAATCAGCTCCAGGTCCAGGCCGGTGTCGTAGGGTGTGCCCTTGAGCGCGGCGACCATGGATTCGGTGCCGGGGTGGCTGGTGCCCCAGGCCATGGAACCGATGGCGGTGTCGATGTTGTCGGCGCCGCATTCGATGGCCTTGAGCTGGCACATGGCGGCCAGACCGGCGGTGTCATGGGAGTGGATGAATACCGGCAGGCTGGTGGCGGCCTTGAGCGCAGCGACCAGTTCGCCGGTGGCGAAGGGGGTGAGCAGGCCGGCCATGTCCTTGATGGCCAGCGAGTCGACGCCCATGGCTTCCAGGGCCTTGGCCTGCTCGACGAACAGCTCCACAGTGTGCACCGGGCTGGTGGTATAGCAGATGGTGCCCTGGGCATGCTTGCCGGCCGCCTTGACCGCCGCGATGGCGGTGTGCAGATTGCGTACGTCGTTCATCGCGTCGAAGATGCGGAACACGTCGATGCCGTTGACCGCCGCCTTGGCGACGAAGGCGCGCACCACGTCATCACTGTAATGGCGGTAGCCGAGCAGGTTCTGGCCGCGCAGCAGCATCTGCAGGCGGGTATTGGGCAGCGCGGCGCGCAGTTGGCGCAGACGCTCCCAGGGATCCTCCTTGAGGAAGCGAACGCAGGCGTCAAAGGTGGCGCCACCCCAGACTTCCAGTGACCAGTAGCCGACCTGGTCCAGCTTGGGGCAGATCGGCAGCATGTCTTCGGTGCGCATGCGGGTCGCCAGCAGGGACTGGTGGGCGTCGCGCAGGATGGTATCGGTTACGTTGATGCGTTTCTTGCTCATGGTGCATTCCTCATCAGCGGCAAGCGTCGGGCTCGCGGCTCGAAATCAAAGACCGGCGTAGGCGGCGATGGCGCCGGCAATGGCCAGGGCCAGCGCTTCGGGTTTGTTCTTGACCGAATAGTCGATCAGATCGGGGTGGGTATCGACAAAGCTGGTGTCGAACACGCCACTGCGGAAATCCGGATTCTTGAGGATTTCCTGGTAATACAGCTCGGTGGTCTTGACCCCGTGCAGATGCATGTCGTCCAGCGCGCGGTAACCGCGGTCCAGCGCGTCTTCCCAGTTGTTCGCCCAGACGATCAGCTTCAGGCACATGGAGTCGTAGTAGGGCGGAATGGTGTAGCCGGTATAGATCGCCGTATCCACCCGCACACCCGGGCCGCCGGGGGCGTAGTACCGGGTGATCTTGCCGAAGGACGGCAGAAAGTCGTTCTTCGGGTCCTCGGCGTTGATGCGGAACTGGATTGCATAGCCGCGATGCTCGATATCCTCCTGCTTCATCGACAGCGGCAGGCCCGAGGCGATGCGGATCTGCTCGCGCACGATATCGATGCCGGTGATTTGCTCGGTGATGGTGTGCTCCACCTGCACCCGGGTGTTCATCTCCATGAAGTAGACTTCATTGTCGGCCAGCAGGAACTCGACGGTGCCGGCGTTCTCATAGCCCACCGCCTGTGCTGCGCGCACCGCCAGATCGCCGATGTAGGCGCGCTGTTCAGGGGTCAGCTGCGGGCTGGGAGCGATCTCGATCAACTTCTGGTTGCGCCGCTGGATCGAGCAGTCGCGCTCGAACAGGTGCACGGTGTTGCCGAAGCTGTCGGCCAGGATCTGCGCTTCGATGTGCTTGGGGTTGACGATGCACTTTTCCAGGAACACATCGGCGCTGCCGAAGGCCTTGGTCGCCTCGGAAATCACCCGTGGCCAGGCCTGTTGCAGCTCTTCGCGGTTGTTGCAGCGGCGGATACCGCGGCCGCCACCACCGGAGGTGGCCTTGAGCATCACCGGGTAACCGACCCGATCGGCTTCCTCCAGGGCAGCTTCCAGACTGTCCAGATTGCCCGCGGAGCCAGGGGTCACCGGTACCCCCGCTGCGATCATCGCCCGGCGTGCTTCGGTCTTGTCGCCCATGCGTGCGATCACATCCGCCGAAGGGCCGATGAAGCGGATACCCCGCTCGGCACAGATGCGCGCCAGCTCGGGGTTCTCCGACAGGAAGCCATAGCCCGGATGGAGAGCGTCACAGCCGGTCTCTACCGCCAGGTTGACCAGCTGACGGGCGTTCAGATAGCCGGCCAGCGGGTCGCTGCCGACGTTATAGGATTCATCCGCCCTTTTGACGTGCAGGGCATATCGGTCGGCGTCGGAATAGATGGCCACCGAACGAATACCCATTTCCGCGCAGGCGCGGACAATGCGTACGGCAATCTCGCCACGGTTGGCGATCAGGATTTTCTTGATCACGTCCCTTTCCTCTGTTGGTGATCGGGGGTGATTCAACAGTAGGCCGGAACCGCAAGACTGAAAAATGAATAATTATTGGATTTGGCATAAGTATTAACTAATACTAAACGCATCTTTCATCAATGTGAGGGCAACTGACCTGCATGCGCAAGGAACTGCAACGAATTACCCTGCGCCAGCTGCAGGTTTTCCGTACTCTGTGCGGTAACCTGTCGTACAGCCGGACGGCAGAGACAATGGCGCTGACCCAGCCGGCGGTCAGTCTGCAGATGCGCCAGCTGGAAGAGCTGGTGGGCCAGCCGCTGTTCGAGTATGTCGGGCGCAGGCTGTACCTGACCGAGGCGGCCAACCTGCTGCTGGCGGCCAGCACCGAGATCTTCGACCGGCTGGATATCCTCGATATGCAGCTCGAGGCCCTGCAGGGCACCCTGCACGGTGAGCTGCGCCTGGCGGTGGCCAGCAGCATCCAGTATCTGACCCCGCATCTGCTTGCGGCCTTTCGCCAGCGCCATCCCCAGGTGAGCTTCCGGCTGGAGGTCAGTACCCGCGCCGAGGTCATTCGCCGTCTGCGTGACAATCGCGATGATCTGGTACTGATGGAAATGGTGCCGGCGGACCGGGCGCTGGACTTCTTTCCCTTCCTCAACAATCCGGTGATTGCCGTGGCCGCACCGGATCATCCGCTGGTCGGGCGCCGGCAACTGAAACTGGCCGAGCTGGAGTCGCAGACGGTGCTGCTGCGTGAAGTGGGCTCGGGGGTACGCAAGGCCTGTGACGAGTTCTTCCAGCAGAAGCGCGTGCATCTGCAGCAGGTCATGGAGATGGGCTCGGGCGAGACGGTGGTGCAGGCAGCCATCGCCGGGCTGGGTATCGGGCTGGTGGCGGCGCACAGCGCCTCGGCCTGGCTGCGCACCGGCCAGCTGGTTCAGCTGGATTTCGTTGATCTGCCGCTGTTCCGCAGCTGGTGTGCGGTGCATGCTCGGGGTAAGCGCCTGAGTCCGGTGGCAGAGGCCTTCCTCGCCTTCCTGCGCGAGGAGCGGGCGCTGATCAAGCAACTGGCAGCGCCCTTCGGTTAGGGAGTTTTCCGCGATAGCCGCAGCTGTGCTTGAATAAAGGCAGACTTCCAGCACCGCTGGGTCCTGCAACCATTCATACAGGAAACACCATAATGGCTCTGGTTCTGATTCTGGCCGCCCTGATCGTCTTCATCGTGCTGGTAACGACGAAGCTCAAACTGCATCCGTTCCTGGCCCTGCTCGGTGCAGCCCTGCTGGCCGGGCTCGCCTATCAGCTGCCGCTGCTGGAGATTGGTGGACACATTACCCGGGGGTTTGGCGGCATCCTCGGCGGCATCGGAATTGTCATCGCCCTGGGTACCATCATCGGAGTGATACTGGAGCGCAGCGGCGCAGCTATCACCATGGCCGAGAGCGTCATCCGTCTGCTGGGTGAGCGCTTTCCTACCCTGACCATCTCCATCATCGGTTATCTGGTGTCCATTCCGGTGTTCTGCGATTCCGGCTATGTCATCCTCAATTCGCTGAAGAATGCCCTGGCGGCCCGCATGAAGGTCTCGGTGGTGGCCATGAGTGTGGCGCTGGCGACCGGCCTGTACGCAACCCACACCTTTGTCCCACCCACCCCGGGGCCGATCGCGGCGGCCGGGAACCTGGGGCTGGGATCAAGCCTGGGGCTGGTGATCCTGGTGGGACTGCCGCTGGCCTTCGTCACCGCCATGGCCGGCATGCTCTGGGCCAATCGCTTCATCGACAGGGACATCGAGCTGGAGCAGGACGGTGCTCCCCTGATCGACAGCGACGATTATCAGGCCATGCGCGACAGCTATGGCGAGCTGCCCAGCCCCCTGCGCGCCTTCGCCCCCATCTTCGTGCCCATCCTGCTGATCTGCCTGGGTACCATTGCCGCGCTGCCCGGCAGGCCGCTGGGCGAGGGCGCCCTGTATTCGGTCATCGCTTTCCTCGGCCAGCCGATCTTTGCCCTTGCTGTGGGGCTGGCGCTGGCCTGTACGCTGCTCAAGTCCGATGACAAGCGTCAGGAGTTCCATCAGCGGGTTGCCGAGGGCATCGTCGCCTCGGCGCCCATACTGCTGATCACCGGGGCCGGGGGTGCCTTCGGCGCGGTGCTGACCGCGACCCCGCTGGGAGACTATCTCGGCCAGACCCTGTCCGCGCTGGGCATAGGTCTGTTCATGCCCTTTGTCGTTGCCGCCGCGCTGAAGACCGCCCAGGGGTCCACCACCGTCGCTCTGGTGACCACCTCGGCGCTGGTCGCGCCCATGCTCGGTCAGCTCGGTCTGGACAGCGAGATGGGCCGGGTACTCACCGTCATGGCCATCGGTGCCGGTGGCATGACGGTATCCCATGCCAATGACAGTTTCTTCTGGGTGGTCACCCAGTTCAGTCGGATGAAGGTGGCGACCGCCTATCAGGCGCAGACCATGGCGACCCTGATCCAGGGTGTGGTGGGTATCATCTGCGTGTGGCTGCTCAGTCTGGTGCTGCTGTGATGAAACTGGTCATTGCCCCGGATTCGTTCAAGGAAAGTCTGCCCGCCGAAGCGGTGGCGGCGGCCATAGCCACGGGCTGGCGGCGGGTCTTCCCCGATGCCCTGCTGCATCTGTGTCCCATGGCCGATGGGGGTGAGGGGACAGTCGATGCCCTGCTCGCTGCTACCGGGGGCGAGCGCCGGGAACAACGGGTATGCGGTCCCCTGGATGAGCCGGTACTGGCGCACTGGGGCTGGCTGGGCAACGGCCAGGCAGTGATCGAGATGGCCGCAGCCAGCGGCCTGCACTGGGTCGCCCCGCCGCAGCGCAATCCCCTGATGACCACCACCTTCGGCACCGGCGAGCTGGTACTGGCGGCGCTGGATGCCGGTGCCCGGCGGATCATCCTGGGGATCGGCGGCAGTGCCACCAACGACGGCGGAGCGGGGCTGCTGGAGGCGCTGGGGGCACGGCTGCTGGACGCCCGGGGGCGTCCCCTGGAACGCGGCGGCGCTGCCCTGCAGCAGCTGACCCGGATCGATCTCCAGGGGCTGGATCCCCGACTGGCCGGGGTCGAGATTCTGGTCGCCGCGGACGTGGACAATCCCCTGTGCGGTCCCCGCGGCGCCTCCCATGTATTCGGCCCGCAGAAGGGCGCAACTCCGGACCAGGTCGCCGAGCTGGACCGGGCGCTGGCGCATTATGCCGATATCATGGCGCAGACGCTGGGGCGCGATGAGCGCGACGTTCCCGGCGTCGGTGCTGCCGGAGGTCTGGGGTTTGCCTTGCGTACCGTCCTGCGTGCGGCCTTCCGCCCCGGTATCGAGTTGGTGGCGGAGCTGTCCGGGCTGGAGCAGGCGGTACGGGGTGCGGATCTGGTGATTACCGGGGAAGGGCGGCTGGACGGCCAGAGCCTGCATGGCAAGACCCCGGTGGGCGTCGCGCGAATCGCCGCCGCGGCCGGCGTCCCGGTCATTGCCCTGGCGGGCAGCCTGGGCGAGGGCTATCAGCAGCTGTATGACGCTGGTATCCAGGCGGCCTTCAGTCTGGCACCCGGCCCCCTCAGCCTGCAGCAGGCGATGAGCAATGCGGAGCAGCTGCTCAGTGCCCGATCCGAGGACATTGCCCGTCTGTGGCGGTTGGCCTCCAATTGAAACTTCACGCGCCCTCGCCGTATAAAAGCCGCATTCAGATGTATTAACAATTGCGAATGATTATCAATGGTAGTATTTTCTGTACCTCGCCCATGTCGGGTACTACCAGGGAGAATCCCCATGCAGCAAAGAATGCGTCTGTTTGTCGGAATCATCGCGATAGGTCTGAGCGCTGCCAGCTGGGCAGACAGTGATCGCCCCGCCCACGCCAAGGGTGAGCCGGCCGAGACCCTGCAGCAGGCCGTTACCAATCTGGGTGAATACAGCGAGAAGCTCCAGGCTCTGCTGGACAAGGAGGAGCTGGGTGCGATGGAACTGCATGAAGTTCACATGCTGACCTACACGCTGGAGAACGCCCTGCACAAGATCCAGGCTGATCTGGAGCAGACCGCCGAGGTGCTGGAAGAGGTCCATATAGCCTCGGAAACCAACAAGCCCGAAGTGGTCAGGGAGAAAGGCCAGGTGTTCGTCGAGACGACCAGCACCCTGCTCAACTGACAGGCAGCCTTGCTGGCATTCAGCAGGCGCTGCGACTATCTCCCGGTCGTCGATTGCCGCACAATACCGGGATCTTTCTACTGATCCCGGAGAGGTCTGATGGAACAGCCCGGTGTGCTGCAGAGCTGGAACGATGACAGGGGCTTTGGTTTCATCCAGCCCGATGACGGCGGCAAGCGCGTGTTCGTGCATATCTCCGCGGTCCGGGGTGCGCAGCGCCCGGTGCAGGGCGAGCGTGTCCTCTTTGTTGCCGGGCGGGATGCCGATGGCCGTCCCCGCGCCGAGCATATGCGCGCTGTGGAGCTGGCGGTGGATCGGCCGGCGATACGGCGAAAACCCCGCGAGCAACGGCGGCAGGAGCCGGCGGCCGCTGTGCGTGGTCAACGCCAGTCCCGGCGGCCCCCGGCCATTCTTGCCGTGCGTTTCAAGCTATCGGTACTGGCGGTATTGCTGACCCTGCCCCTGGTGGGCAGCTGGAGTCTGCTCAGGGAAGGGGTGGTCTGGGTACTGGCCGCCTATCTGCTGGCCAGCGTCACCAGCCTGCTGCTGTTCTGGTCGGACAAGCACAGCGCGCAGAAGGGTCGCTGGCGTACGCCGGAGAAGACCCTGCATGGCGTGGAACTGCTGGGCGGCTGGCCGGGTACCCTGATCGCCCAGCAGCTGTTCCGGCACAAGACCCGCAAGACCAGCTACCTGGTGACCCTGTGGGCCATCATCGGCCTGCACCAGCTGATCTGGCTGGACCGACTGGTGCTGGACGGGCGCTTTCTCTGGCACTGGCTGACGCCCGTGCTCGGCTGATCAGGCCGGTACGCCCAGGCTGCGCAGGTAGTCGTCGTAACTGCCGCTGAAATCGGTCACCCCGTCGGCCGACAGTTCGATGATGCGGGTGGCCAGGGAACTGACAAACTCCCGGTCATGGCTGACGAAGATCAGGGTGCCGGGATAGTTCTCCAGCGCCAGGTTCAGGGCCTCGATGGACTCCATGTCCAGGTGGTTGGTCGGCTCGTCCATGACCATCACGTTGGCGCGGCGCAGGATCAGCTTGCCGAACAGCATCCGCCCCTGCTCACCCCCGGAAATCACCTTTACCGACTTCTGTATCTCGTCGTTGGAAAACAGCATGCGGCCGAGGGTGCCGCGCACCAGCTGCTCGCCGCCCTGAGTCCACTGGGCCATCCAGTCGAACAGGCTGCAGTCGTCCCGGAAGTCGTCGGCGTGGTCCTGGGCGAAATAGCCGATATCGGCGCTCTCCGCCCACTTGACCTCACCGGCCATGGGCGCCATTTCGCCGACCAGGGTGCGCAGCAGGGTGGTCTTGCCGATCCCGTTGGGGCCGATGATGGCCACGCGCTCGCCCGCTTCTATCTGCAGGCTGAGATTCCTGAACAGCACCTGGCCGTCATAACCCTGGCTGACCTGCTCCAGGGTCACCGCCTGGCGATGCAGCTTCTTGTGCTGCTCGAAGCGGATGAAGGGGCTGACCCGGCTGGAGGGCTTGACCTCCTCGAGCTGGATCTTGTCGATCTGCCGCGCCCGGCTGGTGGCCTGCTTGGCCTTGGAGGCATTGGCCGAGAAGCGGCTGACGAACTGCTGCAGCTCGGCGATCTGCGCCTTCTTCTTGGCGTTGTCCGACAGCAGGCGTTCCCGGGCCTGGGTGGCGGCGGTCATGTACTCGTCGTAGTTGCCGGGGAACAGACGCAGCTCGCCGTAATCCAGATCCGCCATATGGGTGCAGACGCTGTTGAGGAAATGGCGATCGTGGGAAATGATGATCATGGTGCTGCTGCGCTCGCGCAGCACCCCTTCCAGCCAGCGGATGGTGTGGATATCCAGATGGTTGGTGGGCTCGTCCAGCAGCAGTACATCCGGATCGGAAAACAGCGCCTGGGCCAGCAACACCCGCAGTTTCCAGCCCGGTGCCACTTCGCTCATCGGGCCGAAGTGCTGCTCCAGCGGGATCCCCAGCCCGAGCAGCAGCTCACCGGCGCGGGATTCCGCGGTATAGCCGTCCATTTCGGCAAATTGCACCTCCAGCTCGGCCACCGCCATGCCGTCTTCCTCGCTCATCTGCGCCAGCGAGTAGATGCGGTCGCGCTCGGCCTTGACCTGCCACAGCTCGGCATGGCCCATGATCACGGTATCGATCACACTGAAGTCTTCATAGGCGAACTGATCCTGACGCAGCTTGCCCAGCCGGGTGTTGGGCTCGAGCATCACCTGACCGGCGGAGGGTTCCAGCTCGCCACCGAGGATCTTCATGAAGGTCGACTTGCCGCAGCCGTTGGCGCCGATCAGGCCGTAACGGTTGCCGTTACCGAATTTGACGGAGACGTTCTCGAACAGCGGGCGTGCGCCGAACTGCATGGTGATGTTGGCGGTGGAGATCAAGACAGGTACCTGAGGTAGAAATGGAGTGAACCGCCTGGAAGGACGGCGGCGCATTGTAATGGCTACGGCGTCACAGGAATAGAAGGGGCTGCTTGTATTTTGATCAATCTGGTTATACCGTTTGTTATAACTCACTCGGGAGACCGCCATGAAACTCAAGATCACCAGCATCGGCAACTCAGCCGGCATCATCCTGCCCAAGGAAATTCTCGCCCGCCTGCGCCTGGAAAAGGGCGACGAACTCTATGTGCTGGAAACCCCGGACGGCATCAAGCTGACCACCTTTGACCCGACACTGGCGGAGCAGATGGAGGTGGCTGACCGGGTCATGCGCAAACGTCGCGCCCTGCTGCATAAACTGGCTCAGTGAGGGCGTGGACATGATTGTCTGGATCAGCCGAGAACTGACGCTGGCCATTCATGACCGGCAGCTGGCCGAGCACGGTGGCGGCAGCGGCGTGCGGGACTCAGGGTTGCTGGACTCCGCACTGGCGCGACCGCAGCAATTGTTTGCCTACGGTCACCCGCCCCCGGATCTGGCTGACCTGGCAGCCAGTCTGGCCCATGGCCTGGCCCGTAATCATCCCTTCGTTGATGGGAACAAGCGTACTGCAGCGGTCATGTGTGAGGTATTCATCGAGCTTAACGATGGGCATCTGGAAGCCGATGATGTCGAGCTTTACCCGCAATACATGGGCCTGGCCGAAGGCTCCCTCAGCGAATCCGAATTCGCTGCCTGGCTGCGCGAGCGGATAGTGATCGAGCGACCGGACAACCTGCAGGAATCCCGCGCGCCATTTCGGTAGCAGCCCCGACCCCGGGGCGATGGCGTGCATGGCACACCTTACGGCGGTGCCCGCTCGAACTCCTGGGCCAGATAGTCGATCATTACCCGCACCTTGGCCGGTGGACGGCGATCCGGGGGATAGAGCACATGGATGCCGCCCAGCTTCACTACCGGCTTGTCCAGTTCCAGCTCCACCAGCTGCCCCTGTTTCAACGCCGTGCCGACGATGAAGTGTGGCTGATAGATGATGCCCTGACCTGCCACCGCCGCCGCCAGCAGGGCATCCCCATTGTTGGCCAGCAGGTCGCCGTTGATCGCTACCTTGACCTCCCCGTCCGGGCCGAATGCCCAGTGGCGGCTGTCCTGCATGGCCGACAGGGTGTAGCTCAGGCAGTTGTGCTGGGCCAGCTCGCTGACGGTGCGCGGTACTCCCCGCTGGTCCAGATAGGCCGGTGCTGCGCAGACCTTCATGCAGCTGTCGCCCAGCTGGCGGGTCTGCAGCGGGCTGTCCGCCAGCCGTCCGATACGGATCGCCAGGTCCCAGCTGCCGGCAATCAGATCCAGATGGGCATCGCTCAACCCCAGCTCGACCCTGACCTCCGGGTGCCGGTGACTGAACTCGGCGAGCAGCGGTGCCACATAGCGGATGCCGAAGGACAGCGGCACGTTCATCCTCAGCAGCCCGCTGGCCTTGACCCGCTGGGAGGCCGCCGCCGCTTCGGACTCATCGATTTCCGGGAGGATGCGCTGGCAGGCGTCCAGATAATTGCTGCCCGCCTCGGTCAGGCTCAGGCGCCTTGTGGTGCGGTGAAACAGCTTGACCCCGAGACGGGCTTCCAGTGCATTCACATGCTTGGTTGCCATGGCCGGGGACATGCCCAGATGGCGCGCCGCAGCAGACAGGCTGCCGGCGCTGGCGGCACGTACGAAAACCCGCATGCTGGTAACACGATCCCCATTTCCTACTATCAGTCATAAGTGTCAGATAATATTAGCCTGTTCTCATGCCCATGGTGGGCAGCCATACTGGCGGCCTACAGAGTTGGAGGGTGTATCCATGCACGGTCAACAAGATACGCGTCAGCCGACGCTGTTCATTCCCCATGGCGGCGGTCCCTGTTTCTTCATGGACTGGAACCCGGCGGATACCTGGGCCGGCATGGGGCGTTTTCTGCGGGGCCTGGCCAGCACCCTGCCCCAGCGTCCGAGTGCCATCGTGATGGTCTCGGCGCATTGGCTCGAACCGCAGTTCCGGCTGACCGGCCATCCCCGGCCGGAACTTATCTATGACTATTACGGCTTTCCTCAGCATACCTATGAGCTGACCTATCCGGCACCGGGTGCGCCGACCCTGGCCGGCGAGCTGGCAGAGATGCTGAATGCGGCACAGCTGCCGGCGCAGGTGGACCCCGAGCGTGGCTACGACCATGGCATGTTCATCCCGCTCAAGCTGGTGTTTCCCGAGGCGGACATTCCGGTACTGCAGCTGTCCCTGCGCAGCGATCTGGATCCGGCGGCGCATCTGGCTGTGGGCCGTGCGCTGGAGACGCTGCGCGAGCGCAATATCCTGATCATCGGCAGCGGCATGAGCTTCCATAACATGCGGGCCTATGGCGATGCCCGCTTCGGGCCGGTGTCCGACGAGTTTGATGACTGGCTGACCCGTGCGGTGCAGAGCCCGGCGGCCGAGCGCGAGCGATTGCTCACCGACTGGGCCGCCGCGCCCCAGGCCTACCAGTGTCACCCCCGGGGTCATGAGGAACACCTGATTCCGCTGCTGGTGGCTGCCGGAGCGGGGGGCGCGGCGCCGGGGCTGAAGATCTATTCGGAACGGGTGATGCAGACCACCATTTCCGCGTTCCGTTTTGATTGAGCCGGTATATATACCCGATGACATGTGCGGATATACTCCGGCAGCGGACTTTGAAGTGATGACAAGGAGCAGGACATGAATGATTCGAAGGAGCGCTATGGCGCTTTAACCCGGTTCTTCCACTGGGGCATGGGGCTGCTGATCGTCTGGCAGTTCCTCAAGTTCTTCGACCGCATCAACGACGGTGAGCACTGGGTCGGCCAGACACTGGTGCCCTGGCACATCTCCATCGGCTCGCTGCTGCTGGTATTGATAGTACTGCGCATTCTCTGGGCCGTCGGGCAGAGGAAAAACCGACCCGAGCAGGATCCGGCGACCGCTCTGCTGGTCAAGGCCGGCCACGGGTTGCTTTACCTGTGCATGCTGCTGCTGCCGATCACCGGGCTGATGATCATGATTGGCAATGGCTACGGCTGGTCCCCGTTCGGCAAGCAGCTGGTGGCCCGTGGGGCCACCGACATCGAATGGATGGCGACCCTGGGCAGCGTCCATTCGCTGATCGCCTGGACCCTGCTTATCCTGGTGGTGGGCCACGTCGGCATGGCCCTGCTGCATCAGCTGGTGAAGAAGGACGGCGTGCTGCGGCGCATGCTGTAACCCTGTCGGCACCATTACTGCGCCCCCACTTCGGGGGCGCAGTGCGTTCTGATCAATGATTGGCTGAAACCCCCGCCGGCGACAATAATGCAGGGTATCCCGATACGATGAGGTGTCCCCCTTGGCTTCCAGTCTGCTGGCCCTGCTTGACGATATTGCCACCCTGCTCGACGACGTATCCCTGATGAGCAAGGTGGCGGCGAAGAAGACCGCCGGGGTGCTGGGAGATGACCTGGCGCTGAATGCCCAGCAGGTCACCGGCGTTCGCGCCGAGCGGGAGCTGCCGGTGGTCTGGGCGGTGGCCAAGGGGTCGCTGCGCAACAAGGTGATTCTGGTCCCGGGGGCCCTGCTGATCAGCGCCTTCATTCCCTGGTTGATAACGCCACTGCTGATGCTGGGTGGCGCCTTTCTCTGTTACGAGGGTTTCGAGAAGCTGGCGCACCGCTTCCTGCATGACGACAGTGAACGGCATGCAGAGAAGCTGCAGGCGCTGAGCGACCCCAAGGTGGATCTGGTGGCCTTCGAGAAGGACAAGATCAGCGGCGCCGTGCGTACCGATTTCATCCTCTCGGCGGAGATCGTCGCCATTACCCTGGGTACGGTCGCCGCCGCCACCTTCACCACCCAGGTACTGGTGCTGTCGACCATTGCCCTGGCCGTCACTGTTGGTGTCTATGGACTGGTAGCGGGCATTGTCAAGCTCGACGACGCCGGGCTGGCCCTGTGTCAGCGTGGCAGCGGCCTTTCGCAGAAGCTCGGTGGTGCCCTGCTGTGGCTGGCGCCCTGGCTGATGAAGACCCTGTCGGTGGTGGGTACTGCGGCGATGTTCATGGTGGGCGGCGGCATTCTCACCCACGGCTTCCACGCCCTCGGCCACTGGATCGAGAACACCGCCGAACACAGTCTGGAACTCCCCTGGATCGGCTCGGTACTCGGCGGCCTGCTGCCGACGGTGATGTCCGCCGGGGTCGGCATCCTCGCGGGGGCGCTGATCTTTGCCGTGGTCGGTCTGGGGAGCCGCCTGTTCCGTCGCCCGGCCCGGCACGGCTGAAAGCCTGAACAAGCCGGCCTGGTATCTGTCCGATGATGTGGAATCCGACCATTCCCATCAGAGGAGAGCCACATGAACACGCCTACAAGACTGCTGCTCGCCGGCGCCCTGAGTCTGGCCGCGGTTGGCGCCCAGGCTGCTTCGCAGCAGGTGACCATTCACCTGGTGGATGCCCAGGGGCAGCAGCAGGAAATCGGCCATATCGAGATCAGCGAAACCCGGTATGGACTGCTGTTTACCCCGGCACTGAAGTCCCTGGAACCGGGCGTGCACGGTTTCCATGTGCATGAGAACGGCAGCTGCGACCCGGCGGAGAAGGACGGCGAAATGGTCCCCGCCCAGGCCGCCGGCGGTCATTTCGATCCGCAGGATACCGGCAAGCATGCAGGGCCCTACGGTGACGGCCATCTGGGCGACCTGCCCGCGCTGTACGTGAACGAGGACGGCACGGCGGACTACCCGGTGCTGGCTCCGCGCATCAAGAAGCTGGATGAGATCAAGGGCAAGGCGCTGATGATCCATGCCGGCGGCGACAACCACGCTGATCATCCGGAACCGCTGGGTGGTGGCGGAGCGCGGGTGGCCTGTGGGGTGATCTGACCTTTGTAGTCGCCTCAGTCAGACCCACTGTGCGAGATGGAACTCGCATCTGCAGAGGGTTGCCGTCACTTATTGTTCAGCGCACCACCAGCCGCTTCATCCAATCCAGCAATACCGTGGGCAACAGCTCCGGGCGCGGCAGCAGGGCGTAGTTCCGTGCGCCGAAAATGCGCGGCAGGTAGGCCGGGGCCTGGCGGTCGATGGTCAGGCAGAAGGCGGAGATGCCCTGCAGGCTGGCCTCGGTGACGGCCTGGCGCATGTCCTCCACGCCGTACTGGCCTTCGTAGATATCCCTGTCATTGGGCTTGCCGTCGGACAGCACCAGCAGCAACCGGTGGCTGGCCTGCTGGCGCAGCAGGTCCTGGCTGGCGTGACGGATGGCGGCGCCGGCGCGGGTGTAGTGCTCCGGCTCCAGTGAGCTGATGCGCAGCGCCACATCGTTACCGAATGGCTCATCGAAGGTCTTGATCTGCCGGACGATCACCGCATCCGGTCCCTCCCCGGAAAAGGCCTGGATCGACCAGGGCTCGCCCAGCCCATCCAGAGCGAAACTCACCAGCAGCAGGGCTTCGCGCTCCACATCGATGATGCGCTTGCTGGTGGAGACCCAGCTGTCGGTGGAACCGCTGATATCGATCAGCAGCGTGATCGCAAGGTGGCGCTCCGCGGTGCGGCGGGTCTGGTACAGCGCATCGGACAGGCTGCCGCCGGCACGGAAGTCTGCGTAGCTGTCGATATACGCCTGCAGGTCGATGTCGTCACCGTCCAGTTGCCTGCGGTGGGTGACGCGCCGTGCGCTGAGCATCTCGAAGCGGCGGCGGATCTGGTTCAGCAGGCTGCGGTGCTCCTCCAGCGTCTCATCGACCCATTGCTGCGAGCCGGGCAGATTGGGCAGCACATGCAGGGTGGCGCCGGGCTGGCGGTAGGCCTGGATGCGGCAATCCCATTCGGGATACTGCAGGCCGCCGCCCTCGCGGATGGCGGTCTTCAGCTGCATGGCGGTATTGGTATCCGGTGGATCGTCGGAAATCAGCACCTCCTTCGAGCTTCCGGGTGTGGACACCAGGCGGGCCTGGGAGAGCTCGGAAAGCATGTCGCCATATTCGTCTGCGCTGATGTCCTCGCCCCTGTCCACCGGGCGGTTCAGACCCAGCGGATCTTCCGCCTGCTGGTGCGGCTCGTCCAGCTGGACCATGAGAATGCCCGGGTCCCTGTCATCATCTTCACCTTCCTTCGCCTCGCGCACCTCCGGCCGGCGCAGCAGGTGGGAACTGCGGGGGGGCTCGCTGGAGGCCTGTGGCTCGCCTGGCTCGCCCTCGGCCGGCATGTCATTGCGACTGGCGCTGGCGGGTGACCGCAGCTCGCCGGTCCACCAGTCCCTGAGCAGGGGGGCATCGCCACCGCGCCTGTCCTGCGGGTCCAGGCCGAGGCGTTGCAGCACGTCCAGCGACAGCCTGGCCGACTCCCGCGGCGAGGGGCTGTGCGGCAGCGCAGCGCAGGCCGCACCGGGAGAGGTGCGCAACAGTTGCTGCAGCAGAGCCTCCAGCGGCCGCCGAACCGGCGAGAAGGTGCGCAGTTCAGGGCGGCGCTGCAGCGCGAACTGCCGCAGCCGGCCGATACCCGGTGCCATCCCGGGAAGCTGGCGCAGCAGATCGAAGTCGGCCGCCCAGGCTTCCAGCAGCAGAAACGCATCCGCCTGCAGCGCCGGCCATTGCGGATCGACCAGCCCGGCGCTGCCGCGCTGGGCACGGGCCGCCTGTTGCAGGGCCATGACCCGGTACAGCTCATTGCCCAGCGCGAGATCCTCGATGCCGGAATCCACCGGCAACCACAGCCGCTCGCCGTTGGTGGCGGGGATCGGTTGTTTCAGCCAGGGGGCCTGCACGCGGCGGAAGAACCGCGCCAGCATGGTCGGGTGCGGCGGCCGCTGGGCAGCGCGGATCTGCAGCGTGGTGCCGCTCAGCGCGGTGATCAGCAGGTCCAGACGCGGCGCGACATCCACCAGCATGGCGGTGGGCGGGCCGGGTGGCGGCGGCCGGTAGCGCAGCCAGAGCCTGCGGATATGGATGGTGGCATGGCGGGCGGCGTCGCTGAGCAGGTCCTCCGGTTCAGCCATCGCGGCCTGTCCCTCGCTCAGACAAAGGTGGCGTCGACCAGATCACGCAGGGCGTCGACCATCGAGGACTCGTCGGACAGCGGCGAGACAATGGCGGCGTAGCAGGCTTCACGCAGGGGGATGCCGGAGGCCATGAGGGTGCCCGCCGCAATCAGCAGGCGGGTGCTGGGCACCTCAGCCAGACCGCGGTCACGCAGCTGGCGGATACGTTCGGCCAGTGATACCAGCCCGTTGGCAGCGGCCTGGTCCACGCCGCTTTCATGCTGGACGATGCGCGCTTCCAGCTCCGGCGGCGGAAAGTCCAGATCCATGGCGACAAAGCGCTGACGGGTGCTGGGTTTGAGATCCTTGAGCATGCGCTGGTAACCGGGGTTGTAAGAAATCACCAGCTGGAATCCGGGCGCGGCCTGCAGTACCTCTCCGGTCTTGTCGATCGGCAGGATCCGTCGATGGTCGGTCAGGGCGTGCAGCACCACCACGGTGTCCTGTCGGGCCTCGACCACTTCATCCAGATAGCAGATGGCGCCTTCGCGCACCGCCCGGGTGAGCGGACCGTCCTGCCATACGGTGCCGTCATGCTGGATGAGAAAGCGTCCGATGAGATCGCTGGCGGCCAGATCATCGTGGCAGGGCACGGTGATCAGCGGGCGGCCCAGCTTCCAGGCCATGTGTTCGACAAAGCGCGTCTTGCCGCAGCCGGTCGGCCCCTTGAGCATGACCGCCAGGCCGCGGGCGTGGCACTGCTCGAACAGCGCCACCTCGTTGCCGGTGGGATGGTACCAGGGCCCCGCGACAGCATCGGCAGCGAGGCCCTGTACGGGTTCAGTCATGCCCATCTCACACCACGCGGCCGACGGCAATGTCATTGTCAGCGACGCCCGGTTCGGTGACATCCAGCCGCGGCCGGTAACGGAAGAAGTCGTAGATGAACAGTCCGACGCCGGTGGAGAACAGGCTGGCGCAGACGATCAGCATGACGAAGTGGATTTGGATCTTCAGCTGGGCATCGAGATAGCCCATGCCCATGATCCGCTCGAGATAGACCTGACCGATACCGGCGGTAGCGAAGGAGATGGTCATCCCGAACATGCCGGCCAGCTGCAGCCAGAATGCCCAGTAGCCGATGCTGGTGCCCTTCTCCGGGCGCCCGTGGGTGAGGGACGGCATGGCATAGGTGATCATGGCCAGGCAGATCATCGCATAGGCCCCATAGAAGGCTGCATGGCCGTGCATGGCCGTGATCAGCGTGCCGTGGGTCCACTTGTTGATACTCGGCCAGGTATGGGCCAGACCCAGCAAGCCGGCGCCGAACAGCGTGAAGATGGTGCTGCCCAGGGTCCAGTGCAGCGCCAGCACGTTGGGGTGGGACATGCCCGAGCGGCGCATGGCGCCGTAGGCGTACATGGCCATGCCGACGATGGCCAGCGGCTCCAGCGCGCTGAAGAACCCGCCGATCGGCAGCCAGTAATATGGAACGCCGACCCAGTAGTAATGGTGAGCGGTACCGAGAATGCCGGCCAGGAATACCAGCCCGACGATCACGTAGAGCCACTTCTCCAGTACCTCGCGGTCGGCGCCGGACAGGCGGATCAGCAGGTAGGCAAGGAAGGCCCCCATGATCATCATCCATACCCCTTCCACCCACAGGTGGATGGTCCACCAGCGATAGAAGATCGAAACGGTATAGTTCTCGTAATGCAGCAGTGCCGGTACGAACAGCACGGCGGTGCTGACGATCCCCAGTACCAGTACCCCTTCGGTGGTGGTGAAGCGTCCCGACCTCTTGATGGTCATGCCGATGTTGTAGATGAAGATCGCGAAGCACACGACCATGATCAGCTTGTGCGGCAGGGGCTGTTCCAGCAGCTTGTTGCCGGTGCCGTAGCGGAACAGGTAACCGATGACGGCCGCCACGCCCATGCCGGTCCACAGCACCAGCTGGATATAGGCCAGTTTGGTGCTGTGCAGTTCGGTACGCGACTCATCAGGCACCAGCCAGTAAGTGGCGCCCATGAAGCCGGTGATCACCCAGACGATCAGCAGGTTGGTGTGGATGGTCTTGGTGACGTCAAACGGCAGGATATACAGCAGCGGGTCGGGACCCAGGTACTTGGTGGCCGACAACAGGCCGAATACGATCTGCAGGCCGAACAGCACCATGGCCACCGCAAAGTACCAATAGGCGACTGACTGTGACTTGTAGCGCATTGTTATTCTCCGTCAATCCCATATTGTCGCGCCTGTATCGGCGCGGCAGTCGCGGGTATCACTTGAGCGTGGCCAGGAAGGCGACCAGCTGCTCGATTTCCTCTTCGCTGAGGCTGTCGCCGTAGGTATCGGGCATGAAAGACATGCCGTTGGCCGAATACATGCCCCCGGTACTCAGGTGGGCACTGGGCTCGAGAATGGATTCGCGTATATAGCCTTCCACGTCGGTAGCCTGACCGCTGTAGTCGGCGGTACCCACCAGCAGCTCAGCCCGGGTGGCGACGCCGGCCAGGCTCGGGCCCGCGCCATCGGCACCGGGTGCCAGCGAGTGACAGGCCACGCAACCGGGCACGGCAGTGCGGAACACGTTTTCGCCCAGGGCCCGCGGATCGTTATCAGGACTTACCGGGCGTACACCGACCGAGGTAGAGCCGCTCTGCACGGCAGCCGCAGCGCCCGCGCCACCCGAACCGGCCACAGCGGTAAAGCCGCCGGTGACCAGAATCGGCCGCGGTGGCCAGCCTTGGTTATCCACATTGGCCACCCAGTCGAGGAACCTGATCAGGTTGGTGATTTCTTCCTCGCTCAGGTTCTGCTGCGGCATCAGCCGGCGGTGGCGTTGCTCGTCATAGAACGCGGACGGGTCACGCATGTAGGCCTGCAGGTAGGCTTCGCCGCGGTGCTGGGTGATCTTGGTCAGGTCCGGGGCGTAGTAGGCGCCCTCACCAAAGAGGGTATGGCAGTTGATGCAGTTGTACTTGTGCCACACGTCCTTGCCGTGGGTCACCTCGGGGGTGATGTTCTCGGCATTGGTCAGGTCGGGAAACTGGCGGTGGCTGTCGAGGGTCAGCCCGAGGAATACCACTGCCGCGGCAATGGTCGCGCCCCAGGCGAAGATTCTGGCTTGGCGGTTGTTCATGTTGGAGGCCCCGTCAGACGTTGATACCGGTCCAGTGCAGGCCGGTCATGGTGAATGCGAACAGGGCGGCAACCAGCATCAGGGCCAGTACAGCGAAGCTCAGGATGCGCACGGGTTTGTACAGGTCTTTGAGTTGCATACCGTACTCCTTGGCGTAAGGTGCAGCTTTTATTGATTATTGGTCTACAGGATAGACGCTAATCGCATTTCTGCAGGAATCGGCAGGAGCAGGGCGCTTGATGGATGCCCGGGATGGTCAGTCGCGGTAGAACACCTGCACCAGATGCCAGCCGAACTGGGTTTTCACCGGGCCGTGAATCACCTTCAGCGGCCTTCGGAAAATGATCTGGTCGATCGCCCGGACCATCTGCCCCGGGCGTACCTCGCCCAGATCGCCGCCGCGCTTCTTTGACGGGCAGGTTGAGTGCTTTCTGGCCAGTACATCAAAGGCTTCGCCGGCGGCGATACGCTTCTTCAGCGCCAGCGCTTCATCCTCGGTCTTGACCAGAATGTGTCGGGCCATGGCAACGGGCATGGGGTGACTCCTTACTCGAGGCGTGTCGGTGGCAGGTAGACGGTAAAGTCGTTGATCGGCTGCACCAGGACGCTGTGCGGGAACTGCTGCCGGGCGTAGTTTACCAGTCCCAGGCGGTCGAACAGCGCGAATCGGGCGCTCAGCAGCTCCGCCGGCTGCACTGCCAGGCGGTCATGCCAGACCCGGTAGGCTCCGAGACGGCGGTCGCGCAGGCGGTGATAGAAGCCTACCAGCGGGTGGGTCAGGCAGAACAGCGCGGTCTCCTCGTCGGCGAAGCCGGGATAGGTCGGCGCCTGCTGTACCGGTTGGCGCAGGCTCAGCTCGGCGCTGCCCCAGGCCGAGGCGGAATGCATGCGATAGTGGCGGTAGAACTGGCCGCCGGGCTCGAGTTCACAGTCGAACCGGGTGCGTGCCGGGTGCCAGGGCTGCTGCCAGAGGTAGCGCGGCAGCGGCAGCGTCCAGGAGTCCAGGGTGGTGCCGAGAAACCAGACCGCGCGCTCGCCGCTGTGCTGGTCGATGACATAGGCCCGGTAGTCCACCTGGGCCATCTCCAGCGTCGGTGACGGATAGGCAGCGAGTCCGAAATCCACATTGAGGAAAGGGACTGCAGAGACCAGCGCCTGATCGCGACCGTCGATACGTACCGTATCCAGGCGAAAGCGCGGCGGTATCAGGCCGCGCAGGGGTTCCGGGTCCACCGCATAACTGACTATGGCGAAATGCCGCAGGCGGCATTGCACGTTGATGCCCGAGACCGGTGTCGGCGGCACCCAGTGGTCGGCGAAGCGCAGGGTCTGGCCCGGATCGCGGGCAAGCGGGACGGCTGACCGCTCGGCAGGAGCGGGGCCGCGCTCGACGTCATGCATGGATCAATCCTGGTTGTCGTTCTGGCGTTGTCCAGCCTTGTTTGACAACCGTAATCCGCGCAGGCTCCGCTTGACGTTCTTCAGGTGGTTCACCAGCTCGGGCCCGCGGCGCATGGCCATGCCCATGGCCAGTACATCGATCACCACCAGATGGGCGATACGCGAGGACAACGGGGTGTAGATGTCGGTGTCCTCGGTAACATCGATGGGGATATGAATGCGCCCCAGCTCCGCCAGCGGGGTGTTGCTCGGGCACAGGCTGATCAGGGTCGCACCGGTTTCCACCACCAGCGAGGCGGAATGCAGCAGGTCCTTGGTTCGGCCGGTCTGGGAGATGGCCACCGCCACATCATAGGGGCCGAGGGTCACCGCCGACATGGCCTGCATGTGCGGGTCGGAATAGGCAGCGGTGGAGACCTGCAGACGGAAGAACTTGTGCTGTGCATCACTGGCCACGGCGCCGGAGGCGCCGAAACCGTAGAACTCCACACGCCGGGCCTCGGCCATGGCCAGGATCGCCTGCTCCATGGCATCGGCGTCCAGGCTCTCACGCACGTCCATCAGGGTCGCCAGGGTGGTATCGAAGATCTTGTGCGACAGCTCCTCGATGCTGTCGTCCTCGCTGATCGAGAACTGACCGAAGCTGGTACCGGCGGCCAGACTCTGCGCCAGCTTGAGCTTGAGGTCCTGAAAACCGCTGCAGCCAATGGCCCGGCAGAACCGCACAATGGTCGGCTCGCTGACCCCGACTTCCCGCGCCAGGTCGGCCATGGATGAATGCATCACCTGGGCGGCATGGTTGAGAACGTGGTCGGCCACCTTCAACTCCGACTTGCGTAGGGAGTGGCGGTTGCCTGCAATATGTTGGAGCAAATTCACGGCGGCTTCATGTTAGTCTGCGGATGGGGTGTGCTGATGTCTTGTAGTTATACTACAAAAACAGTCCCTCCGCTTTTCCGAGGAGAACAGCAATGACTGCGCGAGGGGGCAACGCCTGCGATATCGTGGTTTTCGGCGGCACCGGCGATCTGGCCATGCGCAAGCTGCTGCCGGCCCTGTACTACCTGCACCGGGATCGTCACCTGCATCCGCAGACCCGCATTCTCGCCCTGGCCCGGGCGCGGCACGAACCCGAGGCCTATCGCAGGCTGGTGCGCCGGCATGTCAGCCAGCATGTGGCCAGCGCCGACTTCAGCGAGGACAGCTGGGGAAGTTTCTCCGCACGCCTGGACTACATGCCCCTGGACATCAGTCAGCGGCTGGAATTTGCCAGATTGGCGCGCCATCTGGGCGACAGCCCGGGGCGGGTCAGGGTCTTCTATCTGGCCACGCTGCCCGATCTGTTCGCCCCCACGGCGCTGCATCTGCACGGCGCCGGTCTGGTCGATGATCAGGCGCGCATAGTGCTGGAGAAGCCCCTGGGCGAAAGTCTGGCCACCGCCCGGCGGGTCAATGATCAGATCGGCAGCGTGTTCGACGAGTCCCGGGTGTTCCGCATCGATCATTTTCTCGGCAAGGAAGCGGTGCAGAACCTGCTGGCCCTGCGCTTCGGCAATGCCCTGTTCGAGCCGCTGTGGCGCAACGGCCACATTGATCATGTACAGATCAGCGTACTGGAGACCGTGGGCGTGGAAAACCGCGGCGCCTACTACGATCAGGCCGGGGCCATGCGCGACATGGTGCAGAACCATCTGCTGCAGCTGCTGTGTCTGGTGGCCATGGAGGCGCCGGTGCATTTCGAGCCGGAGGCGGTGCGTAACGAGAAACTCAAGATACTCGAGGCGCTGCGGCCGATCACCGGCATGGATGTGCAGGATCAGACCGTGCGCGGGCAGTATTCCAGAGGCCGGCGCGCCGGCGAGACCTTGCCCGCCTACTACTTCGAGAAAAGTGTCGATCACGACAGCAATACCGAAACCTATGTCGCGCTGCGCGCCGAGATCGACAACTGGCGCTGGGCCGGCGTGCCTTTCTACCTGCGCACCGGCAAGTCCCTGGCCCAGCGCAAGTCGGAGATCGTCATCCAGTTCAAGTCGGTACCCCACCGGCTGTTCCCCGGCACCACGCCCCAGGGCAACCGCCTGGTCATCCGCCTGCAGCCGGACGAGAGCATCAGTCTGTCACTGATGGCCAAGTCGCCGGGGCGCGGCATGGCGCTGCAGGAGGTGGAGCTGGATCTGCATTTCGACGAGGCCTTCAAGCGCCGTCGCTGGGATGCCTACGAGCGGCTGCTGCTGGATGTGATCGAGGGCGATGCGACCCTGTTCATGCGTCGCGACGAGATAGAGGCGGCCTGGCGCTGGGTGGATCCCATCATCGGTGGTTGGCAGGAGGTGTACCGCTCGCCCAAGCGCTATGCCGCCGGGAGCTGGGGGCCGGAGGCTGCCGACAGCCTGCTGGAGCGGGCCGGACACGCCTGGTTTGATGAGCGCGGCGACTGATCCCGCGCCCTAGCGGGCTGTGGCAGGGAGGTCGGCCTTGCTGTTGGTCTGGCGGCGCTGCAGCAGCTGGGTCAGCACCTGTGCCGGCGCCGGCTTGCTGATCAGATAGCCCTGCACCTCATCACAGCCCTGATTACGCAGGAACGCCAGCTGGCTGTCCTGCTCCACCCCTTCGGCCACTACCTGCAGGTTCATGCTGTGCGCCATGGCGACGATGGCGCGCACTATGGCCGAGTCCCGGGAATGCTCATCCAGCTCGCTGATGAAAGCGCGGTCGATCTTCAGGCTGTGAATCGGGAAATGCTTGAGGTAGGCCAGGGATGAATAGCCGGTGCCGAAATCGTCCACCGACAGCTTGACCCCCTGTTCCTCGAGGGCGTTGAGGTTGTTGGCCACCGCGCTGCTCTGTTCGAGCAGCATGCTTTCGGTCAGTTCCAGCTCGAGCAGATGTGCGGGCAGATCTGCCTCGCGCAGTATTTCCGCCACCTCGGCGGCGAACCGCGGCTGGCGCAGCTGCTGCACTGACATGTTCACCGCCACCCGTATCGGCGTGGGGCCCGAATGCAGCCACTGGCTGGCCTGGGAGCAGGCCTGGCGAAGCACCAGATTGCCCAGCTGCAGTATCAGGCCGGTTTCCTCGGCGATGGGGATGAATTCGGCGGGCGGCAGCATGCCCCGGGTCGGATGTTTCCAGCGGGCCAGGGCCTCGACACTGGTGATCAGATTGGAGTTCAGGTGCAGTTTGGGCTGGTAGTGCACCTGCAGCTGCTCCTCCGTGATGGCCTTGCGCAGCTCGTTCTCCAGCTGCAGACGATCAGCCTTGGGACTGGGCAGATCGGCGGAATAGAACTTGAAGCAGTTGCCGCCCATGCGCTTGGCATGCTGCATGGCCTGGTTGGCCCGGTTGATCAGTTGCAGGCTGTTGCGGGCATTGTCCGGGAACAGGCTGATGCCGATGGAGGCCGAGACGATGAGTTCGTTGTCGCCGAGGACGATGGGTTCGGCCAGTATCTGCAACAGCTTTTCGGCCAGGGCCCTGGTCTGCAGCTGGGACAGGTTCTGCTCGACCACCACAAACTCGTCGGCGGACAGGCGGGCCAGGATAAAGGCGTCGGGCAGCAGGCTGCGGAGGCGGTCGGCGACCTCGCACAGCAGGGCATCGGCCTGGATATGCCCCAGGGTATCGTTGATGTACTTGAAGCGGTCCAGGTCGATATGCAACAGGGTCAGATGCTGGCCCTGGGCTCGGGCGGCGGCGGTTGCCTCTTCCAGACTGTGGGTGAACAGGCTGCGGTTTGCCAGCTGGGTCAGGGGATCATGATCGGACAGGTAGCGCAGTTGTTCCTCGGTCTTGCGGCGAATGGTCTGGTCGGCAAAGAACCCGACGTAGTGGGTGATCTCGTTCAGCTCGTTGCGTACCACGGTCAGCTGCAGCCACTGGGGATAGCGCTCACCGCTGCGGCGCTGCTCTATCACTTCACCCTCCCAGCGGTCCTGGGTGCGCAGCGCGGCGCGCATGCGGGCATAGGTGTCCAGGGTTTCCGGATCGCTGCTCAGGCTGAACAGCGGCTGCTCGAGTATGTCTCTGGCAGCGTAGCCGGTGATGACGCTGAAGGCCTGGTTGACTGCCAGCACCCGTAATGTCGGGTCGAGGATGAAGATACCGTCGGAAGTGGCTTCGAATACGGTCGCGGCGAGCCGGTCCAGGTCATGGCGCTGGCGCCGGGCGGTTATGTCGCGCCGGGTGCCTATCATGCGCTGGGCCTGGCCGTTGATGTCCCGGTCCACGGCGCGCCCGTTGTCCTCCACCCAGACCCAGTGGCCCTGCTGATGGCGGACCCGGTATTCAATGCAATAGGGCGTGCCGTCCTTGAAGTGACGGATCAACGCCTCGCGCACCCGGCCCAGATCATCCGGATGCACCCTGGGTCTGAGGTCGCCGAGCATGGTGACCTGGTTCTGCTCGAGGCCGAAGATCTCCTCGAGGTGGGAGTGGTAGACGATATCGGTCCGCAGATCCCAGTCCCACAGCCCCAGGGCACTGGCCTCCAGCGCCATGCTCAGGCGGGCCTGAGTCTGCTGCAGTTCGGTGGTGCGCTGTGCCACCCGGTGCTCCAGGGCATCGTGGCTGTTGCGCAGCTCCTGCTCCGCCTGCCGGCGGTGCTGGATTTCGCCGGTGAGCTGCACGTTCAGCGCCTCGGCCTGCTGGCGGGCCTCGTCCAGCCGGAACAGCAGCGCCTGGTTGCGCAGGTTGCTCTGCAGGGCCCGGTTCGCCGAATGATTGAGGTAGGCCGCCGCCAGCAGGATGCAGCCGAACAGGGTGATCCCCATCAGGCCCCAGTAGGGACTGCTGGCGTCCTTCTGCAGCAGCAGGAACAGCGATGGCAGCAACCAGCCGGGCAGGGCCACACTGAGGAAGGCGCTGAAGCGATGTGCGTGAATGATGCTGACGCAGATCATCACGCCGGCGATGACGGCATAGGTGCTGGCCTGCGCGGCAAAGGTGTCGATGGGCACCAGCAATATGTGGGTCAGGCCCAGGGACAGTCCGGACAGGGCATTGCCGATATAGAACAGGATCGGCCAGCGCCGGTGCAGGCGCTGTTCCGCGGAGCTGTGGTTGTACAGGCGGGCGACGCACATGCGCAGCAGGGTCAACCCGCAGATCGCGGCGAGCCAGCCGAGGATCAGCCTGGGTGAGGTGTAACTCCAGATCAGTACGGCAACCACCAGACTGGCCAGCAGAATGAGCCACTGGGAAAGACGCGAATGCATGAACAGCAGGTCCAGCTGTTGCAGCCGCTGCTGGGTATTGGCAGCGCTCAGGCGCCGATCGGTGTAGCTCATGCCGCCCCGAGCCTGTGAAGGTGCGCGGAATCCCGAGTTGTCATTTTTTCTTCCGTGAACTGGAGCACTCTTCGGCAACGATACACCAGACCGGCGGCGGGGCATATACCCCGTCGGGTGGTGACCCCAGGCGGGCGAAGCGAAGGGCGGCTGGCCGCTTCCTTTCGACATGGCGCCCGGCAGGGTAGAATCCCGCCAATGGACATTTCACATCTGCTCAACTCCCTCAATGATGCCCAGCGCCAGGCGGTTACCGCCGCTGCGGGCCAACAGCTGGTGCTGGCCGGGGCCGGCTCCGGCAAGACCCGGGTACTGGTGCACCGCATCGCCTGGCTGGTGGAGGTCGAGAAAGCCTCGCCCTGGAGCATCCTCTCGGTTACCTTCACCAACAAGGCCGCGGCCGAAATGCGCGAGCGCATCGAGCAGTTGCTCGGCATCTCGCCCCGGGGCATGTGGGTCGGCACCTTCCACGGCCTGGCCCACCGGCTGTTGCGCGCCCACTGGCGCGAGGCCGGGCTGGTCGAGCAGTTCCAGATTCTCGACAGTGACGATCAGCTGCGGCTGGTCAAGCGGGTGATCCGCGAGCTGGGGCTGGACGAGAACCAGTGGGCGCCGCGCCAGGCCCAGTGGTGGATCAACGGGCAGAAGGACGAGGGCCTGCGTCCGCAGCACATCCAGCCCGCCGGCGACCTCTACCTGACCACCATGCTGCGCATCTACAGTGCCTACGAACAGGCCTGCGCCCGCACCGGGGTGATTGATTTCGCCGAGCTGCTGCTGCGTTCGCTGGAGCTGTGGCGCGACAACCCTTCGCTGCGCGAGCAGTATCAGGCACGCTTCCGGCATCTGCTGGTGGATGAGTTCCAGGACACCAACGCCGTGCAGTATGCCTGGCTGCGCCTGATCGCCGGCAGCAATCCCAGCCTGATGGTGGTGGGTGACGACGACCAGTCCATCTACGGCTGGCGCGGCGCGCGGATCGAGAACATCCAGCAGTTCCATCAGGACTACCCGAACGCCGAGTTGATCCGCCTGGAGCAGAATTACCGCTCCACCGCGACCATCCTCAAGGCGGCCAACGCGCTGATCACCAACAACGCCGGGCGCATGGGCAAGGAACTGTGGACCGAGGGTGACGAGGGCGAGCCGATCGCCCTGTACGCCGGTTTCAACGAGCAGGACGAGGCGCGCTACATCACCGACCGCATCAGCGAGGCGATAGGTCAGGGGCTGGCGCGCAGCGAGATCGCCATCCTGTACCGTTCCAACGCCCAGTCCCGGGTGCTGGAGGAGGCGCTGCTGCGCGCGGCCATTCCCTATCGCATCTACGGCGGCCAGCGCTTCTTCGAGCGCGCCGAGATCAAGAACGCCATGGCCTACATGCGTCTGATCGCCAGCCGCGGCGATGACGGGGCGCTGGAGCGCATCATCAACGTGCCGGCACGGGGCATCGGCGAGCGCACCGTGGAGATCCTGCGCCAGCACGCCCGGGAACAGGATGTGTCCATGTGGCAGGCGGCCTGCGACCTGATCGACCACAAGGGGCTGCCGGGCCGCGCCGCCAATGCGGTACAGGGCTTCATGCAGATGATCGAGGAGCTGGCCGAGCGGGTCGAGGGTGTGCCGCTGTACAGCATGGCCCAGCAGGTGATCGAGCACAGCGGGCTGCTGGAGTTCCACCGCAACGAGAAGGGCGAGAAGGCCCAGGGTCGGGTGGAGAACCTCGAGGAGCTGGTGTCCGCCGCCCGCGCCTTCGAGAACGAGATGGTCGAGTTCGAGGAGGAGGGCGACGTGCTGCTGGCCTTCCTCGCCCATGCCTCGCTGGAGGCCGGGGAAACCCAGGCCGACCGCTTCGAGGACAGCGTGCAGCTGATGACCTTGCACAGCGCCAAGGGGCTGGAATTCCCGCTGGTGTTCCTCAGCGGCATGGAAGAAGGCCTGTTCCCGCACAAGATGAGTCTGGAGGAGCCGGGCCGGCTGGAGGAGGAGCGCCGGCTGGCCTATGTCGGCATCACCCGGGCCATGCAGCAGCTGGTCATCACCTGGGCGGAAACCCGCCGGCTGTACGGCAGCGAGACCTTCAACAAGCTGTCGCGCTTCGTCCGCGAGATTCCCTCAGAGCTGATCCGCGAAGTGCGTCTGGGCAACCAGGTCAGCCGTCCCTTCGGCCCCGGCCGGGGCAAGGGCGCCATGTTCAGCCAGGAAGCCACCGAGAGCACCGGCTTCGCCCTCGGCCAGCGGGTGGTGCACTCGCTGTTCGGCGAAGGGGTGGTGCTCAACTACGAAGGCCACGGCGCCCAGGCGCGCATCCAGGTCAACTTCGACGATGAAGGCAGCAAGTGGCTGATGGTGGCCTACGCCAAGTTGCAGGCACTCTGACCGGTGGCGATGGGCGGCCCTGATCGGTCGTCCGTTATTGATCCTGATCAGTACCCCGCTGCGGGCGGGGAGTACAGTGGAGAGGATTCTGCTTCTCTGCAGAAGGCTGTTCCCTGTTTCCTGTCAGGAGGTGTTCCATGGCTGAGATGATGAGGGCGGCAGTGTTTGTCGAGCCCGGACGTATCGAGCTGGCGGACAAGCCCATCCCCGATGTCGGGCCCAATGATGCCCTGATCCGCATTACCACCACGACCATCTGTGGCACCGATGTGCATATCCTCAAGGGCGAATACCCGGTTGCCCCGGGGTTGACCGTGGGGCACGAGCCGGTGGGGGTGGTCGAGAAGCTGGGCAGCGCGGTCAAGGGTTACCGCGAAGGTCAGCGGGTGATTGCCGGGGCCATCTGCCCGAACTTCAACTCCTATGCGGCCCAGGACGGGGTGCCGTCCCAGGATGGCAGCTATCTGACCGCCGATGGCCGCTGCGGTTGCCACGGCTACAAGGCCACCGCCGGCTGGCGCTTCGGCAACCTGATCGACGGCACCCAGGCCGAGTATGTGCTGGTGCCCGATGCCGAGGCCAACCTGGCGCCGATGTCACGCTGAACTTCCGCAACTGCGATGTGGTCGACGAGGTCATGCGGCTGACCGGTGGCCGCGGCGCCGATGCCTCGATCGAAGCGCTGGGCACCCAGACGACCTTCGCCCAGGCGCTCAAGGTGCTCAAGCCCGGTGGTACCCTGTCCAGTCTGGGGGTCTACTCCGAGGATCTGGTGCTGCCGCTGGATGCCTTCGCCGCCGGTCTGGGCGATCACAGGATCAATACCGCGCTGTGCCCGGGTGGCAAGGAACGCATGCGCCGGCTGATGAACGTGGTGGCCTCGAACCGGCTGGATCTGGGCGTACTGGTCACCCACGAATACAAGCTGGATGACATAGCTGCGGCCTACGACCTGTTCGCCAACCAGCGTGACGGTGTACTCAAGATCGCCATCAAGCCCTGAGCATGCGAAGGCCGGTGCCCCGGCCTTCGCTTTTCATCTGGTTGCCGCCGATTGGTCAGGCGCGGCACATCCCAGTAGACTCTCCGGTTTCCGCTAACGCTGCAATCCGGAGAGTGTCCGCATGGCCAGACCCCGTTTCCTGCCCGACAACTTCACGCTGTGCCTGGTTGCCGCCATGGCCACTGCCAGTGTGCTGCCGGTGCAGGGCCAGACGGCGGTGGTCTTCGGCTGGATCACCAACCTGGCTATTGGCCTGCTGTTCTTCATGCATGGGGCCAAGCTGTCCCGGGAGGCGATCTGGGCCGGGGCGACCCACTGGCGACTGCATCTGCTGGTGTTTTCCTGCACCTTCATCCTGTTTCCGGTACTGGGGCTGCTGCTCAAGCCGATTCTCGCGCCGCTGATGGGGCACGAGCTGTATCTGGGCATGCTGTTTCTTTGCGCCCTGCCGGCTACGGTGCAGTCCGCAATCGCCTTCACCTCACTGGCCCGGGGTAATGTTGCCGCTGCGGTGTGCAGCGCTGCCACCTCGAGTCTGCTGGGTATCTTCGTCACGCCGCTGCTGGTGATGCTGTTGCTGGGGGCCGACGCGGGCAGCGGCGACACCCTGGACGCCATCGGCAAGATCACCGTGCAGTTGCTGCTGCCTTTCATTGCCGGCCAGATTGCCCGGCGCTGGATCGGTGGCTGGGTGGCCGATAACAAGAACTGGCTGAAGAATGTGGATCAGGGGTCGATTTTGCTGGTGGTATTCGGTGCCTTCAGTGCGGCGGTAGTCGAAGGCCTGTGGCAGACCATTCCGCTGCTGCAGCTGGGTGGGCTGATCCTGGCATGCTGCATCCTGCTGGCCGTGGTGCTGGTACTGGTGGAGCAGCTGGCACGGCGGCTGGGTTTCAATACCGAGGACCGCATCACTATCCTGTTTGCCGGCTCGAAGAAGAGCCTGGCGACCGGTGTGCCCATGGCCCAGGTGCTGTTCGCCGGGGGCAGCATGGGGGCGATGATCCTGCCGCTGATGGTGTTCCACCAGATCCAGCTGATGGTCTGTGCGGTGCTGGCCGAGCGCTACGCCCGCCGCCCGGAAGCGGAGGCGGCAGAGGCGGTTCCCGAGCGCTGAGTGGTCTGAGCCTGGTTCGGTCATCGCTCGGAATAGTGTGGGAGCCCCCGCCCCGGGGGCGAATACTGCCGGCAGCTCGGAGTAGCCGGAAGGCTCGATCGCGCCGAGGGCGACGCTCCTACAGGGGGTGGGGTCAGCCGGGTGGTTCGGTTATCACACCGAATATTGTGGGAGCCCCCGCCCCGGGGGCGAATTCCGCCGGCAGCCGGGAGTGGCCGGAAGGTTCAATCGCGCCGGGGGCGACGCTCCTACAGGGGGTGGGGCCAGCCGGGTAGCTTGGCCACCGCTCAGAATACTGTAGGAGCCCCCGCCCCGGGGGCGAATCCCGCCGGCCGCTCGGAGTGGCCGGAAGGCTCGATCGCGCCGAGGGCGACGCTCCTACAGGGGGTGGGGCCAGCCGGGTAGCTTGGCCACCGCTCAGAATACTGTAGGAGCCCCCGCCCCGGGGGCGAATCCCGCCGGCCGCTCGGAGTGGCCGGAAGGTTCAATCGCGCCGGGGGCGACGCTCCTACAGGGGGTGGGGCCAGCCGGGTGGTTTGGTCATCGCTCAGAATACTGTAGGAGCCCCCGCCCCGGGGGCGAATAGCGCCGGCAGCTCGGAGTAGCCGGAAGGTTCAATCGCGCCGAGGGCGACGCTCCTACAGGGGGTGGGGCCAGCCGGGTAGCTTGGCCACCGCTCAGAATACTGTAGGAGCCCCCGCCCCGGGGGCGAACAGCGCCGGCAGCTCGGAGTGGCCGGAAGGCTCTTTCGTGCCGAGGACGACGCTCCTGCAGACACTCCGAGTTTGCTTTATCTGCCCCGGCGGCTATCGTATCGCCCGGAAAATTCCATTTCTATCAGTGAGATACGTCCATGGCTTTTACCTTTGATGATCTTCAGCGCGCCTGCCAAAGCGAGTGGGACGCCTACATCAGGCATGACTTCGTTCAGCAGCTGGGCAACGGCACCCTGGCCGGGGACGCCTTCCGCCACTATCTGAAACAGGACTACCTGTTCCTGATCCAGTTCGGCCGTGCCTACGCCCTGGCTGCTTACAAGAGCCCGACCCTGGACGACCTGCGTCAGGCCAAGGCCGGGCTGGAGGCCATCATAGGTCTGGAACTGGGTCTGCATATCGACTACTGCCGCCAGTGGGGCATCTCCGAAGCGGAGCTGCAGGCGCTGCCCGAGGCCCGGGCAACCATGGCCTACACCCGTTACGTGCTGGACACCGGCAACCGCGGTGACCTGCTCGACCTGCATGTGGCGCTGGCCCCCTGTCTGGTCGGCTACGCCCAGATCGGCAAGTGGCTGAGCGAGCGGCCAGAGACTGTACGCGGCGAGGCCAACCCCTATGATCACTGGATCTGCATGTACGAGGGGGCCGAGTTCCAGCAGGCCGCCGCCGCCGAGGAAGCCTGGCTCAACCGCGAGCTGGCGGAGATTTCCCCGCGCCGCTTCGAACAGCTGGTGCGCATCTTCCGCGACGCCACCCGCCTGGAAATCGACTTCTGGGACATGGGTCTGAACCAGCGCATGTAACCTGCTCCGGCCCGGGCAGCGACGCTCTGCCCGGGCTCATTCCGCACGCTCCCCGCGGACTCGTCCAAACCTCATGTGAACCTGCGTTGCCCCTTCGCTGTCAATAATTCTGGCTGCGCTTCATACAGCCGTACCCACGCGCCACATCGCGTGATCAGTATTCAACTGACACTGGAGTTCATTATGAGTCTCACGATGAAATCGGTCCTGCTTGGAATGATGGTGCTCTTCATGGCTGGTTGTAACACCATGGAAGGCGCAGGAAGGGATATTCAGCGCGGCGGTGAAGCGCTGGAAGACGCTGCGGAGAGATAAGCGCTGGAAACACTGCCCTGGCCGCCCCCCGGGTGGCCGGTGCCAGCCCCCCCATAAACCTGCTGAATACCCCGTCAACTTGGGGTTTGCCCACGTTCCGTCACCCCGCCTACACTCAGTCCCATCGATGGACACGCTGTGCGTGCGCTTCACTTCATTCAGCAGGTAGAGCATGAAAACAAGAATCACCGAACTCTTTGGTATCGAACATCCGATCATCCAGGGTGGCATGCACCATGTAGGCTATGCCGAGCTGGCCTCTGCCGTGGCCAATGCCGGCGGCCTGGGCATGATCACTGCCCTGACCCAGCCCACCCCGGCGGCGCTGGCCGAGGAAATCCGCCGCTGCCGCGAGATGACCGACAAGCCCTTCGGCGTCAACCTGACCTTCCTGCCCTCGGTCAAGCAGCCGGACTACCCGGGCTATATCGAGGCCATCATCAAGGGCGGCGTCAAGGCCGTGGAAACCGCCGGCAACAACCCGCAGAAGTGGCTGCCGATCCTCAAGGAACATGGCATCAAGGTCATCCACAAGTGCACCGCCGTGCGCCATGCGCTCAAGGCCGAGGCCATCGGCTGTGATGCGGTGAGTGTGGACGGCTTCGAGTGCGGCGGGCACCCGGGCGAGGATGATGTGCCCAACTTCATTCTGCTGCCCCGGGCGGCGGAGGAGCTGAGCATCCCCTTTGTTGCCTCCGGTGGCATGGCCGATGGCCGCTCGCTGGTGGCGGCGCTGGCGCTGGGTGCCGAGGGCATGAACATGGGTACGCGCTTCATTGCCACCCGGGAAGCGCCGGTGCATGACAACGTCAAGCAGGCGATCGTGGCGGCCAGCGAACTGGATACCCGGCTGGTCATGCGTCCGCTGCGCAATACCGAGCGGGTGATGACCAACGCCGCTGTCGAGCGCCTGCTGGAAAAGGAACGACGCCTGGGCGCCAACCTCAAGTTCGAGGATATCGTCGAGGAAGTGGCCGGGGTCTACCCGCGCATCATGAAGACCGGCGAGATGGACGCCGGTGCTTGGTCCTGCGGCATGGTTGCCGGCCTGATCAATGACATTCCCACGGTGCAGGAACTCATCGACCGCATCATGGCCGAGGCGCAAGGCATCATCCGTCAGCGTCTGACTGGCCTGGTCAATGGCTGAGGGGACAGCACATGAGCTTTGATACGCCTCTTTACCTGTGCGGCCCGCTGCGCGAACCGAAACAGATGCTGGCCGATCAGCAGTACAGCGGCCATACCTCCATCCACGATGACAACATGGCGGAAAAGCTGGGGTTCCGTGCCGGCCCGATCGAGGGCCCGACGCACTTCAGCCAGTTCGTTCCGCTGCTGGCGGAGATCTGGGGGCGGGACTGGTTCGAGCGTGGCTGCTTCTCCGCGCACTTCCAGAACATGGTGGTCGAGGGCGAGCAGGTGCGTGCCTTTGTCGAGCGCCCGGCACCGGGGGCGACCCGGGTACGCTGCTGGGCGGAAAAGGCCGATGGCACGCCCGTGCTGGAAGCCAGCGCCAGCCTCGGCCCGGATGATGGTCCGTCACTGCTGGATGAGCGCATGGCCCGACTGCGCCCGCCGGAGCGGCTGGTGATCCTGGCCGACCTGCAGGTGGGCATGCAGGGTGCCCGGGAAGAGCGGGTGCGCATGGACGCCGATCAGCACATGGGGGATCTCTACCCCTTCTCGCTGAACCAGAAGCTGGAACGCATCACCGAGAATTCACCCTGGTACTCCCAGGCCGACAGCTCGCCCTGGGGCCGGGCCATCATCCCGCTGGAAATGGTCAGTGTGCTGGCGGAATACAGCAGCAAGCTGGCGGCGTTTCCGGTCAAACAGCCGGTCATCGGCCTGTTTGCCGACCAGGAGATCCGCATGGTCGACGGTCCGCTGTTCGTGGGCGAAGACTATCTGATCAGGCGGGAAGTGGTGGCGCTGTCCGAGAGCAAGCGCACCGAGTCCTACTGGGTGCGTTCGCGCATCTACTCGGCCGACGGCAGCCAGCTGAAGGCGGAAATGCTGCTCAACCACGCCACCCTGAAGCATTCCTACGCGGATTATCCGAAGGACTGAAGCGGCAGGACGAGGGATTTTCCGGCGAGCAGCTGCTCGCCAATCCCGACCTCGGCGGCGTCTGAACGCCGCCGGGGCATTCAGCTCGGAATGACCCGGGTCCGGCCCCGATCATCAATGGCAACGAAGACGAAGGTGGCTTCGGTCACCTTGCGGCTTTCGTTGTAGCTGTAGTTGTCGCTCCAGACTTCCACCTTGATGGTGATGGAGCTGCGGCCGATATCCTGCACCTGGCAGTGGAAGGCGAGCTGGGCGCCCACCGGTACCGGTACCATGAAGCCCATGCGGTCGATGGCGACGGTGGCCACTCGGCCCCGGGCGATGCGCGCCGCGGTGCTGGTGCCGGCGATGTCCATCTGACCGACCAGCCAGCCGCCGTAGATGTCGCCGAAACTGTTGCAGTCGCGGGGCAGAGCGGTGACTTTCAGCGCCAGCTCGCCCTGTGGAACGGGATCTTGATCAAGGTCTTGCATGAACTACTCTGGATGTCGTTGTAGTTGTTCTGGGGGCCCGCCGCGGACGGCCTACCCTGCTGTAGACCGCAATATTACGGCCCCGGGGGGGCAGCTGCAAGGAATGGCTGACTATCGCCATGCCAGCCACCGGCCGGTTTTATTTCACTGAAACATTCCTGCAACAAAGCGTGGACATAATGACGCCTGTCCTGGGAAGGAGTTGTGCAAGCGGACTTCTGGCGACGACCTCAGGGAGAGTCGGATAGTGCTGCTGACCAAAGGTAGTTCACGCTATGTCTAAGGAGACTGGAATGAAAGGTTTGAAGAAACTCGCCGCGGTTGCCATTTCCGGATGTGCCCTGCTGGCGTCCCCGGTGTTTGCCGGCCAACTCAGCGTCAACGGTTCCACTACTGTGCTGCCGATCATGCAGGCGGCGACCGAGGCCTACACCAATGACAACCCCGAGACCACTTTCTCGGTAGCCGGCACCGGCTCCGGTAACGGTATCCGTGCGGTCATCGACGGCATGGCTGACATCGGCATGTCCTCGCGCTGGATCAAGGACAGCGAAGTCAAGCAGGCCCATGAGAATGGCGTTTACATCGTGCCCTTCGCCGTGGCCTCCGACGGTATCGTGCCGGTGGTCCACCCCGACAACCCGGTCAAGGAGCTGACCTCCGAGCAGCTGCGCGGCATCTATAACGGCAGCATCACCAACTGGAAGGAAGTGGGCGGCGAAGACAAGCGCATCGTTTCCATCTCCCGTGACTCCTCCTCCGGTACCTATGGCGTCTGGGTTGATACCGTGCTCAAGGGTGACCGTGTCAGCCCCGCGACCCAGCTGCTGCCGTCCAACGGTGCCATCGTTCAGGCGGTTACCAGCAACCGCAACGCCATCGGCTATGTCGGTATCGGTTACCTGAATGACAAGCTGCAGCCGCTGAAGCTGGACGGCGTCGAGCCGAGTCACGACACCGTGCGTGACGGCAGCTGGCCGGTAGCCCGTACCCTGTGGGTATTCACCAACAACTGGCCGCAGGGCGAAACCCTGAAGTTCATCCAGTACGTTCTGCACCCCGAGAAAGGTCAGAAGGCGGTTGAGTCCACCGGTTACGTACCGCTGTACTGAGTGGCGGCCGGAGCTCAAGACGTTCTGCTGCAGCAAGGGTAGTACAGACGCCAGGCCTAGCCTGGCGTTCTGCCTGGCTGAGATTGCATCCGAGCCCTCCAACCGAGAGAAAACATGTCAACATCATCGATATCCTCTTTCCAGGCCGCGAAGAAGCCGTTGATCAGCAGCCGCACCATGGATCTGCTGGTGCACCTGTTCTTCCTGCTGGTGAGCGCCACTGGGGTGATCATCCTCGGCCTGATTCTCGTGTTTCTGGTCATGGAAGGCCTGCCGATCTTCGACAAGATCTCAGTCACGGACTTCCTGTTCGGCTCGGCCTGGTATCCTACCTACGATCCGCCGGACTACGGCATCTTCCCCATGATCGTCGGCAGTGCCAGCGTGGTGCTGGTGTCCACCCTGATTGCCGTTCCGCTGGGCGTGGGCACCGCCTTCTACCTGGCCGAGATCGCCTCGCCGCGCATGCGCGGCATTCTCAAGCCGGTGATCGAGCTGATCGAAGGCCTGCCGACCGTGGTGATCGGTTTTGTCGGCATGGTGGTGATTGCACCGCTGCTGCAGAACACCTTCAATCTGGATACCGGCCTCAACGTGTTCAACGCAGGGATACTGCTGGCGCTGATGGCGGTACCGACCATTGCCAGTATTGCCGAGGACGCCATCTACAGCGTCCCCAAATCCATGAAGGACGGTGCGCTGGCACTGGGTGCGACCCACTGGGAAACCATCTGCGGGGTGGTCTTTCCCGCTTCCATCACGGGCATCGCCACGGCGGTGGTACTGGGCATCGCCCGGGTCATCGGCGAAACCATGGTGGTGCTGATGGTGGCCGGCGGCGCCGCCATGATTCCCCATTCGCTGTTCGATCCGGTCCGTCCGATGCCGGCCAACATCGCCGCTGAAATGGGCAACGCCGCCTTCCGCAGCGATCACTACCACGCGCTGTTTGCCATCGGTCTTGTGCTGTTCGTGACCACCTTCCTGTTCAACCTGCTGGCGTCCTACTTCGCCAACAAGTATCGCCGTGTCGGGGAGGCCATCTGATGCTGGGTTCGGAAAACCGCAATCGTCGCCGTCGCAATATCCAGAAGGTTGCCTTCGGCATTCTCTGGGCGACGGCCACCCTCAATCTGCTGGCGCTGGTGGGCTTTCTGCTGTTCATCGCGGTCAACGGCATCTCGGCCATCAACTGGGAGTTTCTCAGTGAGATGCCGCGCAACGCCATGACCGAGGGCGGCATCCTGCCGACCATTCTCGGTACCCTGTACCTGAGTCTGGGCGCCATTCTGGTGGCCTTCCCGATCGGTGTGGGCACGGCCATCTATCTCAACGAGTTCGCCAGGGATGGCTTCTGGGTACGCATGATCCGCCAGGGGGTGGTGAACCTGGCCGGTGTACCTTCGGTGGTCTACGGCCTGTTCGGTCTGGCCTTCTTCGTGATCATAATGAAGCTGGGTGTCAGTATCATTGCAGGCTCCCTGACCCTGGCGGCTTTCATCCTGCCGCTGGTGATCGGCTCTGCCGAGGAAGCCTTGCGTGCGGTACCCAGGAACATGCGCCTGGCTTCCCTGGCGCTGGGGGCTACCCGCTGGCAGACCATCTACCGGGTGGTGCTGCCGCCGGCGCTGCCGAGCATGCTCACCGGCCTGATCCTGGGCATCAGCCGTGCCGCCGGCGAGACGGCGCCTATCATGTTCACCGCCGCGGTGTTCTCCACCGCCAAGCTGCCGACCTCGATCTTCGATGAGGTCATGGCAATGCCCTACCACATCTACGTCCTGGCGACCTCGGGGACCAATATCGAAGAAACCCGTCACCTGCAGTACGGCACCGCATTGCTGCTGCTGCTGATCGTGGTGGTGCTCAACCTGTTCGCCATCCTGCTGCGCAACAGGCTGCAGAAGCGCTACAAGTCCAGCACCTGACCGCCACCACTACCGGATACGGGGACACCCAATGAACACTGAGTCGACTATGAATATGCAAACCAGCCTTCCGCAAACGGATAAGATGACTGTTTCTGCCAGCGCGGCATTGCCGCAGACCGGAGACAGACTGTCCATGGAAAACGAGACCATCAAGATCCAGGTCAACGACCTGAAGCTGTATTACGGCAACGACCAGGCCCTCAAGGGCATCGACATGGTCATTCCCGAGCGCAAGGTCACCGCCTTCATCGGGCCGTCGGGCTGTGGCAAGTCCACCCTGCTGCGGTGCTTCAACCGGATGAACGATCTGGTGGACATCTGCCGCATCACCGGGGAAGTGTTGATTGGCGGCAAGAACATCTATGACAGGGATGTGGATGTGGCCGAGCTGCGGCGCAACGTGGGCATGGTATTCCAAAAGCCCAACCCCTTCCCCAAGACCATCTACGAGAACGTCGCCTATGGCCTGCGCCTGCAGGGCGTGCGCTCCAAGCGGGTGCTGGACGAAGTGGTCGAGCAGTCGCTGCGTTCCGCTGCGCTGTGGGACGAGGTCAAGGACCGCCTGCATGACAACGCCTTCGGCATGTCCGGCGGTCAGCAGCAGCGTCTGGTGATCGCCCGCGCCATCGCCATCCAGCCGCAGGTACTGCTGCTCGACGAGCCGGCTTCGGCGCTGGACCCGATCTCCACCCTGAAGATCGAAGAGCTGATCAACGACCTGAAGGACGAGTACACCATCGTCATCGTTACCCACAACATGCAGCAGGCGGCGCGGGTGTCCGATTACACCGCCTTCATGTACATGGGCGAACTGATCGAGTTCGGTGATACCAATACCCTGTTCACCAATCCGGGCAGGAAGCAGACCGAAGACTACATCACCGGGCGTTACGGTTAATCCTCTGGGGGCAAGACAATGACGAAAGAAAACGACGGGTTCAGCCAGCATATTTCCCAGCAGTTCAACGACGAGCTGGAATCCCTGCGCACGCGCCTGCTGGAGATGGGCGGCCTGGTGGAAAAGCAGGTCTACGATGCGGTCACCGCGCTGATCGAGGCGGACGGCAAGCTGGCGGAAAAGGTGCGCGAGAACGACAACGCCACCAACGCCATGGAGCGGCAGATCGACGAGGAGTGCATGCGCATCCTCGCCCGCCGCCAGCCGGCCGCCAGCGATCTGCGCCTGGTGGTCAACATCAGCAAGATCATCGTCGACCTGGAGCGTATCGGCGACGAGGCCTCGAAGATCGCCCGCCGTGCCCTGCAGCTGATCGAGGAAGGCCAGGCGCCCCGCGGCTATGTGGAGTGCCGCCACATCGGCTACCACGTGCACAAGATGGTGCAGCAGTCACTTGACTCCTTCGCCCGTTACGACAGCCGTCAGGCGCTGGAGGTGGCCCAGGAAGACAAGATCGTCGACCGCGAGTACAAGACCGCGATGCGCGAGATGGTCACCTACATGATGGAAGATCCGCGCTCGATCAGCCGGGTGCTGAACATCCTCTGGGTACTGCGCTCACTGGAACGGGTCGGCGACCACGCCCGCAACGTCGCCGAGCATGTCATCCATATGGTGGAAGGTACCAACGTGCGCCACCTGAGCCTCAAGCGCATGGCCGAGGAGGTCGGCAAGTCAGGGCGTAGCTGATGCCGCCCATCAGTCTCCACAGGCGCACCTGGAGGCGGGCAGGGAAAACCCCGGTCGAACCATCCCGGCCGGGGTTTTTTGTTGTCACGGACTTACGCTGAAATCGGTGTGCGCCAGTCGTCGGAACCGGAGGTTCCGGACACTTCATGGGTCCAGATGATCTTGCGGTAGGTGAAGTACACGTCTTCCAGGTGGGTGAAATGGGACAGCGACGGATCCTGGCAGTTGGGCATGCGCGACTGCACGTCGACGATGATGGCGTCTTCCAGCTCGATGGTGAAGTAATGCTCCTGGGTACCTGTGGCGGAGGTGCGGTACCACTCCAGACGGCACTTGTTCAGCCGCTCGCCGGAGGTCAGGGCATTGAACAGCAGCGGGGATGACTTATCGAAGACCTTGGTGATCATCAGCGGCTTGTGGACGCGCTGGCCGGTGGGCTGGCCGGACTGGGGGTCGCGGGGTATGATGACCTGATGATCAAAGGCCTGCACCAGGATCTGGTCTTCGTGACCTTCCTGGAAGATGTTGCCCACCGAGTCTTCGGTAAAGGTGCCGGCGGTGATCAGGCCCTGTTTGGTGCCTTCGATGGTCATGTACGCGGGTGTTGGCATGTTGCTCTCCTTGACGGTTGATGGGAGCGGCTCAGCGCTCCCGTGAACCGGAAAGGAGCAATAGCTGTGCCACGCCAGGAGATTTCCATACGAAACAAGGGCTTGCGATTTTTTCCGGGGCCGGTGCAGCTCAGGTTCGGAGAAACCGTGAACGGGTCAACGGGGCAGTGTGCAACTTCCTGCGCAGCGCTGGCAGGATATGGCGCAGACGGATCCTGATCAGGCGGCATCGGGGGCAGGCGGCCTTGTCCACAGGGTTATCCACAGCGGCTGGGCAACAAGCTGCGCAGCGTAAAACCTGGAGCCGGAAACGAAAACACCCCGCGACCACAGGGCCCGCGGGGTGCTTTTCGGAGGATACCGACGCTTACTTGAGAGTCAGGATCCACTCGGCCAGCTGGGTGGCCTCTTCGTCGGTTACCGCATTCGGCGGCATGGGGATCGGGCCCCATACACCACTGGAACCATTCTTGATGTGACCGGCCAGCAGCTCGGCGGCACCTTCCTGATCGGCGTACTTGGCGGCGACTTCCTTCAGTGCCGGACCGACCAGTTTGGTGTCGATGGCGTGACAGGCAATGCAGGGCTTGCTCTTGAACAGGGCTTCGTCAGCGTTGGCAGTGTGAGCTGCAGTCAGCGCGGCAACGGCGACCAGCGGCAACAGGTAGAGTTTCATGGTGTATCCTCGAAAGGCTAATCGGAAGAGCAGATCCTGCTTGTCACGAAAAACTCTTCGCTGCAGGTATGATCACAAAATGGCTCACGCGGGCCATTTATTCAAGTGGCAAATGAGCCCACAACAAGCATGTGGAATTGAACTTTGTTATTTGAGTATGTCGCGATACATAAATAGAATATGTCCCGAGCAGGTCGCTGTGGCAATCTGAATGACCACCGACCCCTACCCGAGTAATGGAGACTACATGGAAATCGCATCCTACAACAACAATTGGAGCTATCCCACCAACGTACGTGTAGGCGCGGGCCGTCTGCAGGAGCTGGGCAAGTGCTGCAGGCAGCTGGGCATGCAGGCTCCCCTGCTGATCACCGATCCGGGCCTGGCTTCGTTGCCGATCGTGGAGCAGGCACTGCAGGTCTGCCGGGACGCCGGTCTGCAGGTCGGGCTGTTCAGTGCGGTGAAGGGCAACCCCACCGGCACCAACGTTCTGGATGGTGTGGCTGCGCTGAAGGCCGGCAACCATGACGGGGTCATCGCCTTCGGCGGCGGCTCGGCCATCGATGCGGCCAAGACCGTCGCCCTGGTGGCCCACCAGGAAATCTCCCTCTGGGAAGCCCGCAACCCGGCCAATGTGGATGCGTCGCGCATGCTGCCCGTGGTGGCTGTTCCCACCACTGCCGGTACCGGCTCGGAGGTGGGTAACGCTGCGGTGATCACCGACGAGGAAAATCACACCAAGCGCATCATCTTCCATCCGCGGATGCTGCCTGCCACGGTGATCCTGGATCCCGAGCTGACCCTGGGGCTGCCGCCGAAGCTGACCGCGGCCACCGGTATGGATGCGCTGGCGCACAACCTGGAAGCCTTCCTGGCCCCCACCTACCACCCGATGGCCGAGGGCATTGCGCTGGAAGGCATGCGTCTGGTCAAGGAGTATCTGCCCCGTGCGGTACGCAATGGTCAGGACATGGATGCGCGTCTGCAGATGCTGGTCGCCTCGAGCATGGGCGCCACCGCGTTCCAGCGTGGACTGGGGGCCATCCATGCCGTGTCCCACAGCGTCGGAGCCCTGTATGACTCCCACCACGGCCTGCTCAACGCCATCATGATGCCCTATGTCCTGCAGATGAATCGCCCGGCCATCGAGGCGGAGGCGGCCCGTGCCGCCCGTTATCTGGGGCTGCCGCACACCGACTTCAACGGTCTGCTGGACTGGGTGCTGGATCTGCGTGCGGAGCTGGAGCTGCCGCATACCCTGGCCGAGATCGGTGTGGATGACAGTCGTGCCGACCTGATCGGCGAGATGTCGGTGAAGGATGTGACCTCCCGCACCAACGCCCGCCAGCTCGACGCCGGCGAGTATCGCCAGCTGTTCCTCAACGCCCTGACCGGCAAGCTGTAATCACCAGGGAGGTGATGCCAGGCATCACCTCCGCTCCCCTTTCCAGGCATTATCCGGCGCGCCGGTGCTGGGTTTCCGACATCAGTCTGCGCTAAGCTTGGCCGGTAACTGATTGAGAGAAGCTTCATGGCTAAAGTGTCGGCGCTGGTGGTGGATGATGCGCCCTTCATCCGGGATCTGATCAAGAAGGCCCTGCGCAGTCACTTTCCCGGTCTGCAGATCGAGGAGGCGGTGAATGGCAGCAAGGCGCGGCAGTTGCTCGCCCGCACATCCTTCGACCTGATCCTGTGCGATTGGGAAATGCCCGAAATGAGCGGGCTGGAACTGCTCGAGTGGTTCCGCGGCCAGCCGGGTCAGCAGAAGACACCCTTCATCATGGTCACCAGCCGTGGTGACCGGGACAACGTGGTTCAGGCCATTCAGGCCGGTGTCAGTGACTACGTAGGCAAGCCCTTCAGCAATGAACAACTGATTTCCAAGGTGAGCAAGGCGCTGCACAGGGTCGGCAAGCTGGAGCTGCTGCGCAGTCGCCCGGTGCAGACCAGCGTCGGGCATGCCCAGGAATCCGTGAGTGCCCTGCTTGGCTCCCGCCAGTCCTCAGCCCCCGCCACCACGGCACGCCCCGGCGCCGGTGCGCAGGAAGATCATCGGGAAGTGCAGCTGCGCTCCCCGGTACGGGCTCAGCTGCGCCTGGCCGAGGTGCAGCTGCCCTGCGTCATCCGCCGCCTGAGCCTGCGTGATGCGCAGTTGCTGGTGCGACGCAACGAGCGGCTGCCTTCCCTGTTCGAGAGCGCGGTGCTGGATATGGAGCAGGGTGACGAGGATGCTGTGGTGCGCATCAATGGCTACTTGCACGCCCTGTCGGCGCTGGAGGATCGGCTGGAAAGCGAGTGGGTGCTGGTGACCATACGTTTCGTCGATCAGGACCCCGCCAAGCTGGAAAGCCTGTCGCTGCTGATCGCTGCGGCGGGGTGATCAGGATGGATCCAGCAGGCGCTCCGGTGGAAACACGCAGGTAAAGGTACTGCCCTGGCCGGGGGAGCTGCTGATCTGCAGCGAGCCCTGATGTCGCATCATCACATGCTTGACGATGGCCAGTCCCAGACCGGTGCCGCCGGTGGTGCTGTTGCGGCTGGAATCCACCCGATAGAAGCGTTCGGTCAGCCGGTGCAGATGTTCCCTGGGAATGCCCGGCCCGTTGTCCGCTACGCTCAGGCGCGCACCCTGGTCGTCCCGTGACCAGCTGATGTGAATGCGGCCCCCGTCCTGGGTGTACTTCACCGCGTTGTAGACCAGATTGGAGATGGCGCTGCGCAGCTCCGTCTCCAGACCCTTGAGCGTCGCCGGGCTGGTAATCTCCAGGGTAATCTCATGCCGGCGCTCGCCGGACAGGGCCAGGGCGTCCTTGCGGATCTCGGTCAGCATGCGGTCGATTGCCACCGGTTTTTCCTCGACCCGGGCATCCGAGGTTTCCAGACGGGACAGCATCAGCAGGTCGTTGAGCAGACTCTGCATGCGGCTGGCCTGCTGCTGCATCTGCTGCAAGGGGCGGATCCAGCGGGACTGCGGGCCTTCGGCATTGTCGAGCATGGTTTCCAGATAACCCACCAGCACCGTCAGCGGGGTGCGCAGTTCGTGGGAAACATTGGCCACGAAGTCCTTGCGCATCTGCTCCAGGTTATGCAGCCGGGTGATGTCGCGCACCAGGATCAGGCGCTCGCCATCGCCATAGCGGGTGATGTTGTACTGCAGCCAGGTCGTGATGCTCAGCGGGGACTGGATATTCAGCGGCTCGCGGTAGTCCGCCTGGTCGAAATACTCGACGAAACGCGGATCGCGCAGCAGGTTGTGCACATGCTGGCCGCTGTCGGGCGCGCGCAGGCCCAGCAGCTGCTCGGCGGCGTGGTTCCACCAGGCCAGATGACCTTCCTGATCGAGCATCACCACCCCGTCGCGCAGGGCTGCGGTGGAGGTCTGGATGCGCGCTATGATGGCCTCAAGGCGAGCCCGGGCGCGTTGATCACGGCGCTGCATGCGGTAGATTTCGTCGAACACCGCGCCCCAGGGACCTCTGGCCTCCGGTGGCGGCTCTCCAGGGCGCTGGTTCAGCCAGGCCTGCAGGCGTTGCGTCTGCCACAGGGTGTAGGCCAGATACAGGGTCAGGCCGATTACCAGCGCCCAGACCGGCTGGCCCAGGATCAGGCCGATGATCAGGCAGGGCAGCAGTACCCAGAGCAGACCACCGGTGGTCGAAATGAGCCAGTTGTTTTTCACCTGTGCGTCCTGTTCCCGTGGCGTGGCGGTACCATGTATTAACCGTCAGAACTTCGTGGAAAAGCGGTAGCCGGTGCCCCGCACCGTCTGCACGAGACCATCGTAGGGGCTGCCCAGCGCCTTGCGCAGACGACGGATATGCACATCCACGGTGCGTTCCTCCACGTAAACATTGCCGCCCCAGACCTGGTCCAGCAGCTGACTGCGGGTGTAGGCACGCTCCTGGTGGGTCATGAAGAACTGCAGCAGGCGGTACTCGGTGGGGCCGATCTCCGCAGGAGTATCGTCGATGGTTACCCGATGGCTGACCGGATCCAGGCACAGACCACCGACCTCGATGGGTGTTTCATCGTCCAGGGCGCCGGCACGGCGCAGCACGGCCTTCAGGCGGGCGACCAGCTCCCGGGGCGAGAAGGGCTTGGTAATGTAGTCATCAGCGCCGACTTCCAGTCCCTGGACCTTGTTATCCTCCTCGCCCTTGGCGGTGAGCATGATGATGGGGATGTCGCTGGTCAGCTCGTCACGTTTCAGGCGCCGCGCCAGCTCGATGCCGCTGGTGCCGGGCAGCATCCAGTCCAGCAGGATGAGATCGGGACGCGAGTCGATGATGGCGGCGTGGGCCTGCTGGGTGTTTTCCGCTTCCAGGCAGTGGTATCCGGCCATCTCCAGCGCAACGGCAATCATCTCCCGGATCGGGGCTTCGTCGTCAACTATCAGTATGGTCTTCTCTGCCATGGTGCTCCATCCAGTTGCATGTCTGACCTACCGATTAGATAACACTTTTATTGCAGTTGTATGACTCCGCCCCGCCGGACCCTTCAGCCCAGATGGAAATGCAGCGCCAGACCGGCGAACAGCAGCATGCCGCTCCAGTGATTGGACAGGAAGGCAGCCAGGCAGGCCTGGGGCTCGCGCGCGCGGATCAGCCAGTGCTGCCAGGCAAAGCTCAGCAGCATCGCCAGCATGCCCAGATAATAGTAGAGCCCCAGGGAAAAGCGGCTGCCCACCAGCAGCAGGCACAGCAGGGTCAGCCCCTGCAGCAGGCCGACCATCAGCCGGTCCGCCTCACCGAACAGGATGGCGGTGGACTTGACCCCGATCAGCAGATCATCCGGACGGTCGCACATGGCGTATTCGGTATCGTAGGCCACGGTCCACAGCAGGTTGGCGATGTAGAGTATCCACAGCGCCATCGGCAACTCGCCGGACTGGGCGGCGAAGGCCATGGGAATGGCCATGGAATAGGCGGCTCCAAGCACCACCTGGGGGTAGAAGGTGAAGCGCTTGCAGAACGGATAGACGGTGGCCAGGGCGACCGCGACCAGGGACAGCTTGAAGGTCAGCAGGTTGGTCAGCAGCAGCAGCGAGGCGCTGAGGGCAACCAGGATGGCAAAGGTGATCAGCGTCTCGCGGGCGGTAACCCGGCCGGTGGCCAGGGGGCGGTTGCGGGTACGACTGACATGGCCGTCGACCTTGCGGTCGGCGAAGTCGTTGATGGCGCAGCCGGCCGAACGCATCAGCACCACGCCCGCCACGAACACCGCCAGCAGCACCGGGTCGGGGAAGCCGTCGGCGGCCAGCCAGAGAGCGCACAGTGTGGGCCAGAGCAGCAGATAGATGCCGATCGGGCGGTCCAGACGCATCAGTTGGATGAAGTCGATAGCCCGCGGGTGGAGGCGGGTCAGGGGTTTGATCAGCAGGCCGGTCACAATAGTCTCCAGAAAACGGGGTGATTGATCAGGCCGGGCGCGGCCAGCCGGGAAGAAAGACTTCACACACCAGCAATTGCAGACGGTCGCTGCGAAACCGCGAGCGCCGGGCCCAGCAGCCTTCGGTGCGCCGGGGCGCGGGCAGCCAGGCGGCGGGGTAGAGGCTGATCTCGATCGGCTCACGCTGGATGCGCGGGTCACTGAACAGCAGCTGACCGAGACTGCGACTGCCGAGGTTCTCCAGGTGTACCCCGGCGGCATTGAATGCCTGCAGGTCGGCGACCGTGCGAGCGAACACCCGCGGTGCACCCGCCGTGTGCAGCAGTACCTCGCGTACCCACAATGGCTGGCCAGCGTCCAGGCCCAGTGCTGCGGCCTCGTCCGGGCGTGCCGGCTGGTGTTCCTGCAGCAGAACCTCGACCCGGAAATCGTCCTGCCCGGCGGCCATCAGCCGGCGGGTAAGGGAGCCCTCATCGCACAACCAGTCGAACAGCAGGCCGTCCGGTCTGCGTGGGTGGGTCGGTGCCGGGTGCCAATCGGGAAACATGAACAAACTCTGCAAAGGGTGTGGTAAGCGAACGCAGAGGGTAGCACGATTGCAGCTGCAGACGCTCACAGTGCCAGGTGGCGGAGTCGCCTCAGGGGGATTACCCTGTCAGTGGACACTTGGGGGATACCGACTCATGAGCAGATGGCAATGCATTGTCTGTGGCTTCATCTATGATGAAGCCACAGGCTGGCCGGAAGATGGGATCGCGCCCGGAACCCGCTGGGAAGATGTTCCCAATGACTGGCAATGTCCCGATTGCGGAGTGGGAAAGGAGGATTTCGAACTCATCAGCCGTGATTCGGGTTGAGACATTCCTGACTGTTTCAAGTGAAACGGGCGACAAACCGCAATTGTCAGGCGGGTTTTGGCTGGCGCAGGTGCGCGAGTCGTGCGATGCTGTGCGAGCTCGACAGCCGCAAGCCAGGTAGGGCAGGCTGGATCAGCAGGGCTGCGGAGGCAGCGAAAAACAAAAACAACACATAGTGAGGCTTTATATGCGTAAACCGGAACTCGCAGCGGCCATTGCCGAAAAGGCTGACCTGAGCAGGGAGCAGGCAAACCGCGCGCTGAACGCGATTCTCGATGAAATCACCCAGGCACTGAGCCGCAAGGATACCGTTACCCTTGTCGGATTCGGCACCTTCATGCAGCGTCACCGTGGCGCCCGTACCGGCAAGAACCCGCAGACCGGCGAGCCGGTCAAGATCAAGGCGAGCAATACCGTCGCCTTTAAACCCGGCAAGGGGCTGAAAGACTCGGTTAACTGATCGACAGGCCGGGGGCTCAGCGCCCCCGGCGTTCAGACCTTGCGTTCCGAGCCGAGCCGGAATTCGTTGACCAGTTTGCGCAATGCGTCCCGCGCATCCAGTACCTTGTCTACCGCCCGCTGCGCCTGCTCCGGCGTGATCCCGATGCGATCAAACAGCCCCTGCGGCATTTCCATCAGCGGCCCACTGCCGAGGTCCCGCTCGCGCAGCAGCGCCAGACTCAGATAGACCAGATTGGCGTACTCGTGATGTTCGCCATCGTAATGCGGGTCATGCTGATGTCGGATGGCGGTGCATATCTCCAGCGGCATGTCCCAGTAGCGCATGAGCCAGCTGCCGATCTGGTCCCGATTGACTGCGAGCAGATGCTGGTCCACCAGCCAAGCCGGCACGTGGGGGTTGGCCTCCATATGCCGGCAGATGAGTTGGAAATGCGGCGGGAAGATATACGCCAGCAGCAGGTAGCCGAAGTTGTGCAGCAGACCGGCCAGATAGCTCAGTCCCAGCTCCGGGCGGCGATCCCGCGGTACCAGGCGGGCCAGACCTTCGATCACCGCCGCGGTGTAGATGGCCTGCTCCCAGTAGGGTGTGGTGCGTTCCGGTGCATCCCTGGGCAGGCTGAAGGTCTTGCCCAGAGCCAAGCCGATGGACAGGTTGAAAACCAGATCGAAGCCCAGCACTCGGACGATGGCGTCCTCCACCGAGCGTATCCTTCCGGGGGCGGCGTAGTAAGACGAAGAGGCCCAGCTGACCACCTGGGCGGCCAGGCTGGGGTCGGTCTCGACCACGTCGGTCAGCTGCTGCACGGTGATGTCGGGTTTCACCCGCAATGCCATGATCCGCTGTGTGGTGCTGGGCAGTGGCGGTACCTCTATGGTTTCCTCGAGTCGCTGGCGTATGCGCAGGGCGGTGAAGTTCTTCACCGCCGTGTTGATATCTTCGTTATCCTGCTCCGGATCCTCGGCGCTGCAGTGGATGCTGTTCAGGGGGACGGCGAAGGAGGCGGCGGTTGCCGAGGCCGCCAGGGCCCGCAGGGCCTGGTTGTCCAGCTCCAGACACCAGCCGGACAATCCGGCGGGCAGCCACACCCTGGGCTGATTCAGCAGGCTCTGCTCGATCATGCAGGGCGCATCCACCAGCATGGGCAGCCCGGGGAGGTAGGTAAGCTGGTACTGCGTCAGGATCTGCTGCAGCTGCTTGTCACGTACCGGCTGCAGGGGACGGTCGCTGAGCTCGCTCAGTCGGCGCAGATCCAGCAGATGATCGGAGGGAATCAGGGTGAGCAGGGCGCCCTGGCTGTCGGAGAGCAGGCAGGCCTCTATGCACTGGCCGGCAGCACCGGCTTCATGAAGTGGGCGCAGCTGATAGGCAATGGCCTGGCGCTGCAGCTGTTTTTCCAGCAGGTCCGGCAGGGTGGCGTGGGCTATCATCGTGCGTCCTTCTCCGAATGGGGCTGGGTCGATCTTAGCATGCGGCAATGACGCCGGCTCATACCTGGGCAAACTGTTGTCCATGGGCGAGCCAGCGGTCGATGATGGCGGCTGCCCGTTGCGGATGGCGCTCGCCGATATCGGCGGCAGCCTGCTGCACCAGCGGCAGCAGATCGGCATCGCGGACCAGGTCGGCGACACGGAACTGCACCAGCCCGGTCTGGCGTGTGCCCAGCACTTCACCGGGGCCGCGCAGTTCCAGATCCTTCTCGGCGATCACGAAGCCGTCCGAACTCTCGCGCATGATGCCCAGCCGCTCCCGGCCCAGTGCCGACAGGGGGGCCTGATACAGCAAGACGCAGTGGCTGGCGGTGCTGCCCCGGCCAACCCGGCCGCGCAGCTGGTGCAGCTGGGCCAGGCCCAGGCGCTCGGGGTTCTCGATGATCATCAGGCTGGCGTTGGGTACGTCCACGCCCACCTCGATCACCGTGGTGGCCACCAGCAGGTGCAGATCGCCTTCCTTGAAGGCCTGCATGATCTCCGCCTTCTCGGCGGCCTTCATGCGGCCGTGAATCAGGCCGATGGACAGTTCCGGCAGGTGCTCGCAGAGGTTCTGCCAGGTGACCTCCGCCGCCTGGGCCTGCAGCTGCTCGGATTCCTCGATCAGGGTGCAGACCCAGTAGGCCTGACGCCCCCCGGCACAGCCGGCTCTTACCCGTTCGATGACTTCTTCCCGGCGGCTGTCGGAGACCAGTACCGTGTTGATCGGGGTACGGCCCGGGGGCAGCTCGTCGAGGATCGAGGTGTCCAGATCGGCGTAGGCGCTCATCGCCAGGGTCCGTGGAATGGGCGTGGCGGTCATGATCAGCTGGTGGGGGGAGAAGCGTCCGGCGGCGCCCTTGTCGCGCAGGGCCAGCCGCTGCTGCACACCGAAGCGGTGCTGCTCGTCGATGATCGCCAGGCCCAGGTTGTGGAACTGCACCTCGTCCTGGAACAGAGCATGGGTCCCGACCACCATGGCCGCTTCGCCGGTGGCGATCATCTGCAACTGATTGGCCCGGGCCTTGCCCTTGAGCTTGCCGGCCATCCAGGCCACGGAGATGCCCAGCGGCGCGAACCAGCGCTGAAAGTTGTTGAAATGCTGCTCGGCGAGGATCTCGGTGGGAGCCATGAGGGCTACCTGCCAGCCGGCTTCCAGTGCCTGCAGCGCGGCCAGGGCGGCGACCACTGTCTTGCCGGCACCCACATCACCCTGGACCAGGCGCAGCATGGGGCTGGCCTGCTGCAGATCGGCACGGATCTCTTCGGCCACACGCTGCTGGGCGCCGGTCAGGGGGAATCCCAGCTGCTCGATATACGCCTGGGCCAGCTCGCCGCTGGCCTGCATTACCGGTGCCCGGTGCGTGCGTACCTCGGCACGCAGGCGGCGCATGGTCAGCTGGTGGGCCAGCAGCTCCTCGAAGGCCAGCCGATGCTGGGCCCAGTGCCGGCCTTCCTCCAGGGCCTGCAGGTCCACATCCGGCGGCGGACGATGCAGGATGCGAATGGCCTCGCGCAGCGGCGGCATGCGGTACCGGGCCACCAGATCCTCGGGCAGCAGCTCCTGCAGGCTGTTGCCCTGGGCCAGCCAGGCCAGGGCACCTTCGCTCAGCGCCCGCAGTCGCTGCTGCGACAGGCCCTCGGTGGCCGGATAGATGGGCGTCAGGGTGGTGTCCACCGGAGCGGTCTGCGGCTTGTCCAGACTCTGCAGTTCCGGGTGGTAGATCTCCAGCCCCGAGGCGCCCGGTCGCACCTCGCCATAGCAACGCCAGCGACTGCCCCGTTGCAGACTGGCCTTGAGCGCGGCGCTGAAGTAGTAGAACCGCAGGCTCAGGGTGCCGCTGCCGTCCTGAATGCGGCACAGCAGGCTGCGCCGGCGCCCCATGACCACATCCGCGGCGACCACCACGCCCTCGATCACAGCGTCCAGGCCGGGGCGCAGGGCGCCTATGGGGGTGACGCGGGTGCGGTCCTGGTAGCGCAGCGGCAGATGGAAGAGGACATCTTCCACGCTGCGCAGACCCAGACGGTTGAGCTTCTCTTCCAGTGCCGGGCCGATGCCCTTGAGCACCGTCAGTGACGTGTGTCCGGCGCTCGCCTGCATTGTCTCAGCCCTTGGTCGCAGGCGTTCCGATCGAGCACAGGCGGATCGAGTCGCTGAGCAGGTCCACCGCCTTGGGCCGGGGGAAGCTGGCGCGCCAGGCGAGGGCCACTGTACGGAAGGGCACCGGTGCCTTGAACGGCTTGGTCAGCAGCAGATCGGAGCTGTAATAGCGGTCATCCGTTGCAGACATCGGCAACACGGTCATACCCATGCCCGAGGCCACCATGTGACGGATGGTTTCCAGGGAGCTGGATTCGATGGTGGTGTGCTTGCCCTGGTCGTCATTGCGGCGGGTGGTGGGGCAGGCTTCCAGGACCTGTTCCCGGAAGCAGTGGCCCTCGCCGAGCAGCAGCAGAGGGTTGTCATCCAGATCGTCGAGACTGACATGACTGCGCGATGCCCAGGGGTGATCGGCGGGGATCAGCAGGCTGAAGGGTTCGTCATACAGCGGCTTGGTGAGGATGTCCGGCTCGTTGAACGGCAGCGCGACAATGATGGCATCCAGCTCACCGGTGCGCAGTTTGTCGCGCAGGTTGTGGGTGTAGTCTTCCTCGATGTACAGCGGCATCTGCGGCGCGACCCGGTGCAGCTGGGGAATCAGGTGCGGGAACAGGTAAGGCCCTATGGTGTAGATGGCGCCCACCTTGAGCGGTGCGGACAACTGGTCCTTGCCGGCACTGGCCAGTTCGCGGATGGTCATGGCCTCCTCCAGTACCCGTTGGGCCTGGGCCACGATCTTCTCGCCGATCGGGGTCACCCGCACTGCGCTCTTGGTGCGCTCGAACAGCAACACCCCCAGTTCCTCCTCCAGCTTCTTCACACCGACGCTGAGGGTGGGCTGGGATACATGGCAGCGCTCGGCAGCGTGGCCGAAATGCTGCTCCTGGGCGAGGGTCACTATGTAACGGAGTTCGGTCAGGGTCATGTCGTATACTGCTCGCTTGAAATTTTTCACCAAGCATAACGGGTTGCTTGATAGAGGAAAACAATCAGGATGAAACATCTGGTTATTGCAGGTTGTGGGGACCTGGGCGTGGTCCTGGGACAGCGCATGCTGGAGCAGGGCTGGCAGGTCAGTGGCCTGCGTCGGGATCCTTCGGTGCTGCCGGAAGGCTTCGGCCGCATCGCCGCGGATCTGACCGACGCCCAGCGCCCGGCCGACTGGCCGGCCAGAGTGGATTATCTGGTGTACTGCCCCGCTGCCGGGCGTCGCGATGCGGACCTGTACCGCCGCCTGTACGTCGAAGGCCTGCAGCATGTGCTGGGCTGGCTCAGGAACAGCCGCCAGCCGCCGCGCCACCTGCTGCAGGTATCCAGTACCGCCGTCTATGGCCAGAGTGCCGGCGAATGGGTGACCGAAAACAGCGCCGCACTGGCGGATACACCCACTGCGCCCGTGCTGATCGAGGCCGAGGATGTGGCGCTGCGCAGTGGTATCCCGGCCTCGGTAGTACGCCTTGGCGGTATCTACGGACCGGGTCGCACGCGGCTGATTGAGCAGGTGCGCAGTGGTCTGCATGTGCCGGCCGAGCCGGTGCAGTACACCAACCGCATCCACCGCGATGATGCTGCCGGGCTGCTGGCCCATCTGCTGCTGCAGGCAGACAAGCGCGAGCTGCTGGCGCCCTGTTACCTGGGTGTGGATGACGAGCCTGCACCCCTGCATGAGGTGGCGCAGTGGCTGGCGGAGCAGCTGGGCGTGGTCTTGTTGGATGAGGGGACTACGGCCAATAGAGTCGGCAGCAAGCGCTGCAGCAATGCACTGGCACGGGAGTCCGGCTGGGTACCGCAGTATCCGAGTTATCGGGAGGGTTATTCGAGCATGCTGGGCTAGGAAGCGGAAGGGAAGCGCCGGGCGGGGCGGCGCAGGAGGGCGGGCAGAGCCCGCCCCCTGGTCTCAGCCGAGGACCAGAATGCCGTCCATTTCCACCGGCACACCCTTGGGCAGGGCGGCCACGCCGATGGCGGCGCGGGCGGGATAGGGCTGTTCGAAGTAGCGTCCCATGATCTCGTTGACCTTGGCGAAGTTGTTCAGGTCGGTGAGGAAGATGTTCAGCTTGACGATGTCCTGCAGCTTGCCACCAGCGGCTTCGGCCACCAGGGCCAGGTTGTCGAACACGCGGCATACCTGGGCTTCAAAGCCCTCGACCACTTCCATGGTCTGGGGATCCAGCGGGATCTGGCCGGACAGGTACACAGTGTTACCCACCTTGATGGCCTGCGAGTAGGTACCGATCGCGGCCGGTGCGTGCTCACTGGTGATGACTTGCTTGTTCATGAAGGTCTCCATTGGGTTCAGTTCTTCAAGCGGGTGATCCGCACTACCCCCTGCAGGGCGCGGATACGCTTGATCAGTTGCGAAAGATGCAGTCGACCGCGTACGCGCAGCGCCAGCTGCACCACGCTGATCTTGCCGTCGCGTTCGTCAACGCTGATCTTGTCGATGCTGGCGTCGGCGACGGTGATACTGGTCGCCAGCTGGGCGATGATGCCGCGCTGATGTTCCAATTCGACCCGCAGTTCCACAGTGAATTCGCCACTGACGTTCTTGTCCCAGGTCAGATGCAGGATCTTCTCGCTGTTACCCCGATGTTCGGCCAGGTTGCTGCAGGTCTCCTGGTGGATGACCATGCCCTTGCCGCTGGTGATGAAGCCGACGATGGGGTCGCCGGGAATCGGGTTACAGCAGCGTGCAAAACTGACCACCATTCCTTCGGTGCCACGGATTGCCAGTGGCGCTTCTTCGCTGCTCGGTTGCTGGGCCGTCGCCTCGCTTCTCACCGAGGCTTCCACCTCGGCCGGTGCATCGTTGCTCAGCAGGCGACGGGCGGTGACATAGGCCATGCGGTTGCCCAGGCCGATGTCCGCCAGCAGATCTTCCAGAGTTGCCATGTCGTAGTCGCGCAACACGCGCTGGATACGTTGCTCGGGTATCTGCTCGAGGCTGGTCTCGAAGCTGACCAGAACCTTCTCCAGCAGCCGTTCGCCCAGGGCAATGGCCTCGGACTGGCGCTGGTGCTTGAGCGCATGGCGGATATTGCTGCGTGCCTTGCCGGTGGTGACAAAGCTCAGCCAGGCCGGGTTCGGCCGGGCACCGGGCGCAGTGATGATTTCCACGGTCTGGCCGCTCTCCAGAGGTTCGGACAGCGGGGCCAGACGGCGGTTGATGCGGCAGGCAATGCAGCTGTTGCCGACATCGGTGTGCACCGCGTAGGCGAAGTCCACCGGCGTCGAGCCCTTGGGCAGCTCCATGATGCGGCCCTTGGGCGTGAACACGTAGACCTCGTCCGGGAACAGATCGATCTTGACGTTCTCGATGAACTCCAGCGAGCTGCCGGCGGACTGTTGCAGCTCGAGCACGCCCTTGAGCCACTGCCGGGTGCGGGCATGCTGACCGTTGAGCACGTCGTCCTTGGACTTGTACAGCCAATGGGCGGCGATGCCGTTATTGGCCATTTCCTCCATTTCCTCGGTGCGGATCTGGATCTCGATCGGCACCCCATGCAGACCGAACAGGGTGGTGTGCAGGGACTGGTAGCCGTTGGCCTTGGGAATGGCGATGTAGTCCTTGAAGCGGCCCGGGAAGGGCTTGTACAGACCATGGACCGCACCCAGCACGCGGTAGCAGGTGTCGACCTTGTCGACGATGATGCGGAAGGCATAGACATCCATGATCTCGTTGAATGCCCGGCGCTTCTCGCGCATCTTCTCGTAGATGCTGTACAGGTGCTTTTCCCGGCCCACTACCGTGCCCGGCAGACCTGCGCGCTCCAGACAGGCCTGCAGCGATTCGAGAATCTGGTTGAGCAACTCCTTGCGGTTGCCGCGGGCGTCACGCACGGCCTGGGCGATCATGCGCGAGCGCATGGGGTACATGGCCTTGAAGCCCAGGTCCTCGAACTCGGTACTCAGGCTGTGCATGCCCAGGCGATTGGCGATGGGTGCATAGATCTCGAGGGTTTCGCGGGAAATGCGGCGGCTCTTTTCCGGCCTGAGCGCACCCAGGGTGCGCATGTTGTGCAGGCGGTCGGCGAGCTTGACCAGGATCACGCGGATGTCCTGGGCCATGGCCAGGGCCATCTTCTGGAAGTTCTCGGCCTGGGCCTCTGCCTTGCTCTCGAACTTCATCTGGGTCAGCTTGCTGACCCCGTCAACCAGATCCGCGACGGTCTCGCCGAACTGCGCGGCCAGGGCTTCCTTGGGAATGCCGGTGTCCTCGATCACGTCGTGCAGCATGGCAGCCATCAGGCTCTGATGGTCCAGGCGCATGTCGGCGAGGATGCCCGCTACCGCGAGCGGGTGGGTGACGTAGGGTTCGCCGCTGCGCCGGGTCTGCCCGTCGTGGGCCTGCTCGGCATAGAAGTAGGCGCGGCGCACCTGATTGATCTGCTCGGGCTCGAGATAGCTCTCGAGCCGGTCGGCGAGTACTTCAATTCCGGACATGCAACCCTCCTGCAGCCTGACGGGCGGGCGATGAGATGCAGATTGCACGGCCATCGTATAGCGTTACTCCGGCAGTTCGGATTCCAGCGAGTACAGGGGTTCCTGCTGGTCGTGGAGGGCTTCCTCGGCCATGATCTCGTCGGAAATCAGACCCTCGGCGATTTCGCGCAGGGCAACGACGGTCGGCTTGTCATTTTCCCAGGCTACCTTGGGTTCCTTGCCGCCAGTGGCGATCTGGCGGGCACGCTTGGTCGCCAGCATGACCAGCTCGAAGCGGTTGTCTACATTTTCCAGGCAGTCTTCAACGGTGACGCGGGCCATGGTGTTACTCCGAAACGGCAGATGGGTGATCGGGTATGCGCGAAAATATTACGCAGGACCGGACATTTTACGGGCTAGGCCATCATTCTGACAACAGTGCGCTCAGCAGCCGGTGATGCAGCGCCTGCTGGCGGGCCAGGGTCAGGCGGTTGCCCAGCAGTATCGCCTTGAGCTCATCCAGCGCCTGCTGGAAGTCATCGTTGATGACAATATAGTCGTATTCCACGTAATGACTCATTTCCGCGGTGGCCTGCGCCATGCGCGCGGCGATCACTTCCTCCGAATCCTGACCCCGGTTGCTCAGGCGCTGCAGCAGGGCTTCGCGGCTGGGCGGCAGAATGAAGATGGAGCGCGCATGGGGCAGCGCGCGGCGCACCTGCTGGGCGCCCTGCCAGTCGATCTCCAGAATCAGGTCATGACCGGCAGCCAGGGTCTGTTCGACGGTGGTCTGGGACGTACCATAGAGGTTGCCGAAGACCTCGGCGTGTTCCAGGAAGTCACCCTCGCCGACCTGCTTGATGAACTGCTCGCGGCTGGTGAAGTGATAGTTGACCCCGTCGATCTCCCCCGGGCGCATGGGCCGGGTGGTGTGGGAGACCGACACGCGCAGGGTATCGATCTCATCGATCAGCGCCTTCACCAGCGTGGTCTTGCCTGCACCGGACGGGGCGGAAACGATGTAGAGGGTGCCAGAGGCCTGGGTCATGTTGATTCCTGATTGGTTCTGTCTGGCGCGAAGTATAAGACCTATCGCCGCCGAGGTCATTGACTGCGACCGGCGGTGTCCTGCTCGGTGGCCGCAGCGGCATCCTCGAAGCGATCGACCTGGCGCAGGCTGCGGAAAGCCGCCGTCCAGCCGGCGACCACGCCGAGGGTGCAGAGGGCGCCGATCAGCGCCGCCGGCACAGCACCGAACCAGGCGGCGCTGGTGCCGGCACGGAAGTGTCCCAGCTCGTTGGACGAGCCGATGAACAGCATGTTCACCGCGTTGACCCGGCCACGCATGGCATCCGGGGTGGAGAACTGGATCAGGGTGGAGCGGATGTAGACGCTGACCATGTCCGCCGCCCCGGCCAGCAGCAGCATGGCAAACGACAGCCAGAACAGCGTCGACAGGGCGAATACCAGATTGGCCAGACCGAAGATCGCCACCGCGATGAACATGGTGCGGCCGACGTTGCGATTGAATGGTCTGGCGCTGAGATACAGCCCCACGCAGATTTCACCCATGGCCATGGCGCTGCGCAGCAGACCCAGCCCCTCCGGGCCCACATGCAAAACGTCGCTGGCATAAATCGGCAGCAAGGCGATCACACCGCCGAGCAGCACGGCGAACAGATCCAGCGAGATGGTGCCGAGGATGATCGGCCGGGTACGGATGAAATGCAGGCCGGCGGTGAAGCGCTTCCAGCCCGAGGTCTCGGTCAGTTGCACCCGGTCGGCATAGAGTACCGGTACCCGGCTCAGCAGCGCCAGTCCGCCGGCGAAGCAGACCATGCACAACGCGTAGGTCAGCTCGCCCCCGCCGATGGCGTAGAACACGCCGCCCATCACCGGGCCGAGAATGGTGGCGGTACGCATGATGGTGCTGTTGGTAGCGATCGCCTGGGCCAGCTGGTCGCGCGGCACTATCTGCGGCAGCAGGCTCTGCAGCGCCGGCCCGATGAAGGCCCGGGAGCAACCATAGAGCACCAGTGCGCCGTAGAACCAGGCCGGATCATGCTCGTCGCGCAGGGTCAGCCAGAGCAGTATGGCGCTGCAGGCGGCGGCGCCGATCCAGGACAGGCCGAGAATCAGCTTGCGGTTGTAGCGGTCGATCAGATCCCCCGCCGGCATCAGCAGCAACAGCATGGGCACGAACTGCGCCAGCCCGACCCAGGCCAGCGACAGCGGCTCGCCGGTGACCTCGTAGACCTGCCAGGCCACGACAATGGCCTGGATCTGCATGGCGAACACCGCCAGCAGGCGGGCAATGACAAAGGGCATGAAGCCCGGCTGGCGAAACAGGCTCAGGCGCGAGGGAAGTGGCTGCAAGATGACTTCTTCAGAGGATTGCGTGAGCGCCGATGATACCAGTGGCGGCGGTTTCCGTCAGGCGGTGGTGCAGGTGACTGTTCTTTCTCACCACCCTGGTGCTGACGGTGGTGGGGTTGCAGATGGTGGGTTCGTCGTAAGCGAGACGCAGTGTTAGATAGGCCTATTCGTGATCGGGTTAGCAGCTTCGCCCCGAGTTTCTTGAATCTAGCCAGCGTTTCAATACGCTTTTCGAAACTGATTCAAGGGGTCGCCATGTTTAAAACTCTCATCATTGGAGCGCTGACGGCGTTGCTAGCGGTAAATGCGCACAGCGCATCTGACAGCGCCGGACATTTAACGACTATCGATTACAGTCCCTATTACCAGCTTACGATTCCAACTGCGGACCTGGCGGGAGCGAAGATTTTCGCCGGCGTCGGGCCTGCCATAAGGTTTTCAGACTCTTTGAGATTGGGCGGCTGGGTTACCAGCGGTGAGGAGGATGGGGTGCCGGAGGGCTTTGATCTGGCGCTTTATCCGCGATATGTGCTTGGGCTTGATGCTACCGACGAGTTGCCCGCCGATTTGCAAAGGTTGTTTTCTCTGCGCGCATTTGGTGTTTCGCAGGATGCGGCAATTGCGGAAAAGCCATACAGAAATGGCATGCTCTACTCCGCCTGTGATTATCCTTCCTGCCTTTTTTTCGTCACTCATCACGCACAAAACGAACATATTCTCGTGCTGAAGACAGAAGGCTTCAGCATAAACAGCATCCTGAGTTTCCTGGAGGCAGATCATGTTGAGTGAGCAACAAAAAAATGACCTTCTGAGTTTGATTGTGCTTTTCGTTGGAAATGACCCTTCCATTGCCGCTCGAAAATCAGACTTCAATAGTCGGACCGTTTATGCAGTGGAGCGAATGATAGAAGCCAATATTGACTGTAACGGGAATATCAAAGAACTGGTAAGTAATCTGGTCTCAGGAGGCAGGTCCCTCTCACGGGGTTGGCTAAAACATGCATTGGGCGGAGCCAAAGAGATAATTCAACGCTCCGAGCTGAATGGTTATGGCTGTTTGGTAGTGGCCAAGAGCAACTGGAAAACCGAAATTCTCTATAGCGTTTACTAGGACTCTCTAGTCTTGAGCATGTCAAGGTCGTTATGACGGTTCGGACCTGGGAAGGGCGACCACAGCTCGACCATAGAGCCGCAAGGCGTCCACGATTCCGCAATCGGTAACGCATCCCTACATATTCTGTACGGCTCAGAAGAATAATCCAGTACCCGGGCGATGACATCGCGCTTGGCCGAGGGAAATTCATCCTCCAGACAGGCTGTGTCTTGGTCGACCTAATTCTTGCCGCGCAACCTTCACTCGATATTCTGCACCTGCTCGCGCATCTGCTCGATGTACACCTTCATGTCCACCGCAGCCTGGGTGCTGCGTACGTCGATGGCCTTGGAGCCCAGGGTGTTGGCCTCGCGGTTGAACTCCTGCATGAGAAAGTCCAGGCGGCGGCCGATGGCGCCCTTGCCGGCCAGTACATTGCGGGTCTCGTTGATGTGGGTGGTGAGCCGGTCCAGCTCCTCGGCGACGTCGATCTTCTGCGCCAGGATCACCAGCTCCTGTTCGATGCGGGTGTTGTCCAGCTCCAGCTTCGCCTCCTGAAAGCGGTCGATCAGCTTCTGCCGGTGGGCTTCGCGCAGGGTCGGCATCATCTCCCGCAAGGTGGCAACACGCTCGGCCATGCTGTCCAGGCGCTCCTCGATCAGGGCGCGCAGCTCGGCGCCCTCGCGGGCACGGTTCTGCTTGAGCTGTTCCAGTGCCTGGCCGAACAACTGGTCGGCCTGTTTCACCAGATCGGACTGCTGCGCCTCGCCGCCAGCCAGCACCCCGGGCCAGGACAGCAGCTCCAGCGGATTGATCGGTGCCGGGGCGGGGAGCTGGCTGCTGATCTGGCTGGCGGCTTCGATCAGCTGGGCAATCAGTGGCTGATTCAGGCTCAGCTGCTGGCTGCTGTCGCTGCTGGGATTGAAGCGCAGGGTACACTCCAGCTTGCCGCGGGCGATTTCCTTGCGCAGCCGCTCGCGCAGGGGGCCTTCCAGGTCGCGAAAGGCTTCGGGCAGGCGCAGGCTGACTTCCAGGTAACGGTGGTTTACCGAGCGCAGCTCCCACACCAGACTGCCCTGGTCGGTGCTGGACTCGCTGCGGGCAAAGGCCGTCATGCTGTAAACCATGTTCTGCTCCTGATCTCTGGATATATGTCGCCCGGCATTGTACTCCGGCAGTCGCGCCCGGGGTACACGCCTGTTGTACCCCGGGGCGGGCCCCGTATAATCGCCGCACACACACGCTGTACAAGGAATCCGACATGATACGACCCAGCGGCCGCGCCGCCGATCAGCTGCGCCAGGTTAGCCTGACCCGCCATTACACCCGCCACGCCGAGGGGTCGGTGCTGGTTGAATTCGGCGATACCAAGGTCATCTGCACCGCCAGTGTCGAAGCCGGCGTGCCGCGCTTTTTGCGTGGCACCGGCCAGGGTTGGATCACCGCCGAGTACGGCATGCTGCCGCGTTCGACCGGAGAACGCATGCAGCGTGAGGCCAGCCGGGGCAAGCAGGGCGGTCGGACGCTGGAGATCCAGCGGCTGATCGGGCGCGCGCTGCGGGCCGCCGTTGATCTCAAGAGTCTGGGCGAGAACACCATCTACATTGATTGCGACGTGATCCAGGCTGACGGCGGCACCCGCACGGCGTCCATCACCGGGGCCTGCGTGGCCCTGGTCGATGCCCTGCGGGTCATGCAGCAGCGTGGTCTGATCAAGAAGGTCCCGCCGGTGCGGATGATTGCGGCGATTTCGGTGGGTATCTATCAGGGTGTGCCGGTGCTTGATCTGGACTACCCCGAGGACTCGACCGCCGAAACCGACCTGAACGTGGTGATGACCGACACCGGTGGCTTCATTGAAGTGCAGGGTACTGCCGAGGCCGCTCCCTTCACCCCCGACGAGCTGAACGCCATGCTCGATCTTGCGCGCAAGGGGATCGAGGAACTCTTCGTCCTGCAGCAGGCTGCACTGGAGGACTGACCGGGCCGCGCTGATCGGCTATGCTCTGAACAGACGACAACACAGGAGTGACGAGATGGTGGATATCAACCAGCCCGAAACCGGGCTGCAGGAACCTGACTCCCAGGCCCGCATGTGGGCCATGATCGCCCATCTGGCAGGCTTCCTCGGCTATTTCCTGCCGGTGATCGGCAGTCTGATCGGTCCGCTGATTGTGTGGCAGCTGAAGAAGGACACCCATCCCTATGTGGATGAGCAGGGCAAGGAGGCGCTGAACTTCCAGATCACGGTGCTGATAGCGGTCCTGGTATGCGTGCTGCTGATGCTGATCGCGGTGGGCTTTCTGCTGATCTGGGTGGTGGCCGTCGGCGCCATAGTGCTGATGATCATCGCCGCCATCAAGGCCAATGAAGGGGCGCCCTACCGCTACCCCTTCTGCCTGCGCCTGATCAAGTAATATCCCACCGCCGCCGCGCCGCGCCGTGCCGGGATGGCGCGGCGTCAGCGCAGCTGCAGCGGCAGGCTGGCGTAGCCGCTGGACGGGTAGCTTGCCAGTCGCGCCGGCTGTGCCTCCACCAGCTGCAGCTGCTCGCTGTGCTGCAGCAATGCCCTTATGGCGATCACCAGCTCCATGCGCGCCAGCGGCGCCCCGGGGCAGACGTGGATGCCTGCGCCATAGAGCAGGTTCAGCGCGGGGTCCCGGTCCAGGGAAAAGCGGTCGGGCTCGGGGAATACCGCCGGGTCCCGATTGGCGGCGAGCCAGTTGATGCTGATGCGCTGATCCGCGCCTATCTCCCGTCCTCCCAGCTGCACCGGGCAGGTGGTGCGGCGACGATTGTCCACCAACGGGCCGTGGATACGCAGTATCTCGTCGTTGGCCTGCCACAGCAGATCGGGATTCTCCCGCAGCAGCTGCTGAACCTGGGGTTCACTGGCCAGGAAGTGGGCGATGATGCCTACCGCCGCAGCTATGGTGCCTATCTCCCCCACGGTCCAGTTGCGCAGCAGGCTGGCTATCTCCTGATCATTCAGAGGGCGGCCTTCGACCTGCTCCTGCATCAGGGCACAGGTCAGGTCATGCTCCGGGTCGGTGCTGGCGCGTCGCTCGGCCAGCAGGTTGCCTATCAATGCCTCGAACTCCGCCGCCAGGGCCGCGAGGGCCGGGCGGTCCTGGTGCAGGGTGGCGCGATTGTTGCGCGTTGCCCAGCTCTGCAGCGGCTCCTGCAGGCTCGGTGGCCAGCCCATGAAGGCGCACTGGATGCGCAGGGCGAAGGGCTGGGCGAAGCTGGCGATGAGTTCGGTCCGGGGCTGAGCCAGCGCACTCAACGCCAGGTCTTCGGCGATCTCCCGACATACCGGCTCGAAGGCGGCCATGCGCGGGGCGCTGAAATAGCCCTCGATAAGCCCGCGGTAGGCTGTATGCTCCGGCGGATCCATGCCGTTGGGTACCGACAGGTGAGGGGAGGTGCGGTTGCTGAAGCTGTGGTGGTCCGCGAGGATGCGACCGACATCGGCGTGGCGGAAGACACTCCAGTGGTCGGAGGGGCTCCAGGCGACCGGGCAGTGTTCGCGCATCCGGTCGTAGGCGTGGCGTTGATCGGCAAGTACGGCGGCGGATCGGGGGTCCCAATCCGCAGGGGGCAATCCAGACATGGGCGAGTTCCGACTGGCAGGCTGTCCGTGGTCGGGCAGCGATGGGACAAGGGAAATACTGCGTTGCCGGTCAGTCTGGAGTATCGCGATCGATCAGTAATTGATCATGGTCAAGCGGCGCGGCAGCCGGGCTGCCGCCGTCCCGGGGTCAGATGCTCAGGGTCCACTCGTAGTCGATGATGACAGGGGCATGCTCGGAAAAGCGCACCTTGCGCGGGATGCTGGCGTGCTTGACGAAGCGGCGCAGGCCTGGCGTGAGGATGTGATAGTCGAAACGCAGCCCCAGATTCAGGTCCTGGGCCTGCTCGCTGTCCGGCCACCAGCTGTACAGGTCGGATTCGCGGGTGACCTCGCGCAGGGCGTCGACATACCCCAGGTTGCCGAAGATCTCGTCCATCCAGGCACGCTCCGGTGCCATGAACCCGGGCTGGTGCTGGCAGTCGCGCCAGTTCTTCACGTCCAGCTTCAGATGCGCGGTGTACAGCGAGGCACAGTAGATGAACTCGCGACGCTTGCGGCGCTGCTTCTGCAGGTAGGTGGTGAAGTCATTCATGAACTTGAACTTCTGGTTCAGGCTCGCATCGCCATCACGTCCGGAGGGCAGCAGCAGGCAGCCGATGCTGACCTTGTCGAAGTCGGCCTGGATATAGCGGCCATAGCGGTCGGCCAGTTCAAAGCCCAGACCCATGATGATGGCCTTGGGCGCGGTGCGGGTATAGATGGCCACACCGCCCTGACTGGGTACTTCGGCCTCGAAGCAATATTGCCAGTAGCCGTCCAGCCAGTAAGGATCCTGTTCCAGTTCAGGGGCGGTTACCCGGATGTCCTGCAGACAGATGACATCAGCGTCCTGCGTGCGCAGCCAGTCAAACAGACCACGGGCCGCTGCGGCCTCGACACCGTTGACATTCAGACTGATGATTCGCATACATGGCTCCCTCAAAATCGTGCGTGTATGATACCTGAGCCAGATATGGATTTGTTAAATCGCGAGGGTATAGATGCACGAATATCAGTGGGAATTCATCCGTTTTGCGCTGGATCGCAACGTACTGCGCTTCGGTGAATTTACCCTCAAGTCAGGGCGTACCAGCCCCTACTTCTTCAATGCCGGGCTGTTCAATACCGGCGGCAGTCTGGCCCGGCTGGGACGCTACTATGCCCAGGCACTGATCCACAATGGACCCAAGGACATCGACATGATCTTCGGGCCCGCCTACAAGGGAATTCCGCTGGCCGCAGCGACCTCGATTTCCCTGGCTGACAGTTTTGATATTGATCTGCCATACTGTTTCAATCGCAAGGAAGCCAAGGATCATGGTGAAGGCGGCTCGCTGGTAGGGGCACCGCTGCAGGGCAAGGTGGCCATCGTTGATGATGTGATCACCGCCGGCACCGCTATCCGGGAAGTCATGCAGATCATCAAGGCGGCGGGCGCGCAGCCTGCTGCGGTGATGGTGGCGCTGGACCGGCAGGAGCGGGGGCAGGGGGAGCTGTCGGCGATCCAGGAAGTGGAGCGCGATTTCGGTGTGCCGGTGATCAGCATCGTTTCGCTGACCCAGATTCTGGCCTTCCTTGAGGATGACGCGCAGCTGCGCAAATACCTGCCCGCAGTGCAGGCCTATCGAGATCAGTACGGCATCTGACAACGGCAGCCGTCGCAGATAATCAGGACAGGGTGGTCCCGTTATGTACAAGAAGGTCTGGTATCCGGTGGTAGTGGCATGGCTGGCGGGCTCCGTGGCAAGCGTCGATGCCGCAGAGCTGTACCGCTACGTCAACGACAGGGGGGTGACGGTGCTCGACAGCAGCGTGCCACCCCAGTATGTCTCTCGCGGGTACGAGGTACTGGACCGGGACGGCCGGGTGAAGCAGGTGGTACCACCGGCCCCCAGCCCTGAGGAACTGCGGGCCGCACGTACCGCCGCCGAGGAGCAGCAGCGTCAGCGTGCTGCCGACGAGACCTTGCTTCGACTGTACTCCAGTGTGGCTGATCTGGACCGCGCCCACGCCCGGCAGATCCAGCAGATCGAGGGTCTGATTGCTACCGCCGAGGCCGGCCTGATGACCCTGCGCAGCCAGCGGGACGATATCCAGAGTCGTGCTGCCAGCCAGGAACGGGCCGGGCGCGAGGTAGACCAGAGACTGTTGCGCCAACTGGAAGACATAGACGCGGAGCGGGGGCGTCTGGAACGCCAGATCGCCAGTAACCGCAAGGAAATAGACACGGTCAATGGCGCCTTTGCCGAGCGCCGCCAGCGCCTGTCGCAGCTGCTGGCTGACTGACTCCCTACCACGTCCGGCATCGTTTCCCTACGCCGGTTTGCTGATCACCGTGGCCTTATTGTCCAGAGCCAGCCGGGTGGTCTGTGGGTCCAGCGCCAGCAGTGCGGCATACTGGCTGAGGAAAACCTGCCCACTCAGTTTGTCGAGAAACGGCGAGCGGCGCAACTGATCCATCACCGGGCCTTTCACTTCTGACAGATGTAACTGGATATGCGCCTCCCGCAGCCGTTCGCATATGGCCTGCAGGCTGGCCAGCGCGCTGGCGTCAATCAGGTTGACTGCCGAGCACATCAGCACCAGATGACGAACGCCCGGATGCTCGCTGACCTGTTTGGCCACCTGGTCTTCAAGATAGCGCGCGTTGGGAAAGTACAGGCTTTCATCCACCCGGATGGACAGTACGCTGGGACTCTGTATCACCGGGTGGCGCCGCACATTGCGAAAATGCTCGCTGCCCGGCAGCTGGCCGACCACCGCAATGTGCGGCTCGCTGGTGCGCTTGAGAAACAACAGTAGGGACAGGCCGACACCGAGCAGAATGCCGGCTTCAACCCCCACCAGCAGTACGCCGAGCATGGTCACGGCGATGGCCAGTGCATCAGGACGGGAATAAGCCCAGGTGCGGCGCAGTGCGTCAAGATCCATCAGGCTGAGCACCGCCATGATGATGGTGGCCGCTAGTACCGCGTGGGGCAGGTTATGCAGCAGCGGGGTAAGTAGCAGCACCGTCAGGGCAATACCCAGAGCACTGAAGGCACCCGCCATCGGGGTGCGGGCCCCGGCATCATGATTGACCACTGAACGGGCAAAACCTCCGGTTATCGGAAAGCCGCCACTGATCGCAGAGGCGATATTGGCTGTGCCTAGTCCGACCAGCTCCTGGTTGGGCTCGACGCGTTCTCGGCGTCTGGCGGCCAGGGTCTGTCCGACCGAGACCGACTCGACGAAGCCGACCAGGCTGATCAGCAGCGCTGCCGGCAGTAACTGTATGGCAAGAGCGGTATTCCAGCTCGGTAGCGTCAGGCTGGGCAGGCCGGCGGGTACGTTGCCCACCACGCTGACCCCGGCGTCAGCCAGATCAAGCCAGCTTGCCAGCAGTATGGCCAGCAGCAGGATGAGCACCGGTCCGGTGCGCCCGATGTGGCCGGCCAGCGTCTCGTTACAGCCCAGGCGTTGTAGCCACGAGGTGAATCGAAAGCGCGCCAGAAACAGCAGAATCAGGCTGCAGACGCCGGTCAGCAAGGTTGGCCAGTGTGTGTCCGGCGCGGCCTGCCACAGGTGCACGGCCATGGCCAGTGCGTTATCCCCGGCGGCGGGCAGGCCCAGCAGATGACGCAACTGGCCAAGAGCGATAAGGATGGCGGAGGCGGAAATAAAGCCTGAAATTACCGGATGACTGAGAAAGTTGGCCAGAAAACCGAGCTTCAGCACGGCCATGCACAACAACAGGACGCCGGACATCAAGGCCAGCAACATGGCTGCGGCGATATAGTCGGCGCTGCCGGCAGGGAACAGCGGCTGCAGGGCCGCAGCGGTCATTAACGATACCACCGCCACCGGCCCCACCGCCAGACTGCTGCTGGTGCCGAACAGCGCGTACAGCAGCAGTGGCAGCATGCTGGCATAGAGCCCGGTGATCGGTGGCAACCCCGCGAGCATGGCGTAGGCCAGGCTCTGGGGGATCAGCATCAGGGTGACAATTATCGCCGCCAGTGCATCCTGACCGGCGAGGTTGCGGTTGTAGTGCCGCAGCCAGTGATTGCAGGGCAGCCAGCGGGACAGGCGATCAGCTGTCATCGGAGCCTTAAGCCTGGCTCATGCCCATGAGCCCATGGCTCAGGCTGGCTACCCGGTCAAAGCCGGCCTCCTGCAGAATGTTCACTGCCAGTGCCGAGCGGCGACCGGAGCGGCACAGGGTAACCACCGGCTTGTCGTCGGGTACATCCGCCGTGCGTTCGCGTAACTGGTCTAAGGGGATGTGAATGTCCACCAGCTTACTGGAGATGCTGCAGTCGTCAGCCTCTTCGTTCAGCCGCACATCCAGCACGGTGACCCTGTCCAGGTGGTTGTGCAGCCAATCGGCGTCGACTTCCGGGACACCGCCGTAGTTCAGGCGGATATCCGCCCAATCGGGCACCGCAGGGAGCCTGCCGTCCTCCGGGCAGCCGCTGCGCAGGTTGGCCGGTACCGCTTCGTCAATCAGCTTCGGATGGGGCAGGCGCATGGCGTGCATGAACTCGATGAAGTCAGTCTGGTTCGCCTGAGCGCCAACCCGCACGTTGAAGGCTTTCTCCTCTCTTATACTGCTGACGGTGCGACCATGGTAATCGTGGCCGGGGTAGACCAGACAGGCATCTGGCAGCCTGAACAGCTTCTGGGTAAGGGAGTGATACAGCTTCTTGGCACTGCCCTGCTGGAAGTCACTGCGGCCACAGCCTCGGATCAGCAGTGTATCGCCAGTGAACACCATGCTCTGATCCTCCAGCACATAGCTCATGCAGCCGTTGGTGTGCCCGGGGGTGGCAATGGCGCGCAGGGTGATGCCAGCGACACCGAAGGTCTGGCCATCGTCCAGCGGCAGGTCAACGTGCTCGGCACCTATTACCCTGGCTGAGGCAATGCGGCAGCCGGTTTTCTGTTTCAGCAGCCAGGCAGCAGTGACATGGTCGGCGTGGGCATGGGTGTCGACCACCAGGGTCAGCTTCAACCCCAGCTCGCTGATCAATGCCAGATCGCGTCCGGCCTGGCTGAACACCGGGTCAATCAGCAGCGCCTGGCCATGCTCTGCATCGGCCAGCAGATAGGTGTAGGTGGATGAGCTGGTGTCGAACAGTTGTCGGAAGATCATTCTGGTAGCCCCGCTGGATTGGATAATGGCGTAATGCCGGTTATAGACAGGTTTTTCTGGCGATCAGCTGTACCACGCTGGCCATGCCGGTATGCAGACTGCCTTCGATTACCTCGCGCTCCACTTCCCGGCACAGCAGCAATTCGCAGTCGGGCAACTCCCCGGCCAGTTCTCCGGCATCAAGCAGCATATCGGGAGCTTTCGGGCCGCCGGTGTGGCGCGAGAGCTGGGCCTGACTGTAGCCCTCCAGCAGGAAGATGCCGTTGGGCCTGAGCGCCGCCGCGATCTGTCGATGCAGGTGGCGGCGGGCCTGGCTGGGTAAGTGGGCAAAGATCGAGATGCACGAGCCGAAGCTCTTTGCCTGTGGCTGGTAGCGCGTCAGATCAGCCACTTGGGTGCGGATACGGACTCCCTGTGCCTCGGCCAGTTTATGCGCCTTGCTCAGGCCGACTGCGGAGGCATCCACACCCAGCACGTCAAGGCCGAGGCTGGCCAGATACACGGCATTACGTCCTTCGCCTTCGGCCAGACTGAGCACCGGCCCGGTCAGCAACTGTGCATGCTCGGCGAGGAACAGGTTGGGTCGGGTGCCATAGACAAACTCGTCACTGGCGTAGCGTTGATCCCACATGTGCTCACTCCGATAGAGGGGGCTGGCTGCTGCGCCGCAGCGCCTGCGTCCAGCCGGCAATGCTGTACAGCGTCAGGGTGGTCACGATCAGGCCCAGGCCGAAGATCAGCCCGATCAGCAGCCAGTCCGCCGGACCACCGGCATCGGTGAAGCCGGAGGACGATACCCTGGCCATCAGCACCAGAGCCAGCCCGCCACCGAGCAGTCCGGCCGCCTGACTGTAGAGCATGTGGCTGGATACCAGGCGGCGTTCACGTAGCAGCAGGGTGATAAACGCCAGCGGCGTGACGATGCAGAGGATGATCAGCAGCCACAGCAGCGGCGCACCGAGCATTTCCTGAAATACCGCCAGCAGCACGATAGGGTCGAGTTCTCTCACGGTTCGGTCTCCTCTGGTTGCTCAGGCGCGGCCGCGCAGCATGCTGATATAGGTGGGTTTCAGACCCATGGTCTTCATTACCCAGCTGACCCACAGCTCCTCCAGCGGGGCGATCAGGCCAGGGAACGAGGGCATCAGATTGTTCTCGTAGTCGAACTCGACCAGCATCGCCCGGCCCAGCCGGGTAGTCAGCTGGCTTGATACCGGCAGCCACCAGCGTGAAACCGGGCTGGTAGAAGTGTTCCCGGCGGGCGTCGACCAGCGTGATGTCGGCACCCTCGAGGCTGGTGGTCAGCCGCGAGGCCAGCGCCAGCCCGCCGGCACCGGCACCGACGATGACAATACGTGCCGAGCTCCTGAGCTTCTGTGGTGCCGCAGTGGCGCTGGACAGCGGCAACAGTAGAGCGCCAGTACCGAGGGCGCCCAGTTGTAGCAAGCGTCGCCGGGTCAAGGGATTGTTGTCGTTGTAGCTCATGGCTGTGGTTCTCCCTGTATCCGAGGCAGGCGTGTTTGCCCAAATATTAGCAATAACTAATTTAGAATCAAGCGACATGCGGTGGTCGCTTGAGCTGAGCGCTTGCTTTATTTATTAGAGTTATCTAAATTAGTACTATCTTGAATTTGCGGTAATGCAACGCTGTGTAGTCGGGAGGCGAAATGCGCAGAGCGGCTGGTGTCATGTTGGGTTGCTTGTTGGCAGCTCAGATTCAGGCAGTTGAAATCGGCGTGCAGGGCGCTGACGTGCAGGCCCGGCTGGCAGCGGGAGAGGATGACTTTCTATTTGTCGACGTGCGTGATCCGGTGGAGATCATGTTCACCGGCTTCACCGACAGCGTGCATGTGAACATTCCCTATCTGATCGTGGATCGTAACGCCTGGAACGGCGAGCGGGATACCTTCCAGCTGGAGCGCAATCCGCGTTTCAGCGCCGAGATTGCTGCCGAACTGGAGCGTCGCGGCCTGCCAGCGGATACGGAAATCATCACCCTGTGCCGCTCCGGCAGTGAGCGTGGTGAACCCAGTGCCCGGTATCTGCGTGACAACGGCTTTGCCAATGCCCGCTATGTGATCAATGGCTTCCAGGGCGACAGCATCAAGGATGGCGAGCAAGCGGGCTTTCGTCTGCTGAACGGCTGGCAGAACTCGGGGCTGCCCTGGAGCCCGAAGATGAACCCGGACAAGATCTACAGACCCTGAAACCCGGAAATGGGAGCTAAAAGATGAAAAGAGCCATTGGAGCATTGGTGTTGCTGGGCGCAAGCTCTGGACTGCTGGCCGAAGCAAGGCCGGTGACCGTCACCCTGAGTGATGCCAGTGGCATGACCCAGGGCATGGCGATGGTGCTGGCGAACCAGATGCAGGAGCAGGGCGCGCAGGTGGATATCCTGTTGTGCGACCAGGCCGGCGACCTGGCGCTGAAGGAGGCAGGAGGCGAGCCGCTGAAGCCGAACGATGTCACGCCGGCGCAGTTGCTTTCCGCAGCGCTGGGCAAGGGGGCCACCGCCTCGGTCTGTGCCTTGTACCTGCCCAACAGCGGACATGCCAGGGAGGCGTTGAAAGAGGGTGTTGGCGTGGCGACGCCCGATGCGATGGCACGCAGCCTGCTGGAGAATGATCGCAAGGTGTTCAGTTTCTGAGGCCGGCCTGGTGCCTGGCTCGTTACAATCTGCTGAGGGGCGGAATCATGCAAGTGAATATTGGAAGTTTGGATCGCTTACTGCGTGTCGTTGCCGGTCTGGTGCTGATCGGGCTGAGCCTGTTCGGGGTAATCGGCTGGTGGGGCTGGCTGGGGGTGATTCTGCTGGCAACCGCGTTCATCAGCTTCTGCCCGCTGTATGCGATGCTGCGGATCAACACCGGCAAGCGGAGGTGAAACCATGGCATTGAGAACCATGCAAGTCGCCGGCAGGCTGGGTCAGGGCTTTGCCATCAGCATGCAGTGCGGTCAGCATCAGGTACTGATGGATCAGCCGCGCACCGCCGCCGGCACCGATACCGGTCCGACGCCATTGGATATGGTGCTTGCCGCTCTGGGCGGCTGTTTCGGAACCATCGGTCGCTTTGTTGCGCATCAGCGCCGGATAGAGCTGCGCGGCATGCGCTTCGAGATCGAGGCGGACTATGATCCCGATGGTCTGCTGGGCCGCAATCCGGAGGTGCGCCCGGGCTTTCAGGAAATCCGCATGCGGGTGGACATCGATGCCGATCTGACCGAAGCGCAGAAGCAGGAGTTTCTGGAGGAGGTGGAGCGTCGCTGCCCGCTGGCGGACAACCTGCTGCATGGAGCCCGGTTGCGCAGCCAGCTGGTGGGCTCCACTGCCTGAACCGGCACGGCCGGGGCAATGTCCCGGCCGGCAATCGGCCCGTCTCAGGCCGGTGTGGCGCTGGAGTCCTCGGGCGCCTTGCTTTCAAAGGCATGCACGGCTTGGCGAAACGCCGGGTCGAAGGGCGCCGGCCGGCGGGTCTGCATGTCCGCATGGACGTAGACAATTTCCCCCTTTACCAGCAACTCCCCGTCCCGATAGATGCCGATGGCGAACTGCAGGCTGCTGTTGCCCAGCCGGGCAATGCGCACATGGATGTCCAGCAGGTCGTCGAACATGGCCGGTGCCTGATAATCCAGTACCGTACGTACGGCAAAGAAGTCGCTGCCGACAATGCCGGCATCGGGGGTAGCGGCGCGCAGAGCGCGGAAGTACTCGGTGATGCCCACATCGCAGTAGGTCAGGTAGTGCCCGTTGAACACGATGCTCTGCGGGTCGACCTCGGCCCAGCGCACCCGCAATGGGGTGCTGAAACGGAAATCCTCTTGCTGCATTGCGATCAATCCTGTTGTTGATTGGTAATCAGGGTGCCGACACCGGTATCGGTGAAGACTTCCAGCAGAACCGCGTTGGGCACCCGGCCGTCGACGATGATGGCACTGCCCACGCCACCCTGAACGGCATCCAGGGCGCAGCGGATCTTCGGCAGCATGCCGCCATAGATGGTGCCATCGGCGATCAGCTCGTCGACCTGGGCGGTGCTCAGTCCGGTGAGCACGTTGCCTTGCTTGTCCATCAGCCCGGCGATGTTGGTCAGCAGCATCAGCTTCTCGGCCTTCAGCGCTTCGGCCACTTTGCCGGCGACGAGATCGGCATTGATGTTGTAGGACTTGCCATCCTCGCCCACACCGATGGGGGCGATGACCGGGATGAAATCGTCGGAAATCAGCCGGTTGATCAGGTTGACGTTGACCTCGGTGACTTCACCCACGTGGCCGATGTCGATGATCTCCGGCTTGTTCATGCCCGGGGTGCGACGGCTGACCTTGAGCTTGCGCGCACGGATCAGGTTGGCGTCCTTGCCGGTCAGGCCTAGGGCCTGGCCGCCATGCTGGTTGATCAGGTTGACGATGTTCTTGTTCACCTGGCCGCCGAGCACCATCTCCACCACATCCATGGTGGCGCTGTCGGTGACGCGCATGCCCTCGATGAATTCGCTGGCAATGTTCAGCCGCTTGAGCAGGTCACCGATCTGGGGACCGCCGCCGTGCACCACCACAGGGTTGATGCCGACGGTCTTCATCAGCACGATATCCTTGGCGAAGCTGGACTGCAGCTCCTCGCTTTCCATCGCGTTGCCGCCGTACTTGATGACGATGGTCTTGCCGGTGAAACGCTGGATATAGGGCAGCGCTTCGGTGAGAATGCGCGAGACCTGGGTGGCGGCGTCACGATTGAGCATGGTGATTTTCAACTCCTGATTACAGGTTGTTCAGTTCAAGGTCAGGGGCCACGGCGGCCAGCTGATCACGGAATTGGTGGCGGATACGCTCCAGCCCGGCGGCGTCCTCGGCCTCGAAGCGCAGCACCAGCACCGGTGTGGTGTTGGAGGCGCGTACCAGGCCCCAGCTGTCAGGGTAGTCGACGCGGATGCCGTCGATCCCGGTGACCCGGGCATCCTCGCCCCAGTCGGCATTCTTCTGCAGGGCCTCGATCAGCGCGAACTTGCGCTGCTCGCCCACCTCCAGATTGATCTCCGGGGTGTTCCAGCCCGCGGGATGGCGGCTGAACAGGCCAGTGGTCTGTTCCGCATCGCCGCTGAGAATGGACACCAGCTCCAGCAGGCGGCAGGCGGCGTACAGGCCGTCATCGAAACCGTACCAGCGCTCCTGGAAGAACAGATGGCCGCTCATCTCGCCGCCGAACAGGGCGCCGACTTCCTGCATCTTGGCCTTGATCATCGAATGACCGGACTTCCACATCACCGGACGTCCGCCCAGCTGGCTGATCAGCTGCGGCAGGCGCCGGGTGCACTTGACGTCGAATACGATGTCCGCGCCCGGGTTGCGGGTCACTATGTCCTCGGCAAACAGCATCAGCAGGCGGTCGGCACAGATGATCTCGCCGCTGGCGGTGACCACGCCGAGTCGATCGGCATCACCGTCGAAGGCCAGGCCCAGTTCGGCGCCATGCTGGCGTACCATTTCGATCAGGTCCTGCAGGTTCTCTGCCTTGCCGGGGTCCGGATGGTGATTGGGGAAGTGCCCGTCCACCTCGCAGTACAGCGGTATCACCTCGCAACCCAGCTGCTCGAGCAGGGTCTGGGCGACCACGCCGCCGACACCGTTGCCGCAATCCACCACCACCTTGAGCGGGCGGGTCAGCAGCACGTCATCAACGATGCGCTGGCAGTAGCTGTCGAGTATGTCCAGTGCGGTGCAGCTGCCCTGGCCCTCATGCAGGCGATCCTGCTGCAGGCGCTGGTGCAATCCGGCAATGCGCTCGCCGGACAGGGTCTGACCGGCGATGACGATCTTCAGGCCATTGTAGTCCGGCGGGTTGTGGCTGCCGGTGAGCATCACCCCCGAACTGGCCTCGGTGGTATGGGTGGCGTAGTAGAGCACCGGCGTGGGTACCATGCCCAGATCCAGTACCTGGCAGCCACTGTCGCACAGGCCGCGGATCAGCTCGGCCATCAACTCGGGGCCGGACAGACGACCGTCCCGGGCGACGGCCACCTGCGGTTGGCCGGCATCGAGGGATTCGCTGCCGATGGCGCGGCCCAGCCAGTAGACATATTCCGGGGTGAGGGTGCGACCGACCACGCCACGGATGTCGTAGGCGCGGAAGATCTCCGCCGGCAGCTCGGGCCTGCCGCCGGTGAGTGCCGCCGGCTCCTCGAGAAAATCGATATCCAGCACATCGTCCAGGGGGGGCAGCTCCTCCACCGCCAGCGGCTCGGCGGCCGGTGCGGCGGCCTTGGTCTGTACCGGTGGGGCCGGCTCGCGTGCGGGGCTGGCCTGGCGGTTAGCGTTCTGGCTGGCCAGCTGCATGATGCGCTGGGCTACCGGCTCCAGGGGGCCGAGGGCCAGTCCGGCAGCCTTGTGGCCGCGGGTCAGTTGCTCCAGGGTCTCGGCGTCGGCGGCCAGGGCGCGTTCCCAGATCCGCTGCAGGTACAGCAGGCTGGCCAGTGCGCCGGCCAGGGCCAGCAGTATCGCGCCGGCCAGCCACAGGGGGTTGGGGGCTCCGGCAGCCATGGCCTGGCCATCCTGGAAGCTGATTTTCCAATGGGGGTTGTCGGTATTCAGGCGTACTTCGGTCCCCTGGCCATGGCCAGCGCGATACAGCATCTGCTCCGGCCCACTGGGAAACTGCTGGATCAGCCTGACCTGGCCGGCGTCGCTGGGCAGCTGCGGCAGGGCGCCGGTCAGGCGTTGCAGATCGAAGATCGCCAGCAGGGTGCCGGCAACCGGTGCCTGGGGCGAGCTGCGCAGGGGCTTGACCATGTACAGCAGCCAGTCGCTGCCGACCTGCTGGGCTTCGGCAGGGACTGCCTGGCCCCGCTCGGCACGGCGGATCATGTCCAGTGCGGCGAAGTTGACCGGCGCCCGGGCATCCTCGATCAGATCGGCCCTGCCGGGGAGCTGCACATGGACCGCCAGGGCGTCACCCAGCAGCTCGCGCAGCAGCTGCACCTGGGCGGCATGGTCGCCCCGCTGCAGTGAAGTCTGCAGTCGCGGGCTGGCGGCGATCCGGATCAGGTCCGCATCCAGCCGTGCCAGGGTGCGGTTGAGGCCACTCTGCTGCTGGCTGGCATAGGCCTGGCTGAGACCCTGGCGATAGCGCTCCGCCGCCGGGGCCAACACCAGCAGCCAGAGCAGCGCCAGGGCGGCGGCCAGCCCGGCGAGCATCAGCAGCAGCGGGACCAGGGTGTCGGGCAGATTGCGCGGCTGGCGCCTGAGCGAGGGAGTCTTCAGCTTCATTTCGGGTGTGCCTCCTTGCATGATCCGGAAATTCAGTGACTGCCGGTGTGGCCGAAACCGCCTGCGCCGCGCTGGCTGTCGTCGAAGGCATCGACCACCTCCAGACGGGCCTGGACCACGGGGACCAGCACCAGCTGGGCGATGCGCTCGCCGGGTTCTATGGTGAAGCTGGCGTGTCCGCGGTTCCACACCGAGACCATCAGCTCACCCTGGTAATCGGAATCGATCAGACCCACCAGGTTGCCCAGCACTATGCCGTGCTTGTGGCCCAGTCCGGAGCGCGGCAGGATCATCGCCGCCAGGCCCGGATCGGCGATGTGGATGGCCAGTCCGGTGGGCAGCAGATGGGTCTGACCCGGCTCCAGGATCAGCGGTGCATCCAGCATGGCGCGCAGGTCCAGCCCGGCGGAACCCTCTGTCGCATAGGTGGGCAGCGGCCATTGTTGACCAAGGCGGGGGTCGAGAATCCGGGCTTGCAGTGCGTGCATGGTGCGTCCTCAGGCTGGTGGATTAAGGTGCTGGGCGATGCGGGCAATGATCTGGCGCGCGAGCTTCTGCTTGCTGGCCTGCGGCAGGGGCTGGGGCGTCAGGCTGCGGTCGATCAGGGTGACGGCGTTGTCATCGGAGTTGAAGCCGATACCGGCCTGACTGACATCGTTGGCCACGATCAGATCGAGATTCTTGCGAGTCAGCTTGTCGCTGGCGTAGCCCAGCACATCGTCGGTCTCGGCGGCAAAACCCACGCAGTAGGCCGGGCGCCGGGCGTGGGTGGCCAGAGTGGCAAGTATGTCCGGGTTGCGTACCAGGTGCAGGGTCATGCCATCCTCGCGGGTGGTGTCCTTCTTCAGCTTGCCGGGCGCGCACTGCGCGGGCCGGTAGTCGGCCACCGCCGCCGAGGCGATGAACAGATCCGCCGGCAGTGCCTGCTCGCAGGCGGCCAGCATCTCGACTGCGGTAGTCACGTCGATACGCTGGACCCGAGGCGGGGTCGGCAGGTTGACCGGGCCGGCCACCAGCGTCACCCGGGCACCGGCTTCGGCCGCCGCCTCGGCCAGGGCAAAGCCCATCTTGCCGGAGCTGTGATTGGAAATGTAGCGCACCGGATCGATCGCCTCCCGTGTGGGACCGGCATTGATCAGTACGTGCCGCCCGCTGAGCAGCCCCAGCTCGAAACACTCGGCGCAGCGCATGGCCAGCTCCACCGGCTCGAGCATTCGCCCCGGGCCGACGTCGCCACAGGCCTGTTCGCCGGCGGCCGGGCCGAATACGCGGAAGCCGCGCTGCAGCAGGGTCTCGAGATTGGCCTGGGTCGCCGGATCGCGCCACATGGCCTGATTCATCGCCGGGGCCAGGGCGATGCTGGCGTCGGTGGCCAGTACCAGCGTAGTCAGCAGATCATCGCCGCGTCCGGTTGCCAGGCGTGCCATCAGATCGGCGGTGGCCGGAGCGATCAGTACCAGGTCTGCCCAGCGGGCCAGCTCGATGTGGCCCATGGCGGCTTCGGCAGCCGGGTCCAGCAGGTCGCCGTGCACCGGGTTGCCGGACAGCGCCTGCAGCGTCAGGGGGGTGATGAACTCATGGGCGGCCCGGGTCATCACCACCCGCACCTGGGCTCCGGCATCCTTCAGCCGGCGCACCAGTTCGGCACTTTTATAGGCAGCGATACCGCCGCTGATTCCCAGAACCACCTGCTTGTTAAACAACCGCTGCATCATAGACTCCAGAACGCCCGGCAAATGGCGCTAACGATAACATATGCCGACCCGGTCACGCCCCTTCCATGGATGGCTGGCCCGGGGCCGCTGGGGTCCATATACTCTGGCCCCGGATTGCACGGTAGGGTGGTACGTGCCTGGCTGTACAAGCTATGCAAGGAGCACACCACATGCCCATCACCGATTGGCCGGCGGCCGAGCGCCCCCGGGAAAAACTGCTCATTCAGGGCGCCGGCGCCCTGTCCGATGCCGAGCTGCTGGCGATCTTCCTGCGTACCGGGGTGCCCGGCTGCAGTGCGGTGGACCTGGCGCGCCAGTTACTGTCCAGTTTCGGCAGCCTGCGCGCCCTGCTGCAGGCGGAGCAGAAGCAGTTCTGCAGCCGGCCGGGGCTCGGGCCGGCCAAGTATGCGCAGCTGCAGGCCGTCATGGAAATGGCCCGCAGGCACCTGTTCGAGGAGCTCAAGCGCGGCGATGCCCTGACGTCTCCCGGTGCGGTGCGCAACTTTCTGCGCAGTCAGCTGGCCGCGCTGCCCCACGAGGTCTTTGCCTGCCTCTATCTGGACAACCAGCACCGGGTGATCGCCTTCGAGGAGTTGTTCCGCGGTACGCTGGACAGCGCCAGCGTCTACCCCCGGGAGGTGATCAAGCGCGCCCTGGCGCACAATGCCGCTGCGCTGATCCTGACTCACAACCATCCGTCGGGTGTGTCCGAGCCGAGTCAGGCGGATCTGCTGCTGACCCGTCGGCTTAAGGAGTCGCTGGCGCTGGTGGATATCCGCGTGCTGGACCATCTGGTGGTCGGCGACGGGGAGCCGGTATCCTTTGCCGAACGTGGTCTTTTGTAGCTCTGCGGACAGAAAAATAATTGATTGGTGCTTCGCATTTTGGTATAAAGCTCCGCTCTTCTCGGGGCTGCACCTGTAGATCTGCTCCTTACAGTGATGCGCGAAGGCTTGCCCCGGCTGGACAACAGTTTCTTATTTACGACTTCCAACCAGTTCGGGTTGGGCAAGTGGTTGGAGAGGGTTAACCATGTCTCGAGTATGTCAAGTGACCGGCAAGGGTCCGGTGACTGGGAACAATGTTTCCCACGCTAACAACAAAACCAAGCGTCGTTTTCTGCCTAACCTGCAGTACCATCGTTTCTGGGTAGAATCCGAAAAGCGTTTCGTCCGTCTGCGCACTTCCGCCAAGGGCATGCGTATCATCGACAAGCGTGGTATCGACGCCGTTCTGGCTGATATCCGCGGTCGCGGCATCAAGGTTTAAGGAGCAGCCCCATGCGTGAATTGATTCGTCTGATCTCCTCTGCCGGTACTGGTCACTTCTACACTACCGACAAGAACAAGCGTACTACTCCCGACAAGATCGAAATCAAGAAGTACGATCCGGTTGTACGCAAGCACGTGATCTACAAGGAAGGCAAGATCAAGTAAGATCTCGCTCTTTCTGCCAGAAAACCCGCCTTATCGGCGGGTTTTTTGTTTTCTGTGGCTTGTGGCTTGTGGCTTGTGGCTTGTGACTGTGAGTGGCTGTGCGTCCGGTGCATGGCCGGGGCGGGTGTGACCCATTGCCGGACGCGCACCCCGCCGTCCATGGCGCTCGTCTACGGCCGTCCCTGGCCGCAGACGGTCCGGCAACGGGTCACACCCGCCCCGGCCTGATGGCAGTGGTGTTGCTGATGGATTAAAACCATCAGCAGCGCAGAAGTTTCCGGCGAAGGTGGGAGGCAGGGTTGTGCCGACCGTCGGTTTTCAGGGATGAAAACCGCGAGCTTACAAGGATGTACTTGCAGCGTGTCGGCACGGCCCTGCCTTCCACATCCGCCTATCACCGAGGGTGCCGCGCCTGTAACCCATCAGCAACCCCAAGGTCTCACAGGCAAACTTCATCGAGCTGGTGCTCGACGTTCCCGGTCAGTGCGCCTCATCCCAGTTATTGCCTACACCGGTTTCCACCAGCAGTGGTACATCGAGGCTGGCGGCGGCGCTCATGCGCTGCTGCAGGCCGGTGCTGACCTGGGCGATCAGGTCTTCGCGGACCTCCAGTACCAGTTCGTCGTGAACCTGCATCACTACCTTGGCATCCAGGCCGGAGTCCTGCAGCCAGGCATCCACCTCGATCATTGCGCGCTTGATGATGTCTGCTGCGGTGCCCTGCATGGGCGCGTTGATCGCGGTGCGTTCGGCACCCTTGCGCATGGCCTGGTTCTTCGAATGGATCTCCGGCAGGTACAGGCGGCGGCCGAACAGGGTCTCGACGTAACCCTTGTCCGCAGCCTGGGCGCGGGTGTTCTCCATGTAGCGCAGCACGCCCGGGTAGCGGGCGAAGTAGCGGTCGATATAGTCCTGGGACTGCTTGCGATCGACACCGATCTGCTTGGCCAGGCCGAAGGCGCTCATGCCGTAGATCAGACCGAAGTTGATCGCCTTGGCACTGCGCCGCTGGTCGGCGGTGACCTCCTCCAGCGATACGCCGAACACCTCGGCGGCGGTGGCGCGGTGCACGTCCAGACCCTGGCGGAAGGCATCGAGCAGGCCCTCGTCCTGGGCCAGGTGGGCCATGATGCGCAGCTCGATCTGCGAATAGTCCGCGGCCATGATGCGGTAGCCCGCGGGGGCGATGAAGGCCTGGCGGATGCGCCGCCCTTCGGCGGTGCGGATCGGGATGTTCTGCAGGTTCGGGTCCGAGGAGGACAGCCGGCCGGTGGCGGTGACCGCCTGATGGTAACTGGTGTGGATACGGCCGGTGCGCGGGTTGATCTGCTCCGGCAGGCGGTCGGTGTAGGTGCTCTTGAGCTTGCTCAGGGTGCGGTGCTGCATGATCACCTGGGGCAGGGCGTGACCCTGGTCGGCCAGCTCGGCCAGGACCGATTCGGCGGTGGAGGGCTGGCCCTTGGCGGTCTTGGCCAGCACCGGCAGGCCCTGCTTCTCGTAGAGAATGGCGCACAGCTGCTTGGGTGAGCCGAGGTTGAACTCCTCGCCGGCCAGCTCGAAGGCCTGGCGCTCCAGCGCGACCATCTTCTCGCCCAGCTCGCGGCTGTGCTCGCCCAGCAGGCGCGCGTCAACCAGGGTCCCGGTGCGCTCGATCCGTGCCAGCACCGGCATCAGCGGCATCTCGATATCCTGAAACACGCTGGCCAGCGCGCCGGTTTCCTGCAGTCGGGGCCAGAGTGTGCGGTGCAGGCGCAGGGTGATGTCGGCGTCCTCGGCGGCGTAGGGTGCGGCCTGCTCCAGGGCGATCTGGTCGAAGGTCAGCTGTTTCGCGCCCTTGCCGGCGATGTCCTCGAAGCGGGTAGTGCCAATGCCCAGGTACTTCAGCGCCAGGCTGTCCATATCGTGACGGGTGGCGGTGGAGTCCAGGACGTAGGACTCGAGCATGCTGTCGAAGGCCACACCGCGCACTTCGACGCCATAATGGGCAAGCACGTTGATGTCGTACTTGGCATTCTGTGCCAGCTTGGGTCGGGCGGGGTCCTCCAGCAGCGGCTTGAGCTGCCCCAGCACCTGATCCCGATCCAGCTGCTGTGGCACGCCCATGTAGCTGTGGGCCAGCGGCACATAGGCCGCTCTGTGCGGCTCCACGGCAAAGGACACGCCGACCAGCTCGGCCTGCTGGGCATACTGGCTGGTGGTTTCGGTATCGAAGGCGAACAGCGGGGCTTCGCGCAGCTGCTGCAGCCAGTGGTCCAGACGCTGCTGATCAAGGATGGTTTCGTACTCGGCCTCGACCGCCGGGGTCTGATCGACGGTCTCGACGCTGTCACCGGCGGCCTTGGCCTCGCGCAGCAGCTCGTCCAGCCAGGCCTTGAATTCGAGGCTGCGGTACAGCTCGATCAGGGCATCGCGATCCGGTGTACCGGGCATCAGCTCGCCGACCTTCACGTCCAGTTCGCAGTCGACCTTGATGGTTGCCAGCTGGCGCGACAGGTAGGCCATGTCCCGGTGCTCGAGCAGCTTCTCCGGCAGCTTCTTCGCGCCGCGGATGGGCAGCTCCGGCACCTTGTCGAGATTGGCGTAGATCACATCCATGTTGCCGCCCAGCCCGGTCAGCAGGCCCAGCGCGGTCTTCTCGCCAACCCCGGGCACGCCGGGTATGTTGTCGACCTTGTCCCCCATCAGTGCCAGGTAGTCGATGATCAGCTCTGGGCCGACACCGAACTTTTCATGCACGCCGGCCACATCCAGTACGGTGCCGGTCATGGTGTTGACCAGGGTGACATGTTCGTCCACCAGCTGGGCCATGTCCTTGTCCCCGGTGGAAATCACTACCGGGCAGCCGGCCTCGGCGCTGTGTCGGGCCAGGGTGCCGATCACGTCATCGGCCTCCACCCCTTCGACGCACAAAAGCGGCAGGCCCAGGGCGCGCACGCAGGCGTGCAGCGGCTCGACCTGGGCGCGCAGGTCATCGGGCATGGGCGGGCGGTGGGACTTGTAGTTTTCGAACAGGGCATCCCGGAAGGTCGGGCCCTTGGCATCGAAGACCACGGCAAAGGGGCTGTCCGGATACTGCTTGCGCAGACTCTTGAGCATGTTCAGCACGCCCTTGACCGCCCCGGTGGGCATGCCGGTGGAGGTGGTCAGCGGCGGCAGTGCGTGGAAGGCCCGGTACAGATAGGAGGAGCCATCAACCAGAACCAGGGGGGCAATTGAGTCAGTCATGCGTCAGGTCAGCGTTTCCAGAGTAAAAGAGGCTAGAATGACAGTAACATCATCCCACTGAAGGACAAGGTTAACATGACACGCTTGATTGGCTGCGGATTGGCTGCACTCTTGCTGCTGGGCAGCATGCACTCGGTGGCGCAGGAGTCGCCCCTGACCGGTGAGCCCGAGGTAACCATTCGCCAGGAAGGCGACAAGACCGTGGAGGAATACCGCATCAACGGCTTCCTCTACGCGATCAAGATCACGCCGAAGAACGGCGCGCCCTATTTCCTGGTAGCGGTGGATGACGATGGCAACTTCACCCGGGCCGACTCGCCCAGCGGCATGCGCATCCCCTCCTGGAAGATCTTCGAGTGGTAGGAAGCGGCCATGTCGGTATTCACGCCGGTCACTGCTGCTGAGCTCGAGGCCTTTCTCCGGAGATTCGACCTCGGGCGGCTGATCGACTACAGCGGCATTGCCGGCGGAGCCGAAAACAGCAACTTCTTCGTCACTACCGAGCGCGGCGAGTACGTTCTGACCCTGATCGAACGCGGCTCGGTGGATGAGCTGCCTTTCATGGTGGCGCTGCTCGACCACCTGCATCAGGCGGGGTTACCGGTGCCCTACGCCCTGCGCGACCGGCAGGGCCAGGCGCTGCATCGGCTCAATGGCCACCCGGCGTTGCTGCAACCCCGTCTGCCGGGTCGTCATCCGGGCGAGGTCGATGCCAGCCATTGCCATGCGCTGGGCCAGATGCTGGCCAGGCTGCACCTGGAGACCGAAGGTACCGACCTGCAGCGGCGCAGTGATCGCGGGCTGGATTGGATGGCCGAGCAGGCCGCCGCACTGCAGGCGCGCAGTGATGAGGAGGCACGCATACTGCTGGGTGAGCTGCTGCCGATGGTCGAGCGCCTGCGCGCGCGGCGTCCGGCGTTGCCGGAGGCAGTCCTGCACGCAGACCTGTTCCGCGACAATGTCCTGTTCGAGGGGCACCACCTGACGGGGCTGATCGACTTTCACAATGCCTTTCGCGGCTGGGCGCTGTATGACGTGGCGATCTGCGTCAATGACTGGGCTCTGGCGGAGCAGGGCGGACTGGACGGGCGGCGGGCCGAGGCGCTGCTGGCCGGCTATGCCGCCGTGCGGCGCTTCACCGCGCTGGAAGCCGAGCTCTGGCCGGACCTGCTGCGGGTGGCGGCGCTGCGCTTCTGGCTGTCACGCCAGCTGGCTGCCGAGCAGCATGCCGGCCACAGCGGCGTCCTGATCAAGGACCCGCAGCACTTCCGTGCGCTGCTGGTGCACCACCGCCAGGTGACGGTGGGCTTGCCGCTGGCCCTGTGATCTGACTGCGCCTTTTCAGGTACGCAAGCGGGTAATCAGCAGGCTGAGATGCTGAGGATCAGCACCTGCCCGATCGCCGAACAGGGCAGGCTACGCTCAGTATCGCTCCAGCCAATGGCCGTAGGGGGCCGGCAGGGTCCAGGAGGCCCGGTCGACCTTGAGCTCCCGGGCGGCATGATAGGCCCAGTGCGGGTTGGCCAGATGAGCCTTGCCGACCATCACCAGATCCAGTTGTCCGTCCCGGACCGCCTGCTCGGCGATGTGCGGCTCGCCGAAGCCCCAGGCCGAGGACACCGGAATGCCGACTTCCTGCCGCATCCGCTGGCCGAGGTGCCCGAGGCCAGTTGCGGCGAGCTGGACGGAGGTCGACCCAAATCCAGCATGTCGCATCACTTCCGGGTGCTGCGCGATGCCGGCCTGGTGTGTACTTACGCGGTGGGCACCACGCGCATGAATTCCCTGCGCGCGGAGGAGATGGAGAGCCGCTTTCCGGGGCTGCTTGCAGCCATATTGGGCACTCGCTGACAGCGGGGCGGTAGTCAGAGGTCCTGCAGGCAGGTCGCGAGGTTCTCACCCAGCTGTGTCAGCAGTGCTTCATAACCGTTCGCGTCCACCGGCACCGCGATTCCCAGCGGATCCAGTTCGGCGGTCCGGACGCTGAGACCGCTGGTCAGCGCGGCAATGCGCTCAGTCGGGAACTGCGGCTCGCGGAATATGCAGCTCGACCCGGCGTCGGTCAGGGTGGCACGCAGACGCTGCACGTGCTGGGCACCGGGCTGGATTTCCGCGGACAGGCTGAACACTCCGCGCGGCCGCAGACCGACACTGTCTTCCAGATAGCCATAGGCGTCGTGGAACACGAAATACGGGCGGCCGGCCAGGGGCTGCAGCTGCTGCTCCAGGCGCTGCTGCAACTGCTCCAGCCGTTGATCCAGGGCCTCGGCATTGGCCAGCAGGGTGGCAGCATGGCCGGGGAACAGCTCGGCCAGGTCCTCGGCCATCCAGCGGGCCAGCGCACGAGCATTGTCGGTGGACAGCCAGATATGGGCGTCCAGGGTGCCGGGGGCGTGATCATGATCATCGTGCTCGTGATCGTGCGCATGGTGATCATGGTGCCCATGGCCGTGGTCGTCCTCCTCTCCGAAACGACGCAGCATCAGGCCCGGCACCTGATCCAGCCGCCGGGCTGAGGGCTGACTTTCCAGCAGGCGCTGCAGGAAGCGCTCGAGGTCCGGACCTACCCAGTAGATCCGGTCGGCGTTGGCCAGCAGGCGCCGATCCGAGGGGCGCAGGGCATAGTTGTGGGGCGAGGCGGCCGGTGGCAGCAATACCTCGGGGACCGCGATGCCGTCCAGTACCGCCGCGGCAATCAGCTGCAGCGGCTTGACGGTGGTGACCACGGTGGGGCCGGCGGCCATGGCGGCTGAGGGAAGCAGGGCAAGCCCGCATAGCAGGGCGAGCAGGAAACGACGCATGGTGATGATACCTTGAAGCAGAATTGTTATATGATAACAGTCAGTATCCGTACGGGAACAGATCCGCATGAATAAAATCACCTCGCTGGTGGCAGCGCCCTGCCAGCATGATCACGCGCAGTGTGTCAGCGATGCCCTGGCGGCCGCGGAGCAGGTCTGCGAGCGGGCCGGCGTACGCCTGACCACGTTGCGTCGGCGTGTGCTGGAGCTGGTATGGCAGAGTCACCGTCCCATGGGCGCCTATGACCTGCTGGATATCCTGGCCCGTGAGGACGACCGGCGTCCGGCACCACCTACCGTCTACCGCGCCCTGGACTTCCTGCAGGAACAGGGACTGGTGCACCGTATTGCCTCACTGAACGCCTTCATCGGCTGCGCCAGTCCGGAGCATGTGCATCAGGGTCACTTCCTCATCTGCCGCAACTGCCGGGTAGCCTTCGAGCTGGACCAGTCGCTGATTCAGCCGGCCATCAGCAAGGTCGCCGAGCAGCTGGGCTTTACCGTGGAGTCCGAGACGGTGGAGATCGCCGGACTCTGTACCCGCTGCCGGGAGGCTGCATGAGCGATATTCTGCTCAGCCTGGATCGGGTGGGCCTGCGGCGCCATGGCAATGCGATTCTGGACAACATCAGTCTGCAGGTACGCCGGGGCGAAATCGTCACCCTGATCGGTCCCAACGGGGCCGGCAAGACCAGCCTGGTACGCATCGTCCTGGGTCTGCTGGCCGCCGACAGTGGCCGGGTCGAGCGCCAGCCGCGGCTGCGCATCGGCTATATGCCGCAGAAACTGCAGATTGATGCGACCCTGCCGCTGAATGTGCTGCGCTTTCTGCTGCTGGCCCCGGGCGTCAGCCGTGAGGCGGCCCTTCGAGCGCTGGAGGAGGTGGGTGCCGGACATCTCGCCCAGCGTCCGCTGCAGCAGGTGTCCGGCGGGGAGCAGCAGCGTATCCTGCTGGCCCGCGCCCTGCTGCGCCACCCCGATCTGCTGGTGCTCGACGAGCCGGTGCAGGGGGTGGATGTCAACGGGCAGATAGAGCTGTACCAGCTGATCACCCGGCTGCGTGACCGCTACGGTTGCGGCGTGCTCATGGTGTCCCATGACCTGCATCTGGTCATGGCGACCACCAACACCGTGGTCTGCCTGAACCGGCATGTCTGCTGTTCCGGCCGACCCGAACAGGTCAGCGCCGATCCGGCCTTCATCGCCCTGTTCGGCGAGCAGGCCAGCGCATTGGCGGTGTACAACCACCAGCACGATCACAGCCACGACATGCACGGCGAAGTCATCGACGCGCCCCACCAGCACCCGGACGGATCCCCCTGCAACCATGCCTGACTTTCTTCTCTATGCTCTGATTGCCGGCCTCGGGCTGGCGCTGGTGGCAGGCCCGCTGGGTTCCTTTGTGGTATGGCGGCGCATGGCCTATTTCGGTGACACCCTGGCGCACTCGGCGCTGCTGGGGGTGGCACTGGGCATGCTGCTGCAGGTCAATCTCACCCTGGCGGTGACTGCCGGTTGCGTGCTGCTGGCGGTGTTGCTGGTGGCCATGCAGAACCGCAAATGGCTGGCCAGCGATACCCTGCTGGGCATTCTCGCGCACAGCACCCTGTCGCTGGGGCTGGTGGTGCTGGCGCTGACCGAAAGCGTGCGGGTTGACCTGTTGGCTTACCTGTTCGGTGATCTGCTGGCGATTACCCGCGGTGATCTGGCATGGATGCTCGGTGGGCTGGCCATCGTCATGGTTCTGCTGGCCTGGCTGTGGCGGCCGTTGCTGTCGGTGACCGTGCACGAGGAGCTGGCCCGGGTCGAGGGGCTGCCGGTCAGCGGCATACGCCTGGCGCTGATGCTGCTGATCGCCATCGTCATCGCCGTGGCCATGAAGGTGGTGGGGGTGCTGCTGATCACGTCGCTGCTGATCATTCCGCCGGCGGCGGCCCAGCGGCATGCCCGCACGCCGGAGCAGATGGCGCTGGGCGCCAGTGCACTGGGCTGTCTGGCGGTGCTGGGCGGTCTGGCGCTGTCCTGGAATCTGGACACCCCGGCCGGCCCCTCCATAGTGGTCAGTGCCGCGGGGTTGTTCATGCTGTCGTTGCTGGTGCCGCGACGGCAGTAAGGGGGAGAAAACTGCAGCGGCCCGGGATGGGCCGCCGGGCTGGGCGTCAGATCTGCGCCTGCAGATAGTTCTCCAGGCCGATCAGCTTGATCAGGCCCAGCTGCTTCTCCAGCCAGTAGGCGTGATCTTCCTCGGTGTCCTTGAGCTGGGTCACCAGGATGTCACGACTGCCGTAGTCGCCGTGCTGCTCGCACAGGGCGATGCCCCGGGCCAGCGCTTCGCGCACGTGGTATTCCAGCTTGAGATCGGCTTCGAGCATGTCCGGCACCGTATAACCGGGCTGGATGGCCACCGGGCGCATATCCGGGGTGCCTCCGAGAAACAGGACGCGGCGCAGCAGGGCGTCGGCGTGCTCGGTTTCCTCTTCCATCTCGTGATTGATGCGCTCGTACAGCTTGCTGTAACCCATGTCCTCGTACAGGCGCGAGTGCAGGAAGTACTGATCGCGGGCGCCGAGCTCGCCACGCAGCAACTCGTTCAGGTAGTTGATGATATCCGGATGCCCTTGCATGGCGCGCCACCTCGGTTGACTGGTAGTGAACTGGACGGCCCATTGTGCCCAAAGGCGCAGCGCATGGCCAGCAAACAAGCTGAAAATGTCAGCGATAACAAGGCGTTATCAGAGCCATATGGCAAACCGTAAGCAGAGCAATTCTCAGTCGCCAGCGTCCATGATGCGCGGCAGCAACTGACCCAGCTGCTCCGGTCGCAGCGGCGGGCGGATGAACCCGACGTAGCGCCCCCGGGGATCTATGATCACCACCTGACCGCTGTGGTCGACCAGATAGTTGTCCTGGCTGGTGTCGGGCTCGATATAGGCCACCGACAGCGCCTGGGCCAGGTGGGCCAGCTGGTCGGGTTCACCCGTGGCCCCGGCAAAACCGGCATCGAAGAATGCCAGATAGCTGCGCAGCTGCTCGGGGGTATCCCGGTTGGGGTCCACGCTGATCATGGTGACCTGCAGCTGGTCGCGCAGCTGTTCAGGCAGATTCAGGCTCAGCTGGCGCAGCTCGGCCATGGTGGTCGGACAGATGTCGGGGCAGAAGGTATAGCCGAAGAACAGCAGGTTCCATTGCCCCTCGAGATCCGTCCGGCCCCAGCCTTCGCCCCTGTCGGAGGTAAGGCGGACATCCGGTACCGGTCGCGGCGCATCGAACAGGTAGACCCCCGCCTCGGTGAGCTGCGCCTCGCTCAGCGGCGCCGGCCGCAGCACCTTGTTGACCGTCGCCCCCACTACCAGGGCAATGACCGCCACCGTAGCGATGACGGTTTTCTGCACACCACTCAGAGCCATCCGGCTACTCCCGCGTAATGATCCACCAGCAGGGCAACAAACAGCCACAGCAGGTACCAGAGTGAAAACTTGAAGGTCCTGATCGCCGCATGCTTGCGGCTGTCGCGGTACAGTGCCCAGGCCCAGTCGATGAAACGCAGACCCAGTGCGATTGCCGCGATCAGGTACAGCGGGCCGCTCATGTGGATGACATAGGGCAGCAGGCTGACTGCAAACAGGATAAAGGTATACAGCAGGATATGCAGCTTGGTGTACTGCTCACCGTGGGTTACCGGCAGCATGGGAATATCCACCTTGGCGTATTCGGCCTTGCGGTGGATGGCCAGCGCCCAGAAGTGCGGCGGCGTCCAGGCGAAGATGATCAGCACCAGCAGCAGGGCCTCGGCATCCACCCGACCGGTGACGGCGGTCCAGCCCAGCAGCGGCGGCGCGGCGCCAGCCAGACCACCGATGACGATGTTCTGCGGCGTGGCGCGCTTGAGGAAGGAGGTGTAGATCACCGCATAGCCGAGCAGAGAGCCCAGGGTCAGCCAGGCGGTCAGGGCGTTGATCCACAGCAGCAGTATGGCCATGCCGGCCACCCCGAGCACCAGAGCAAAGAGCAGGGCATGCAGCGGATGCACCCGGCCCTGGGCCAGCGGCCGGCGCTGGGTGCGCGCCATGTGGATATCGATGCGGCGGTCCACCACGTGATTGATGGCCGCCGCCGAGCCGGCGCACAGGGCGATGCCCAGATTGCCCAGCAGCAGTACCGACCAGGGGATGGCCCCCGGGGTGGACAGCAGCATGCCGATCGCCGAGGTGATGATCATCAGCGCCACCACCCGGGGCTTGGTCAGTTCCAGGTAGTCGCGCCAGCTGGCCGTTGCGGTTCTGGTCAAGGTCGTCATGGATATCCCCTTTGCGCTTCGGGCGCTTGTTATTATGTGTCCGCCTGTGGCAGTGCTGTTCAGTATGGCCCGGGTTTATCGGTTGTGCCGGGATTTCATCCCGGCGTCCAGTGTCCGACCGCTGCGCTGCTCCGGCGGTTCACCTTGATGCTGGCCGGGCGCACCCGGTAGTTCACCAGCACCAGGCTCAGCAGCAGCAGGGCGCCTACCGCATTGTGGGCCACGGCCACGGCCAGCGGCAGGTGCGCCAGCACGTTGGTAATGCCCAGGCCGACCTGGGTCAGCAGCACCAGGGTCAGCCCGGCGGCAGTAGCAGTCAGCCCGGCGCGGTACAGACGCCAGGCCAGCAGCAGGGTGATCAGCAGGGTGACCACTGCGCCCATCCTGTGGGTGAAGTGGATGGCGGTGCGACCCTCGCCATAGAGCATGCCGCCCAGGTAGTTGGGGCCGATCTCCTGAAAGATGTTGAAACCGGCGGCAAAATCCATGTCCGGCCACCACTCGCCGTGACAGGTGGGCAGGTCGACGCAGGCCACAGCGGCATAGTTGCTGCTGACCCAGCCGCCCAGGGCGATCTGGCAGATCACCACCAGCAGGGTGGCCCTGGCCAGCGGCCGCAGCGCGGTCAGCCCCACGTCCGCTGGGAAGCGTCCCGACAGCCGCAGACTCAGCAGAAACAGCAGACTCAGGGTGGCGAAGCCGCCCAGCAGGTGTGCCGTGACCACCTGGGGCCAGAGCTTCAGGGTGACGGTCCACATGCCGAACAGGGCCTGGCAGATGACCAGCGCCAGCAGACCCAGGGGCAGTTTCAGCGGGTAGCCGTCCCGGCCGCGCTGCTTCAGCGCCAGCAGGGCCAGACCCAGTATGGTCAGGCCCAGCAGGCCGGCGGCGTAGCGGTGAATCATCTCTGCCCAGGCCTTGAAGCTTTCCACTGGTGCCTCGGGAAAGCGCAGCTGGGCCAGTTCCAGTGCGGTATCGCTGCGCGGCACGCTGAGAAATCCGTAGCAGCCGGGCCAGTCCGGGCAGCCCAGGCCCGCATGTACCAGACGGGTATAGGCGCCGAGGATTACCACGACAAGGCCCAGCGCCAGGGCCGCCAATGCAAATACAAAACCGGGTTTACGCATGATCATCAGCCTATCTTGGACAGTTTCAGCAGGCGCCGCAGGTCATCGAGCAGGTGCTTGCCCGGGTTCGCCGGATCACGATGCAGCACCACCCGCCCAAGGGGGTCTACCAGCCACAGCTGCGGTCCGACACGCCAGTCCGGCGCATGGGCCTCCAGACTGCTTTCATAGGCCCGCCTGTCCAGCGGCAGCTGCTGCAGGCGCGGGTAGTCCCGCTCGAGGCGCTGGGCCAGTTCGCCAGGCAGGGCCAGTCCCACGGCCAGAGCGTGCTCCAGCCGATCAGCCTCGCGCCCGGTGGCGACGTGGATCTGCCGCGCCTCGTGCACCAGAGTCAGGCAAGCCTCGTCGCAGCCCGCCGGTGCGGTGACCAGCAGGCGCCAGGGGGCACCGTAGCCGACGGGCTCCACCGGCACCTGCCAGTCGCTCACGCTCAGCGCCGGGTCCACCAGGGAGGAATGGTTGGTCTGTGACTGCGGGATGCCGATCTGCAGTTTCACCATCAGCCAGGCCAGCAGGATAGGGCCTATCACCACGGCGAGCAGCGCCAGCAGCTTCAGCTGGCCCCGCGGTTTGACGGAGTGCTGTTCAGTCATGCTCATCATTGTTGTTGTTTCCCCCGGAGACGGGCCGGTGGTATCCGGCCCAGAAAAACAGTGCCAGCAGTGCTGCGGCCATGGTGAACCACTGTACCGCATAGCCGGTGTGCTTGCTGGGGCTCATTGACAGTGCCGGCCACTCCAGCCGCAGTGCTGCGGCGCTGCCGGGCTGCAGGCGGGCGATCAGGGGCGGCGGGTCGAGGTCGAGGTGGCCGGCCAGCACCGCCGGATCCAGCTGGGTAATCAGGCGCGGCCAGCCCTGGGTGCTGGCGCCGCGCAGGCGGAAACCGGGTTCGGCCTCGGCAACGACTTCGGCCTCCAGCTGCAGCAGACCTGCGGCGGTAGGGACGCCGGGCAAGTGGCGCCGATCCGGCCACGGCAGCCAGCCGCGGTTGATGATCAGGGGCTGGTCGCCCGGGTGGGCGTGGAACAGCTGCAGCACCTCGACACCGGCCTGGCCGTTGCGGGTCCGGTTATCCAGCAGCCAGATGTACCCGGGATCGAACTGTCCGGTCAGTTGCAGCCTGCGCCAGGCCGGATCCCGGGTGGTGGAGATGTCCTCCAGTGCCAGAGGCGGAGCCTCCCGGCGCTGCTCCATGCGCGTCTGCAGCTCGCGTTTCTGCTCGGCGCGATCCAGCTGCCAGAATCCCAGGCCGAGCAGTATCGGCAGAAAGCCCAGGGTAAACAGCCACAACGGCCAGCCGGGCGCAAAGCGCCGTGGCGATTGATCAGCCCCGGTGTCGGGCATCACACGCTCCATGTCGGATATCCATGTCTATACTGCAGTGCATTCCGGGGTAAGGGGGGTTGTGTTCATGTGGTTGAAAATCGTCATTCTCGTTCTCTTGACCGCGATTGTGGTCAGTCTGTTCAGTGGCGCCTTCTTTTTGCGTGATGCGGGCTCCGGTCGCCAGCTGTTCAGCGCCCTGGCTCTGCGCATCAGTCTCACCGTGGTGGTCATGCTGCTGATCGCCTGGGGGCTCTGGTCAGGGCAGCTGCAGTGGGGCGCCCCCTGGCTGCACTGACCAGCGCAATGGGTCAGAGCACGTAGACGAAGATGAACAGCGCCACCCAGACCACATCGACGAAGTGCCAGTACCAGGCGGCGGCCTCGAAGCCGAAGTGGTTCTCCGGGGTAAAGTGACCCTTGTACACGCGGATCAGCATCACTGTCAGGATGATCGCGCCCATGGTCACGTGGAAGCCGTGAAAGCCCGTGAGCATGAAGAAGGTCGACCCGTAGATCCCCGATTTCAGGGTCAGCCCCAGATCCCGGTAGGCGTGGGCATATTCGGCCAGCTGCAGACCGAGGAAGATCACCCCCAGCACCACCGTCAGCAGCAGCCAGTTCTGCAGCGCCTTGCGCTTGCCGGCTCGCAGGGCATGGTGCGCCAGGGTCAGGGTCACGCTGGAGCTGACCAGCAGCAGCGTGTTGATCAGCGGCAGCTGCCAGGGGCTGATGGTTTCATGCGGGCCGGGGAAGCGTGACGGATCGGGGTTGTTCACCAGCGGCCAGGAGAAGTTGAATTCCGGCCACAGCATGCCGGATACGCCCTTGTCACCGAGCCCATCCAGCCAGGGCCCGGCAAATACCCGCACATAGAACAGTGCGCCGAAGAAGGCACAGAAGAACATCACCTCGGAGAAGATGAACCAGGTCATGCCCATGCGGAACGACCTATCCATCTGGCTGCTGTACAGGCCCTGACGGCTTTCCTTGATGACGTTGCCGAACCAGCCGAAGAACATCCACACCAGCAGCAGCAGGCCGGCAAAGAGGATGTACTGGCCGGGCGCCGCGCCCGAGCCGCTGCTCAGGCCATTCATCAGGGTGCCGGCGCCGAACACCGATACCAGCAGGGCAATGGAGCCGACGATCGGCCACTTGCTCTGTTCCGGCACATAATAGATTTCGTGCTTCTCAGGACTCGCCATCTGTTGTTCTCCTTATCGGCAGTCGTGATTAATTGCTGTGCATTGCAGTCAGCCCCAGGCTGGGCGCCATGCGTTCGGTTACATCGAACAGCGTATAGGCCAGAGTGAGTCGCCGAACGTCCTTCGGCAGGGCCGGATCCACTATGAAGCGCACCGGCATCTCCACGCTCTCCCCGGGTTGCAGCACCTGCTGGGTGAAGCAGAAGCATTCGGTCTTGTGGAAATACGCCGCCGCCCGGGACGGCGCGACGCTGGGTATGGCCTGGGCCACCATCACCCGATCGGTGGGATTGTGGGCGAGGAAATGGACGGTACGGGTTTCCCCGGGGTGCATCAGGATTTCCTCGTCCTGCGGGCCGAAGCGCCAGCGCATGCCCTCGGCATTGCTGGCCAGGAACTGCACGCGGACCTCGCGCTGCAGGTCCACGCTCTGCGCCGAGCCCTGCCAGGCCGAGCCGGCGGTCTTGCCATTGATGCCGAAGGCCTGGCACATCACGTCGTAGATCGGCACCAGCAGGAAGCCGAAGGCGAACATGCCGACCACCAGCAACAGCAGACGCTTGACCAGACTGCGGGTGCTCAGACCTTCCTCGCGCATGGCAGACTCCTACTTCACTTCCGGTGGGGTGCTGAAGGTGTGGTAGGGCGCCGGTGACGGCACTGTCCACTCCAGACCCTCCGCCCCGTCCCAGGGCTTGGCCGGAGCGGGTTTGCCGCCGCGGATGGTCTTGATCACTATGTACAGGAACAGCAGCTGGGTGGCGCCGAACATGAAGGCGCCGATGGATGACACCATGTTGAAGTTGGCGAACATCATGTTGTAGTCCGGAATCCGCCGGGGCATGCCGGCCAGCCCGACGAAGTGCATCGGGAAGAACGCCAGGTTCATGCCGATGAAGCTCATCCAGAAGTGGGTCTTGGCCAGCACTTCGTCATACATGTGGCCGGTCCACTTCGGCAGCCAGTAGTAGGCCGAGGCGAAGATGCCGAAGATGGCGCCGGGTACCAGCACATAGTGGAAGTGCGCCACCACGAAGTAGGTGTCGTGGTACTGGTAGTCCGCCGGGGCGATGGCCAGCATCAGCCCGGAGAAGCCGCCGATGGTGAACAGGATGACGAAGGCCACGGCGAACAGCATGGGCGCCTCGAAGCTCAGCGAGCCGCGGAACATGGTGGTCGCCCAGTTGAACACCTTCACCCCGGTGGGCACGGCGATCAGCATGGTGGCGTACATGAAGAACAGCTGGCCGGTCAGCGGGATGCCGACGGTGAACATGTGGTGCGCCCAGACCGCGAAGGACAGGAAGGCAATGGCGCCGGTGGCGTAGACCATGGAGGTATAGCCGAACAGCGGTTTGCGCGAGAACGCCGGGATGATCATGCTCACCGCGCCGAAGGCCGGCAGGATCATGATGTACACCTCGGGGTGGCCGAAGAACCAGAACACATGCTGGAACAGCACCGGGTCACCACCGCCGGCGGCGCTGAAGAAACTGGTGCCGAAGTGGATATCCATCAGCATCATGGTCACCACACCGGCCAGCACCGGCATTACCGCGATCAGCAGGAAGGCGGTGATCAGCCAGGTCCAGGCGAACATCGGCATCTTCATCAGGGTCATGCCCGGGGCGCGCATGTTGAGGATGGTGGCGATGATGTTGATTGCCCCCATGATCGAACTGATGCCCGCCAGGTGGATGGCGAAGATGAAGAAGGTGGTGCTCTGCGGTCCGTAGGTGGTGGACAGCGGCGCATAGAAGGTCCAGCCGAAGTTGGGTGCGCCGCCCTCCATGAACAGGGTCGAGACCAGCAGGCCGAAGGCTGCCGGCAGCAGCCAGAAGCTGAAGTTGTTCATCCGTGGCAGGGCCATGTCCGGTGCGCCTATCATCAGCGGCACCATCCAGTTGGCCAGGCCGACGAAGGCCGGCATTACCGCGCCGAACACCATGATCAGCCCGTGCATGGTGGTCATCTGGTTGAAGAAGTTCGGGTCCACCAGTTGCAGCCCCGGCTGGAACAGCTCGGCCCGGATGACCATGGCCAGGGTGCCGCCGAGCAGGAACATGGCAAAGCTGAACCACAGGTACATCGAGCCGATGTCCTTGTGGTTGGTGGTCAGTACCCAGCGCATCAGGCCCTTGGCCGGACCGTGGGCATGGTCAGTGTGATGATCGATCACTGCGCTCATGACAGGTCTCCTATTGGCCGTTCTTGAAGTTGAGGATATCGATGGGGGCCACTATGTCGCCGGTGTCGTTGCCCCAGGCGTTGCGCTCGTAGGTGATCACTGCGGCAATGTCGGTTTCCGACAGCTGCGGACCATAGGCGGCCATGGCGGTACCGGGTACCCCGTTGACCACCACATCGATATGCGCGGCTATGTCGTTGAGCACCAGTTCGCTGCCCTTGAGGGAGGGAAACACCGGCGGCATCCCTTCGCCGTTGGCCTGGTGGCAGGCGACACAGGTACTGGTGTAGACACGCTGACCGCGTTCCATCAGCTCCTCGAGCGTCCATTCCTTGCTGGTCAGCTCGGCTTCGGCGGCGGCGGTCGCCTTGCGCTCGGCCAGCCAGGTGGCGAAGTCCTCCGGCGTCCGGGCCTCGACCACGATCGGCATGAAGGCGTGGTCCCGCCCGCACAGCTCGGTGCACTGGCCACGGTAGATGCCGGGCTCGTCGATGCGGGTCCAGGACTCGTTGATGAAGCCGGGGATGGCATCCTTCTTCACCGCCAGCGCCGGCACCCACCAGGAATGGATGACGTCGGCGGAGGTGATCAGGAAGCGGATCTTCTGCCCGGTGGGCACCACCAGCGGCTCGTCCACCTCGAGCAGATAGTGCTCGCCCTTGGCCTGCTGGTTGGTGATCTGTTCACGGGGCGTGGCCATGTTGCTCATGAAGCTCACGCCCTCGCCCATGTAGTTGTACTGCCAGCGCCACTGATAGCCGGTGACCAGGATGTCCAGATCGGCGTCTTCGGTATCGTAGATCTCGATCAGGGTTTTGGTCGCGGGGATCGCCATGCCGATCAGGATCAGCAGCGGAATGACGGTCCATAGAATCTCGACCGTGAGGTTTTCATGGAACTTGGCGGCGACTGCCCCCTTGGCGCGGCGGTGCATGATCATCGACCAGAACATCACGCCGAACACCATGGCGCCGATGATCACCGAGATCCAGAAGATGGTCATGTGCAGATTGAAGACCGAACGGCTGACTTCAGTTGCCCCCGGACTCATATTTACAGTCCAGCTGGCGGCGGCGTTCCCTGCAGTGGCCATCAGGAATAGCCCCCCCAGCCAGATGTGTGCATGTCGCAACATCCCGGTTTCCCCTTGTTTTATTGTTTTTATCGTGACGGTGTGCCCAAGGTCACCACGGTCAGAAAGCAGTATAGACCTGAAGGTGGTGGTGGCAATTTTCGGGCGATGATTTTTTCGAGAAATGTCAAGAGCGTCACGGGTCAAATATGTAAGAAATTGGCACCGCTCGCAGGGGGGCACAGAGGCGAGTTGGTGATTAGGCTCGGCGACGAGTCACTTTGACGATATGCAGGCACTCTGCTAGCTTCAGTTTCCGTCAATCCAAAGCATTAGGCGTGCCGCGCGGGTTCGCCATCATCGGAGTTGCGAATGAAAATTGCCGAGTTGCGCGAGCGGGTCAGAGCCGCCCGTGAAGATGAAGCCAACGACGAAGCGCTGCGCAAATGGCTGGAGCGCAAATTGCCTGGCCTGCATCGCTCCATACGAACGCGGGAGGATGCGGCCACTACCCTGTTCAACTTCATCCAGGCCTACGTGGAGCGCGTGCCGGACATGCTCGAGGCGGCGCAGGCGGTGGCCAATAATGCCCAGCTGCGCCCGCAGCTGATTCCGGTGCTCAAGGTCGCCGAGGAATTCTTCCTGCAGCCCATGGAGGTGATCTCCGACACCCATCGCGGGCTGTTGCTGCTGCTGGATGAGGCCTATCTGGCGCACCGGTTGGTGGAAGAGGTCAACGACCGCTACGTGGCCCACGGTGGCGAGTCGCTGATTCCGATGAACAACACCAGGGCCAACCTGATAGTCCACGAACTCCTGGGCGAGGACTATGCCAACCGGCTGGATACTGCCGTCTTCGAGGCGGTTGCCGGGCTGCTGCCCGAGGCGGTGTTCGAGAGCCCTGCCTTCCTCGCCTATCGCGAGGGCGTCGGAGAGCGGGACCGCTTGGAGATGTGGCGGCGCTGGCCGAACATGGCCGAGGAGCTGGGCATCGGCCTGACCTGGCGCGACAACCTCCAGTAAAAGCCGAACGGCCACACCCGCGTAGCGCGGGTGCGCTGGCCCCGGTTCAGCTGTCCTTCTTCTTCAGCCTGGGATTGGGAAAGAACTGCGCCACGTGGGAGCTGGCCGGCTTGGTCACCGGCTTGGCGGTGACCCGGGTGGGCAGTTCCCGGGGAATGGAGTTGCCCCGCTCGTCCAGGCTGTCGGCAAAGCCGCATTCCACGCATTCGCGGTGCATGACCCCGTCCTGCTGGTACATGCGGATGGTGTCCATGCGGCTGCAGGCCGGACATACCGCCCCGGCGATGAAACGTTTGACCGGTTGTGCCGGCTGGTTGGGCTCGTTCATGCTGCTTGCTCCTGAGTCAGGCCGCTGTGGCGCAGGAGCGCCTCCACTGAGGGCTCGCGGCCGCGGAAGGCGACGAACAGCTCCATGGGTTCGCGGCTGCCGCCCCGGGCGAGAATGTTGTCGCGGAACGAGCGGCCCGTCTCGGCATTGAAGATACCTTCCTCCTCGAAGCGCGAGAAGGCATCCGCTGACAGCACCTCCGCCCACTTGTAACTGTAGTAGCCGGCCGCATAGCCCCCGGCAAAGATGTGTGCGAAGCCGTTCTCGAAGCGGTTGAACGACGGCGGCGGCATCACAGATACCTCCTCGCGCACGGCCTGCAGCACCTCACGGGCGCTGCGACCGCTCTGGGCGTGCAGCTCGAAATCGAACAGCGAAAACTCGATCTGGCGCAGCATGGCCAGGCCGGACTGGAAGTTCTTCGCTGCCAGCATCTTCTCCAGCAGGTCCGCCGGCAGCGGCTCGCCGGTTTCATGGTGCCCCGAGATCAGTGCCAGACCTTCCGGCTCCCAGCACCAGTTCTCCATGAACTGACTGGGCAGCTCCACCGCATCCCAGGCCACGCCGTTGATGCCGGAGGCTGCGGGGTAGTCGACCCGGGTCAGCAGGTGATGCAGGCCATGCCCAAATTCGTGGAACAGGGTGGTCACTTCGTCGTGGGTCAGCAGGGCCGGCCGGTCACCGACCGCCGGGGTGAAATTGCACACCAGATAGGCCACCGGCAGCTGTACTTCGCCGCCGGGCAGGCGCCGCCGGTCCCGGGCACCGTCCATCCAGGCGCCGCCCCGCTTGTTGCTGCGGGCGTACAGATCGAGGAAGAAGCGGCCGATGACCCTGCCTCCCTCGACGACTTCGAACAGGCGGGCCTCGGGGTGCCAGCGATCGAACTCGGCTACCTCGCGCAGCTCGACGCCGAACAGCCGGCCGGCGGTGGTGAACATGCCCTGCAGTACCCGGTCCACCGGGAACCAGGGGCGCAGTTCCTCCTGGGAAATGGCGTACCTGTGCTGACGCAGCTGATCGGCGTAATAGCCGGTGTCCCAGCTCTGCAGCTCACTGCAGCCTCGGCTGGCGGCAAACTCGCGCAGGGCCTGCAGATCGGCCTCGGCATAGGGGCGGCTGCGGCCGGCCAGATCGCGCAGGAAGCCCAGCACCTGATCGGTGCTGTCGGCCATCTTGGTTGCCAGGGACAGTTCGGCGTAATTGGCGTAGCCCAGCAGGCTGGCCAGCTCCTGCCGCAGCTGGAGAATCTCGGCGATGACGGGGCCGTTGTCATTCTGCCCGGCATGCGGCCCCTGGTCGGAAGCCCGGGTACAGTATGCGGTGTAGACCTCGCGGCGCAGATCGGCGTTGTCGGCGTAGGTCATCACCGCGTAGTAGCTGGGGAATTCCAGGGTAATCAGCCAGCCGTCCAGATCCCGGGCCTCGGCGGCCTGGCGGGCCTGGGCCAGGGCGGATTCGGGCAGACCGGCCAGCTCGCTGACGTCGGTGACATGTCTGGTCCAGGCCTGGGTGGCATCCATCAACTGGTTGGAGAAGCGGCTCTGCAGCTCCGACAGACGCATCTTCAGCTCACCGTAGCGCTTCTGCTGCTCCGCCGGCAGGGCAATGCCGGACAGCCGGAAATCGCGCAGGGCATGCTGGATGATGGTTTGCTGGGCGGCATCCAGTTCGTGGTAGGCGTCACTGTCGGCCAGTTGCCGGTAGGCATTGTACAGGGCCTGGTTCTGGCCCATTTCCGTGGAAAACTGGCTCAGCAGCGGCAGGCAGCTGTCATGGGCTTCGCGCAGCTCGGGGCTGTTCATCACCGCATTCAGGTGACTGACCGGGGACCAGGCCCGACTCAGGCGCTCGCCCATCTCGTCCAGCGGCTCGATCAGGGTGGCCCAGGTCCACTGCGCCGGCGGCTCGGCCAGCAGCTGCTGCAGCTGTTCGCGGCTGTCGGCGATGACCTGCTCGATGGCCGGTCTGACATGCTCCGGCTTGATCTGGCTGAAGGGCGGCAGGTCGTAGGCGTGCAACAGCGGATTGGACATGGCGGGGTTTCCTGAATAGCGTGGGTTCGTACAATGGGGTCATGGTAGCGAACCAGAGAATCATTGGCACCCGGTTGCATGCCGGGCGGCTATATCCGATAGATGATGGCGGCAGTCCGCCAATTCAAGGGGCAACAGATGAATATACGCCGTTTCGCCGGTCACCAGCCGCAGTTGGGTGAGCGGGTGTTTGTGGATGCCAGCGCGGTAGTCCTGGGGGATGTCGAGCTGGGCGAGGACTGTTCGGTCTGGCCCATGGCGGTGATCCGCGGGGACATGCACCGTATCCGCATCGGTGCCCGTACCAGCGTGCAGGATGGCAGCGTGCTGCATATTACCCACGCCGGGCCCTTCAACCCCGACGGCTACCCCCTGATCATCGGCGATGATGTGACCATCGGCCACAAGGTACTGCTGCATGGATGCACTGTAGGCAGCCGGGTGCTGATCGGCATGGGCAGCATCGTCATGGACGGGGCGGTGATCGAGGACGAGGTGATTCTTGGCGCCGGCAGTCTGGTGCCGGCGAACAAGCGGCTGCGCAGCGGCTACCTGTACATGGGCAGCCCGGCGAAGGAGGTGAGGGCGCTGACCGAGCGTGAACGGGAGTTCTTCACCTATACTGCAGCCAACTATGTGCGTCTGAAGGATCAGTACCGCAACGAGAGCAACTGAGCGCGTCTGCATCCAACCATTTCAGGGAGAGAAGCTGTGCCAGGGAAAAGGTTCAAGAATGCGCCCCATGCTGACGGTGGCCTGGAACAGGAGGACAGTCGCGCCCTGCTGCGCCTGATCTATCTGGCCACCGGCCTGACCATAGGCTTCTTCGGCATACTGCAGGCGCTCAATGGCCGCACCCCGCTGGCCGCCGTCGAGGCCTGCGCCTGTCTTCTGCTGCTGATTGGCGCTGTCTGCCTCGGGCGGGTGCGCAACCTCACGCCGTGGATCTACCTGTATCTGCTGCCGACCTACAGCTTCCTGATCTACATCATCGTCATGCCCGAGGCCTCGGTGTCGGCCTTCGTCTGGGTCTTCATGATCCCGGTGATGACCTACCTGCTGCTGGGCAAGCGGGCCGGCTTCGTGGTCACCGTGCCCTTTGCCATGGTCGCGATCGCCGCCTACATGCTCAAGCACCCCGAACAGCTGGAAGGCGCAGGGTTGATCGACCTGGGCAACGCGCTGCTGTGCGGGCTGCTGATCATGTTGTTCGTACATGTGTACGAGAGTCGGCGGGCGGCGGCGCAGCTGTTGCTGCGCCAGATGGCCGAATCCGACGGTCTGACCGGTGTCGCCAACCGCAGCAGCTTCCAGCGTGAGCTGGGCAACAGCATCGCCCTGGCACGCCGCAGTAGCCATGCACTGGTGCTGGTGATTCTCGATCTCGACCATTTCAAGGCCATCAATGATCGCTGGGGCCACGACGCCGGGGATCAGGCTCTGCGCCATGTCTGCAACTGTCTGCATGGGCGCCTGCGTGGTACCGACCTGCTGGCCCGGCTTGGCGGGGAGGAGTTCGGTATTCTTCTGCGCGATACCGACACTGCCCATGCCGTGCCGCTGGTGGAGCAACTGCGGGCGCAGATCGCTCAGCATCCGCTGGACTACCGAGGCGAGCAGATACCGCTGTCGGCTACCTTCGGCATGGCCGAGTGGCCGCGCGATGGCAGTGACGGCGATCAGCTTTACCGCTGCGCCGATCGGCGCCTGTACCGCGGCAAGCATCAGGGTCGTAACCAGCTGGTGTTCCATGACGTACTGATGATCGATGGGATACGGACGGATGCAGGGTGATTGCTGACGGCCGATCATCGTGATGAATAACAGGCGGCAGTGGCACGGCGCTGGTCTATGATCAGCAACAAGCCGGGCCCAGGCCCGGGTTATCCATTGCTCATGCGAGGTCCGAATGTCTGCTTATACCAACCGAAAAATAATTCTGCAGCGCCGCCCCCAGGGGGAGATCCGCGATGGTGATCTGGTCCTGACCGAAGCACCGGTGCGCGAGCTGCGCGACGGCGAGGTGCTGATCAGGACCCTGTGGCTGTCACTGGACCCCTACATGCGCCCGCGCATGAACGATGCCAAGGGCTACATGGATCCCATCGGTATCGGCGAGGTCATCGTCGGTGAGAGCGTCGGCCGGGTGATCGAGTCGAAGTCGCCGAATTACGCCGAGGGTGATCTGGTCACCTGCTACTCCGGCTGGCAGGAGTACTGCATCATTCCCGGTGATGCGCCCATGGTCTACAAGATCCAGCCCCGGGGTATCCCGCTGCAGGCCTATCTGGGTGTGGCCGGCATGCCCGGACGCACCGGCTACTGTGGTCTGGTCTACGTCGGCAAGCCGAAGGCCGGTGAAACCGTGGTGGTGTCCGCGGCCTCCGGCCCGGTGGGCACCGTGGTGGGCCAGACTGCCAAGCAGCTCGGCTGCCGCGTTGTCGGCGTCGCCGGCGGCGAGGAGAAGTGCCGCTTCGTGGTCGAGGAGCTGGGCTTTGATGCCTGTGTCGATTACAAGGCGGGCAACCTCGAGGCCAATCTGGCGGCGGCCTGTCCGAACGGCATTGATGTGTACTTCGAGAACGTCGGCGGTGATGTCAGCCGTGCCGTGGCCAGGCTGCTGAATCCCGGCTCGCGGGTGCCGATCTGTGGCTACGTCTCGGCCTACAATGCCGAGGACGCGAGCAAGGTGGAAACCCCCTTCCATATCTTCGGCAAGCTGGAGAATCCGCCGGAGCACCGTTTCTTCCTGGTCACCGAGTGGCAGGACCAGCACCAGGAGATCACGGCACTGCTGGCCGAGCAGGTGGCCAGCGGCAACATCAAGTACCGCGAAACCGTGGCCGAAGGGCTGGACAACGCGATCGAAGCGTTCAAGGGCATGCTCAAGGGCAGGAACTTCGGCAAGCAGCTGGTGCATATTGCCGATTGAAGTAGGAGGGCCGGGTTCCATCCCGGCCACTTGGGGTTGCCGCCAATCGCTCCCTGGGAGGGACGAGCACCAGCTCGTCCACGGGGCTGGCGGCGAGGCCTCTCATCGAGCTGGTGCTCGACGTTCCCAGAGGTTAAAAGGCTCGGGACGCCATCAGCTGTTCGCCCACTCCTGCTCCTGCAGCGCCCGCCACATGATCTTGCCCGCCGGTGATTTGGGCAGGCTGTCGACAAACTCCACCAGCTTCGGACATTTGTAGGCCGACATGTTGTCCTTGCACCAGTCGAGAATGTCATCTGCGGTGGTTCCGTCATGCCCTGCGGCCAGCACTACCACGGCCTTGACGGTTTCGCCGCGGCGTTCGTCGGGGGCGGAAATGATGCAGACCTCGTGCACCGCCGGATGACCATAGAGCAGTGCCTCCACCTCCGCCGGCCAGACCTTGTAGCCGGAGGCATTGATCATCCGCTTGACCCGATCGACCAGGAAGAAATAGCCCTCTTCGTCATAATGACCCAGGTCGCCGGTGCGGAAGAACCGCTTGCCGTCCAGCTCGATGAAGGCCTCGGCAGTGGCCTCCGGGCGGCGCCAGTAGCCCTGGAACACCTGTTCGCCGTGGAGCACGATCTCGCCGGTCTCGCCGACTCCGACCTCACGCAGGCTGTCCACGTCGATGACCCGTGCGTCCACCCCGATGATGGGGATGCCCAGACACTGCGCTTTGGGTGCCGCGGGGGGATTCATGTGGGTGGCGCTGAGGGTTTCCGACAGACCATAGCCTTCCGAATAGCGCAGTCCGAGCTTGTTCTCCAGCTTCGCCGCGATGGCCGCCGGCATGGCTGCTCCACCGCCGCCGATGGACTTGAGCGTGCTCAGATCATATTGCTCGATATCCGGATCCGAGAGCAGGTCCACCACCATGGTGGGGATGTTGCGCCAGGAGGTGATGCCATGGCGCTCGATCAGCCGGGCAGCGGTTCTGCGGTCCCAGCGGGTCATGATGACCTGGGTGGCACCGAGATAGATGGAGGCGTTCATGCACACCTGCATCCCGGTCACATGGAACATGGGAACCGACACCAGCTGCACCACATCGTGCTGGCTGTTGCCCCACACGCAGCAATACACCGTGGTGGCCATGGCGCTGTGGTGGGTATGGGCACAGCCCTTGGGGTTGCCGGTGGTGCCGGAGCTGTAGGGAATCACGCACAGGTCATCCGGGCCGGCGGTCAGCGGACCGGGCTGGTAGGCCGCTTCCATTGCCTGCTGCCAGGGCGTGAGACCGGGCAGATCGGGCAGGCTGGAGTCCAGTGTCACGGCGTCCGGCAGGGCCAGGTCGGTGGGCTCGCGCACGTATTCGCCATAGGCGCTGACAATGACTTCGCGCAGCTGGGTATGGCCGACCAGGCCGCTGATATTGTCCAGCAGTTCCCGACCACAGAGGGCAACCTCGGCCTCGGTATCAGCGATCAGGTACTCCAGTTCCGCCTTGCGGTTCATCGGGTTGACCGGTACCACCACAGCGTTGGCCCGCAGAATGGCGTAAAAGCCGATGACGAACTGGGGGCTGTTCTGCATGTACAGCAGCACTCTGTCCCCGGCCTGTACCCCGGCCCGCTGCAGATAACCGGCCAGCGCCTCGGCCTGCTGCTCGAGCTCGGCGTAGGTCAGGGTGGTGCCGTAATAGATGATGGCCGGGTGCTGGGGGTAGCGCAGGGCAGAGACGCTCAGGTTGGAATACAGGCTGGTCGCCGGAAGGTCGAGGAATTTCGGCACCAGATCGGGCCAGACGGCGTAATGACGGTCAAACATACGCGGGTCTCCGTGGGCGGTCTTGTCATTATTGAGGCCCAAGTCAAACACGCCCGGGCGGACGGGGGAAAGCCCCAGAACCCTCGGTGTTGATGGATCATAAGCCGGACCGTGTCCGACTCAGGGCAGATACAGACGGAATTCGCCCCCGCCCAGCTCACCGTCGTTGACCAGCTCGATATAGCCCTGGTGTCCGTCGCGCTGGTGCATGGCGGCGATGCACTGACCGAAATACAGACCCAGCCCGGTGCTGCCCTGCACCAGGTCCGCCGCCTGGGCGTCCTGGCCGCGGCGGCCGAGCATGTGCTCGGGATAGCCCGCCCCGTCATCGCTGATGCGGATCAGCAGCATGCCATCGTCCGTGGTGGCGCTGAGCCGGATGGCTGAACGGGTGTAGCGGATGGAGTTGTTGATGACATTGCCGATGACCGAGCCGATCAGCGTGTCGTCCAGCACGAACAGTTCCGGCCCCGCTATATGGCAGCTGCTGCTGATATTGCGCGCCTGGAGAATCTCCGCATGCCGGGCCAGTTGCTCCTGCAGCAGCGCTTCCACATCGGCCCAGTCCGGCTGCAGTGGCAGCTCATTGATCTGCAGCTTGTACAGCCCCAGCATCTGCATCAGCATGCCGTTCAGCCGCAGCGCCTCGTACTCGATCACGCCGCGCTCACCGGCCTGCGCCTGCTCCGGCGGCAGACGTGCCAGCCACTGTTCCCAGTTCTGCATCATCAGACTCAGGGAGTTCTTGATGTCATGGATGGTCGAGGCCAGGATGGCGGAAAATTCGGGGCCCGGGTCCTGATGGTTCATCATTGCGCCTCCAGGCGGTCACATAACTTGAGGTAGCGTTCCCGGCGATGATCATCGGCCGGCATCTGGCTGGCCCGCTGCAGGCAGGCGCGGCATTCCCGGACAAGGTCGGCCGACGGCTCGCGGGATATCAGGCGCAGCAATGACTGGGCGGTATTGAGCGCAAAACTGATATTGCGTGGCTGGGCGGCGCCGGCCCGGCGGAACAGCTCCAGCGCTGCGGCATACTGCTTCTGCTGATACTGCAGTATGCCCTGACGGTTCCATTCCAGTGCCTCGGAGCCCGCCGCGAGAATGTCCGGATCGTCCGTATGCCGGGCCAGGGCGTCCATCACCTGGGGATCGTCACCATACATCTCGGCGCACGTGGCCAGCACCTGCTGGGCCCGTTGTGACTGTCCCAGTTCGTCCAGCTGCGTGAAAACCTGCATGGCCGCCTCGGCACTGAAGAAACTGGGCATTTCCTGCAGTTGCTCGAGGGCCTGGTCGGTCAGGCGGCGCGCCTCGTCCTCCTGCCCGGTGCGGCGCAGGGTCTGGGCCTGCGCCAGGCGCGAACGCACCGCCAGTGCCGGATCATCCCGCCAGGTCCGGTCCAGCTCGGTCAGGGTCTGACGAATCTCCACCAGCTGGCGCTGGCTGAGCGTGCCGTCGTCGGACTGGGCGTGCAGACTGGAAACCAGATTGAGGTGGTTCTCCGGATTGCGGAACAGCGAGTGCCGGCCCAGCTCCACCGCCTGACGATAGGCGCGGGCCGCCTGCTCGTGATCCCGGTTGCGACGGGCCAGACTGCCCATGGTTTCCTGGCGGCGCAGGGAATTGGGCGACAGCCGCAGGCCCTGCTGCAGATAGTCCTGCGCCTGCTCGGGGTCGCCCTGGGCCAGCGCGGTGGCGGCCAGTCCGTCATACATCGCCGGTACCCTGGGGAATTGCCGGATGCCCTCTTCGTAGGTATCACGAGCTTCGTCCAGCCTTCCGCTGTTCCGGTACAGCTCGGCCAGAGCAAGCATCGCCCAGGGCACCGGACGCTCGGCGATCAGGTCCCGCAACACGCGTTCCTGTTCCCCATGCTGACCCAGCCCGCCGAGGGCCATGACCAGGTAGCGCTGGCACTGGGGGCGGTAGCGCGGGTGTGCGGCGATCACCTGCCGGCAGGCCTCCAGCACACGGGCATGGTCGCCCTCGTGGTGGGCTTCCAGTACCGGGCGCAGGGTAGTCTTCATGGCGATCAGGCGATCCAGCCGCTGTTGCAGGCTGGCCTGATTGAAAGGCTTGGCCAGGTAGCTGTCCGGTTCGCATTCCAGCGCAGCCAGCACCATGGCCTGACTGCTCTCGGCGGAGATCATCACGAACACGCAGTGGGGTGGAAGCAGGCGCCGGTGATGGAGTTCCTCCAGGACCTGCTGACCGTTCTTGCCGCCGCCCAGGTTGTAATCGTGCAGAATCACGTCGTAATGGTTTCGGCGGCACAGTACCAGCGCTTCCTCACCGGAGGCCACGGCATCAATGCTGTTGACCCCCATCTGCCGCAACATGCCGCTGAGGGCAGAGCGGAAATCAGTATAGTCATCCACTATGAGAAAATATTTGCGGCTGTAGTCGACCATATTCTGATCCAGATGAAGTGATTGCCCCTGCCATGACTGTAGGTCGGGCCGCCGCTCACAGCTACCAGGACCAAGGGATGCCGCAGGGCTGCCTAAGGAGCGCGCAGGCTGTCAGAGGGCACTAGTGGCTGGCAAGAAAACTTTTAGCTAACGAAAGGTATAATTTGATTGTTAGTAGTTTATGCTAAATTTTGTTTCAAGCCTTCGGTTGTGGTCATGCGTACTGGACGTACTGCATATGTTTGCTGGGAACCGCCAGCCACTGTCAGGGTGACGGTGACTGGATTGCATCGCATCCCCTCGCAGCTGAGCGAGGACAGGGACAGTATGAACCATTTGAATAAAATCCTGATTGTCGACAACGAACCTTCTATTGTCGAAGAACTGACCGAATTTTTTACCGACTGCGGTATTGAATGCGTTGGCTGTGTGAGCTCTACAGAAGCCATCGACCTCTTCCATGAAGATGAGAATATTGGCGTGGTGCTAAGCGATTACCGGATGCCGGGCATCAATGGTATCGAGCTGATCAGGCTGCTGAACAGAACCCGGTCTGCCAACCGGGTGTTTGAAAGCATACTGTTCACTGGGGATGCGGATAAGGAAGATGTCATTGATGCCCTGCGGGCGGGTATTTCCGACTACTACCCGAAGCCGCTGGATCTGGATGCGTTGCTGACGGGGCTCCGTCGATTGCAGGCTACCGTCAAGCGGCGTAGCGCAGCGTCGAAGGTGGAGATCATCAGCGAGCGGATCAAGGAAATGGCCGATTCACTGCAGGAACTACAGCGGGGTGTCAGTGACTTGAACACCAGTGAAACAGTTGATCCGCTACCAGTTGTGGAACTGCCCGGCTACTCCACGCTGTCGCCCCGCCAGGTCGAAGTGGCCGAGCTGCTGGCCAAGGGGCTGACCAACTACCAGATATCCTGCGAACTGGGGATCTCGGAAAATACCGTCAAGCTGTATGTCTCCCAAGTACTGCGGGCCACCAATATGCATAACCGCACGCTGCTGGCGCTGGCTCTGGGCGGGCGACGGTAGCTGCTGAAACAGTTTGCCAGTACCGGAAGGCCGGATTGCATCCCGGCCAGCACAACTCCCGGGTTGTCGAGCGCCTGCTCGACGACGGGGTTGGCACGGTTGAAAGTCTGTGTGCGTAGCGCCCGAGCGCGGTGCTGCCCCCCCCCCGCGTTATAGGCGGATGGTGGAGCGACCGCGCAGGGTGATGTTGCCATCCTTATCCTTGGGCAGGCTGGGAATATCGACACCGAATACGGTCAATATCGGGATGATGGCGTTGTTGCGGTTGTATTCGCGTTGCAGGCAGACATGCAGTTGCATACGTTCTACGGTGCCCAGGGTCTCTGTTGCGAGAAGAGCATGGCTGCTCTCCAGATTTATCCATTGCAATCCGGTATCGGCAGGAGGAGCACAACGCTCATCGTCTACCCAGCTCTTCGGCAGCCAACTGCTGTCCACGGTATCTTGCACAACTTTGCTGACAGATTGTTTATAGGCCGCCAGCCCAATGGCCGGATCAATCCTGACCGCCGCGCGGGTTGCCTCCGCGCTGAGATGATTGAAGGTCAGGGTCAGCAGCAATGGGATGCTATAGGCGATGACGGCATATAGCACGGCGAAGAACACCATGAACAGCACGGCAAACTCGATGGCTACCGCGCCCTGTTGACGCCGCAGCCCGAACTTCCCTTGGTGTCGGCTCTGGCGATATCTGATAAAGGACATTCTTTATTCCCTGAAATGTCTAGCGCACCAGTTGCGGCGTGCCGCAGCTGATCGCATGCACGGTGACATCGGTGCGGCCCAATTCCAGGCCGAGTGCATTGGCGAGGATAGTGGTCAGCAGGGCTCCGATGCCGTTGAGGATGGGCTTGAGCAGTGCCAGCACTGGTTTCAGAAGGATACACAACGCACCTGAGCAAGTGATCTCGTTGCTGTTGGGGTTGGCCAGGCTCTGGCCGTCGCCATTGTCGCTCACGTTGATACTGTCGGGTTTGTCTTTCAGCAATTTGGCCAGGTTGTGTTCAACGCAGTTGTTCCAATTAAGCAGGGACGAGAGTAGTCCCGCGCAGCTCAGGTAGCCTTTACCCAGAGTGGGGATGCCTACAATGTCCAGAACTCCATACGGAATACTGGTATAAGCATGGAAAGCTTGAGTGAAGGTTCCTTTTTTCCACGAACTTGTGGGGCATGCCCCGAGCACACAGCTTACAGGAATACTGTTTGGAATCTCCCAGTCTGCGCTTACCAGAGGAGGCAGAATCTGCTCGCCATTTGCGTCGCGCTCCTCGCTACCTTGCAGGATCAGCCTAGTGACATTGTCCACATTATAGAAGCCATTAACTTTAGTGGCGTCCAGGTATTGCTTTGCCAGTCTGGCTATCAGTTCGTTTTGTGCCTTCTGACTGTAATCCAGGTTGGGGTCATCGTTGACCGGTTTGCGGAACAGGCCACTGAGCAGATCCAACAGACCACTGACCAGATTATCCACTGTGTTGCCGAGTGCAAGCGGGTTGACAGTAGTGGAGCGAGTTTCACCTGCAACCATGTCCAGTAACTCGTCGTCGTGTGCCAGCGCAGGGATGTTGGTCTTGCCGCTGAGCACCGGAATATGCAGCAGCCTGATCAGCTCGTCCTCATGCAGGGCAACTTCGCAGCTGCCGCTGGTGGACCATTTTCCTTCCTCGGGCATCTTGCCGACGCAGGCATTGAGTATGTCTGTTTCCACCCAGATATCCGCAGTGGGCGTTCCGGCGTCACAGTGGATGGCCTCCAGGGTGCCTTCGCCAGACACCAGGTCGATCCAGATGGGTAGATTGATCCGGGTGCCCAGTACGGTATCGGTCAGCCAGGCAAGAATGCCGCCCAGCAGCTTGTTGGTATCGACTCCAACATACAGGCGTATCTGGGCGTTGTAGGCCTTGGTGCCTACCGGCCCGATACCAATGGAAGGTGGTTCGACAATCCCCAACTCGATCTGGGCCAGCCCGAGCACGTTCAGGTTGCTCACTTCCAGGCCTCGACCATTGGCCCCGATCAGAATACCGGCACCCAAAAGATCGCCCAGGTTGATCTGGGTGTCCAGTGCGGCGCCCAGGGTGCCATCCGGGCTGGATTCCAGTTTCAGCAGGCCTGGTTGATCCTCGGTGCCGAACAGTTGCAGGTTGACATCCTTGAGGATAGGGCTGGTCAGAATACCCTGGCGCAGCAGATCCAACTGCGCCAATAGTACCGAGTCAGAGACTACTTGGGCTGATAAACCGATCAGGCGGTCAAGGCCGAGAAGACCCACTTCGGTATTGACCAGATCAACCAGTCCCTGAGGACTGAGAGCCTTGAGCTCATGGATGCCGACCTTGATGCCCAATGCCTTGAGCAGGCCGGCTGGGGTGATTTGAGCGCTGGCCAGACCATCGGAGTCGAGGACGGTCAGATGTTCTGGCTTCAGCCCCACGGTTTTCAGCAACTGGCCGAGTAGCTTGTTATCATTCAGGCGCAGCAGTTGCGCACCCACACTGAATGAGGCAGTGGGAGCTTCACGCACGGCGGTGGCTTCAGCTCTCAAGTCAACAGTGGGAAGGCGATCGAGCAGTTGCGCTATCAGGCTGTTCTGCACGCTTTTGATGGCAGTGACTTTAACAGCTCGGCCACCGGGGTCGACAGTAATGATGCGGCTTCCGTCGCCTGCGGCATCTCCCGGCGTTACCGTGGCGCACTGGGTGAGCAGGGACTGGCCGCTGTTCTGTAAGAAGCCGTGTCGCAGGGCGTTTTCGTCAGCGTAGCCGGCAGCGTTGCCGGGTTCGGCTGCACAATTGCCGTTTTCAAGACGTGCCACCGCTTCCAGTGCGGCCATATCGGCAATTTTCTGCAGCTTCCGCTGCTCCATGTACAAGCGACCGCCATCCACTACGAGGGCCAGGAAAAGCAGAAGCACCAACAGGGTGAAGGCCGTCAGAATGCTGAATGCACCGCGCTGATGAATTTTGGGTGGTAGGTGCATGGAGAAGCGGGACATGGATGAACTCCTTGGCAGTGTGCCTGGTCAGCATTAGCGTGGGTGAGGGGGTCAGTGCAGCAGCACTGTCGCTTCTCCCCGAATCTCATCGGGTAACGGAACCAGATCCAGACCAAACAGCGATATGGGCGTCAGGATCGAAGAGGGATTATCGTGGCGGACACAGGCGCTCCAGGTATCGCCGTGGATTTTCAGATATGCCTCATAACCTGGACATAGCTGCGCCCAGGCATTGGGTAACCACGAATCCTCGATGACCCGGTTTGCCTGACGCTGAATATCAGCGTGCTCCAGAGTCGAGTATTTCAGGCTTATTGCCTGGCGGAGTGCCTCTGAAGATAGTTCGTGATAAGTGGCACTTAGTAACAGCGGAATGAAATACCCAACCATCCCATAGAAGATCATAAACACCAGCACAAACATAAAGGCGAACTCGATACTGGCCGCGCCTTGTTGTTTCGTCCCTGCTGTCTGTCGCTGCATCGTCTGCCCCGCTGCCAAAGCCCGTTCGGCAGATCCCTTGAAATCGCTGGTGTGCATGGAACTTTTAGTTCCACCGTGTATTATAAGGAATTGTTGGGGAAATATAAATAATGAGTTCCAACTATATACAAGGTTATGTTGGTGTGGGGTTGTTTGGTTTGGCTGTATAGATGCTTGGGTGGGCACTGTTCTGTTTGTGCCATCCGACTAATACCAATTCAATATTTATAGTTTCCTGATACTGCCTATTCTGGTCGCATGCAGAAAACCTCGTTCGGGATTGGGCCGCGCGAGGCTTCGCCGTTGGCTACTGATTGGAGTAATGGAGTTCCCATGGGAATCATGATGAAAGTAACAGCCCTGTGCGCCTTGGCGTTTTTGACTGGATGCGCGAGCGTAAATGGCAATCAGGGTAATCAGACCCCGGGTCCATTGGAGTTTGATAATGTCGAGCGCGTATTGACGGACCTGGGGCCTGACTATGTGCGCAGAGGCACAGCCATTGCGCCCCGGAGTATTGCCCAGGTGGTGCCGGGCAGCAGCAAGAATGATGTCAGGAGCCTGATGGGGACTCCGGTCGATGAGGTCAACCAGCGCTGGTGGCGCTACAACGTCAATCTGCCTCTGGATTCCGCGGGCGATTACCTGGTGTGTCAGTTCGGTGTTGCGTTTGACCCTGATGGCCTGGTTACCAGCAGTAAGTGGCGTAGGCCGCAATGTACTGCACGTTATGAGGAGCTGATCCGGCCCGAGGTCCCAGAGCTTCAGGAAATCACCCTGTTCAGCGACCTGCTTTTTGGCTTTGACAGCGCGACGCTCTCCGCTGAAGGACTGAAAGAGCTGGATCTCGCTGCACATGTCGTGCTCAGCCAGAGGATGCAGCTTGACCGCGTCGTAGTTGTAGGTCACTCGGACCGTATTGGTTCTGATCGCTATAACGACGCACTGTCGCAGCGCCGTGCAGAGGCCGTGCGCAATCGGCTGGTTGCCAAAGGAGTCGACGGTCGCCTGATTTCCGCCGAAGGGCGCGGTGCCAGAGAGCCTCTGGTCGAGTGTCAGGGTCGCGCCATTACAGCATCTCTCAAACAGTGCCTGCAGCCCAATCGGCGCGTGCAGATCATGATCTACGGCCAGCGTTGAAGGGTATGCCTGGCCCCAGTGCTGGCGACTCGAAAGGTCGCGGAATGCCGGGTGCACAGGTTCGACGCTAAAGAAGCTAGAAATTCGTTTTGGAGTAATTGAGCATGGCAGGCAACACAATCGACATCATTGCAAAATCCGGCGACTCCTCGGTCAGCCTACCGGTGGACGGCATAATCACGCTCGAAAAGGCGGGCGTTGTAAAACTGCCTTTCGGTCCGGAGCAGTTGGCCTCGACCATCAGGGTGGGCAATGACCTGGAGGTAAACCTCAAGAGCGGCGAGAAGATTCTGATCAAGAACTTCTTTGGCGTGCCCGGTGAAGAAGAGCGCAGCGAGCTGATACTTGAGGATAGCAACGGTGTAGTCTGGCTCGGTCAATATAACTCGGCGGCTGCCGACTTTGACTTTGCCGAGATATCCGAGCTTGCTGCCGCCGGGGGTATCCCGGACTGGGCCTGGGTGCTGCTCGGATTGCTTGGCGCAGGCGCGTTGTGGGCCATTCTGGATGACGACGACAGCTCGTCCCGCGCACCGGTGACAGACGGCGATGCAGACGCAGATGCCGACGCTGATGCAGACGCCGACGCCGATGCTGATGCCGATGCAGATGCCGACGCTGATGCTGATGCTGATGCTGATGCTGATGCTGATGCCGACGCCGACGCCGACGCCGACGCAGATGCCGACGCCGACGCCGATGCTGATGCCGACGCAGATGCAGATGCCGACGCCGACGCCGATGCTGATGCCGACGCAGATGCAGATGCTGATGCCGACGCAGATGCTGATGCAGATGCTGATGCTGATGCCGACGCCGATGCAGATGCAGATGCAGATGCTGATGCCGACGCCGACGCCGACGCCGACGCCGACGCCGACGCCGACGCCGATGCTGATGCCGACGCAGATGCAGATGCTGATGCCGACGCAGATGCTGATGCAGACGCAGATGCTGATGCTGACGCAGATGCCGATGCCGACGCCGATGCCGATGCCGATGCCGATGCTGATGCCGACGCCGACGCCGATGCAGATGCAGATGCAGATGCAGATGCAGATGCAGATGCAGATGCCGACGCCGATGCCGACTCGGACGGCAATGAGCTGCTGGATCCCGCCGATGTGATACTGGGTGCAGTGGTGCCGGCGCTGGACGACCTGCTCGGATTGAATGGCGGATTGGCTCCTGCAATCGGAGCTACCGAAGGTCTGACGGATCGTCTCAACGATGCCTTGAAGCCGCTGCTGGGTGGTGAGTTCCATCCAGATGACCCGAACAGTCTGGATCAGCTGGATGCCACCCTGGGCGGGCTCGGGAATGATCTCAGCGAGCTCCTGGCACCGCTGGTCACCGACCTCCTCGGCGAGAATGTGGCTCTGGAGCTACTGAATCAGCTGCTGGGCGGGCAGATTGATTTCGTCACCGACGGGGTTGCCAACCTGCTGAATGAAGAGGGTTTGCTGGGTGGTGTGCTGGTGGGTCTTGGCCTGGGTGGCACACTGGATAGCCTGCTGGACGAAGACGGTGCATTGGCCGATCTCCTGGGTGACCTGCTGGGCGAAGGCAGCCTGGTCGGTGGCCTGCTGGCCGAGAAAGGCCTGATCGGCGGCCTGCTGGCTGAAAACAGCGCCCTGGGCGCCCTGCTGGCTGAAAACGGCATTCTGGGTGGCATTCTGGATGAAGGCGGGCTGCTGGGCGATATCCTGGCCGAAGGCACGGTGCTAGGTGACCTGCTGAGCACGCTGCTCGGTGATCAGGGCGCGCTCAGTGGGCTGCTGGCGAACCTGTTGGGCGGTGATATCAACCTGATCAACCAGCTGCTGGGTGAGTCAACGTTTATCGGTGATCTGTTGGGGGAGACCGGCTTGCTGGCGCTGCTGACCGGCTCTGAAGGCGTGCTGGGTAAGGTGCTGGACACCCTGCTAGGCGAAAACGGCCTGCTCGGTGGCCTGACCGGTGAAAACGGTCTGCTGGGTGATGAACTGCTGGGTACGCTGTTTGGTGACGACGGCCTGGTGACCAACCTGCTCAATGGCCTGCTGAGCACTGGCGCACTGGACGGTTTGACTGGCGAGTCCGGCTTGCTGGGTGCCAACGGACCACTGAGTGTGTTGTTGGGTGAGGACGGCGCAGTCACGCAACTACTGCATGGTCTGCTCGGCAGCGGTCTGATTGATAATCCGGCAATCGACGCCCTACTGGGTCAGGGCGGTCTGGTGTCGGAATTGCTGAATACGATTCTGGGTCAGGACGGGCTGCTGAGCAGTGACGCGCTGGCCGGTTTGTTGGGTGAAAACGGCGTGCTCAGCAACTTGCTGAACGGCCTGTTGGGCGGCGGCCTGCTCGGTGGTGGCCTGACTGATAGCGCTCTGTTGTCCGGCCTGCTCGGCGAAGATGGTCTGATCGGTGGCTTGCTGAACAGTCTGCTGGGTGGCGCGGGGCTGGAAAGCCTGCTTGGTGACCAGGGGCTGTTGGCTGCGCTGCTGGGCAGCGAAGGCTTGGTGGCCGGCCTGCTGAAGGGCCTGCTGGGTGACCAGGGCGGACTGCTGGATGGCTTGCTGGGTGGTGACAACGCCCTGCTGGGTGGTCTGCTCGGCCAGGACAGCTTGCTGAGCAATCTGCTGGATACCCTGCTGGGTGAGAGCGGGCCGCTAGGTGGTCTGGTGGGTGACGATCTGTTGGCTGGTTTGCTCGGTGAAAACGGCCTGGTCACCGGTTTGCTCGACGCCCTGCTGGGTGAACACGGGCTGCTGGGTGGTTTGCTTGGCGATGATCTGCTGGGTGGCGAGCTGCTGGATAGCCTGCTGGGCCGCGACGGTCTGGTCGGCGGTCTGCTGGAGGGGCTGCTGGGCAACAATGAACTGTTGGGCACACTGCTGCCTGAGCAACTGCTGGCTGGCCTGCTCGGCGAACAGGGCCTGGTTACCGGCCTGCTGGAAGCCCTGGTGGGTGAAAACGGCCTGCTGGGTGGCCTGCTCGGCGAAGACGGCCTGCTGAAGAACGAGCTGCTGGACGACCTGCTGGGCAGCCTGCTGGGTGAACAGGGTCTGGTCACCGGCCTGCTCAACGGCTTGCTGGGCGGTGAAGGCGGTGGTCTGCTGAATGGCCTGACCGGTGAGGGGCTGCTGGGCGGTCTGCTCGGCGAGGACGGCCTGCTCGGCGGCCTGCTGGGCGGTGATCTGCTTGGCGGTCTGCTGGGCGGAGAGAACGGCGGCCTGCTGGGCAGCGGTGTACTGGACAGCCTGCTGGGTGAACAGGGCCTGGTCACCAGCCTGCTGAACGGTCTGCTGGGCGGTGACGGTGGCCTGCTGGGCGGTGGTCTGCTTGGCGGATTGTTGGGCGGAGAGAACGGCAACGGTCTGCTCGACACTCTGCTGGGCGAGAACGGTGTGGTCACCGGCCTGCTGAACAGTCTGCTGGGTGATGGCCTGCTCGGTGGCGACCTGCTCGGCGGCGATGGCATCCTGAATGGGCTGCTGGGCGAGAACGGTTTAGTCACCGGTCTGCTGAACGGCTTGCTCGGTGGCGGTCTGCTGGGTGGTGAGGGCGGCCTGCCGGCGGGTGATCTGCTCGGTGCCCTGCTTGGCGAAGACGGTCTGCTCGGTGGCTTGCTGAATGGCCTGCTTGGCGGTGACGGTGGCCTGCTTGGCGGTTTGCTGGGTCAAGGCGATGGTGCGGGTCTGCTGAGCACGCTGCTGGGTGAGGACGGTGTAATCGGCGGCCTGCTCAATGGCTTGCTGGGCGGTGACAACGACCTGCTCGGCGGCCTGCTGGGTGGCGGCGACGGGCTCGGCCTGCTCGACGGTCTGCTCGGCGAGAACGGCCTGATCACCGGTCTGCTGAACAGCGTGCTGGGTGGCGACCTGCTCGGCGGCCTGCTCACCGGCGACGGCCTGGTGGATATCCCGCTGCTGGAGCAACTTCTGGGCGAGACTGGCCTGCTTGGCGGTCTGCTCGACGGCCTGCTGGGCGAAAACGGCCTGATCGGCAAACTGCTTGGTGGCCTGCTGAACACCGAACAGGGTGCCAGCGGCCTGCTGGATGTGCTGGTCGGCGAGAACGGCCTGGTCAGTGGCCTGCTCACCGGCCTGGTTGGCAATGGTCTGGTGGGCGAGAATGTGGATACCAGTGGCATCCTGGGCAGCCTGCTCGGCGATGACGGCCTGTTGGGTGGCTTGCTGGGTGGTCTGTTGGGCGGCCTGCTCGGTGACCAGGGTCTGGTCGGCGGTCTGCTCAATGGTCTGCTGGGCCCGGATGGTCTGGTTGGCGGCTTGCTCGGCGGTCTGCTGGGTGGCTTGCTTGGCGGCGGCACCAATGCCGCCGGCGCCCAGGCTGCCGCGTTCAGCCTGCTCAGCGCCACCGCCGAGGACGGCATGCTGTTGAGCACGGAGCTGGGTGAAGCCGATCTGCTGGCAGCCGGTGCGCCGGATGACGCAGGGCTGGCCGTAGCCGATGAGCTGTCTGGCGAAGTCAGCCTGCTCGACCATATCCTGAGTGGCGCTGGTGCAGCTGCAGAGACCGCGTTCGAATCCGGCAATACCCTGGCAGAGGCGCAAGACCTGCCGGCAGTGGCGGCGCTGGACGACAGCCTGATCAGCGATTTGCTGGGCGGCGCAGCGGAGCAGGATACGCTGGTGGATCAGCTGCTCGAAGAGCTGCTGGCGGAGCGAGTCCAGGAGGATGCCGAGGCTGTAGTGGATGAGCAGGCAGCGCAAGAGGTCGACCAGCAAGTATCCGAGGATACGGTTCTGGCCGCAGTGCCTGCCCCTGCCGAGCTGGCTTTGGTACTGGAGCCGTCCAGTCTCGACGACCTCTTGTCCCAGCAGCATCTGTCAGTGATGTAAACTCTATTGCACGTCAGTTGACCGAGGAAAGCGCAATGGCGCCGGGTGAAAACCCGGCGCCATTCGTCGTTACCGGTAACGTTGCCGGGAACAGAGCTGGGACGATAAGGATGTGGCAGTCAAGGTTGTCATTTGCGGTTGGGTTTCTGTTATCGGCGGGCAGCTCGGTCGCCGTTGCTGAAACGGAAAATCAGGCAGGGCAGGCGCCGTCGTTGCCTGCCCTGTCGGTGGCGGAGTTCGCCAGGTTGGTCAACGATGAGGCCTCTGTCAGCACTGCGGATACTCCGGTGCAGGTGGTGCAGAATCCGCCTTCCGCACAGGCCGACTCTGCTGTCAGGCAGACCGGCGAGCGGCGGGTGCTGTCTTTCTCGCTGGTGGAGTTTGTCGAGAAGGCGGCTGTAGAGGGCAAAGCGGGGGAGGTAACGAGGGTGTCGCTGGTGGATCTGGTGGCCAGTCAAACCGGACAGGAAGCCACCAGAACTGACCCTGCAGGAGCCCCATTCCGGGACGATGCCGGCGCCAATGCCAGCGCGCAATCCGCCAGCATGGAGTTTGCCGGCAGCCCTTCGGGCGTCCTGCGCACGCCGTCGTCGCGAGGCGCGCTTCCCACAACACCAGCTGACAGCACTCAGCTTGCTGCAGAGCAGATCGAGTCCGTTGAGCAAACCGAGGTCATTGAGCCGTTGGTTGCAAGCGCTCTGATTAAACCTCTTCCAGCACACCTTGACCCTGTAGAAGCCCTGCCCCGGGGCGATGCTGGCCGCGAGGTCAGCCCTAGATCGGCCAGCACGGAGCCTGCCGCCACTCCCTCGGACACCCTGCGGATCCCGTCGCACGACGGCATGGCTACAGCAGTACCACCGGCAAGCCTGGCCCAATACAGCGCCGGCAGCGCGGATCCGGCATCGCTCCCACTGCCGCTGAGCATACCCAGCGCTACCTCACTCACCCCCGACCGCTCTGGCAAGCTGCAGCTGTTCGATGCGGTACGCAGCGCCCTGAATGAGCATCCCGCTATCGTCGAATCCCTCAGTCGTCTCGATGCGCAACAGGAACAGGTCAGCGTTGCACGGGCGGGCTACTGGCCGCAGCTGAGAACCGGCATCAATAGCGGCTATCGCCACACCACCGGGCGCTCCGAGGAAGCCCTGAGCGTCTCCGCGTCGCAGATGCTGTACGATTTTGGCAAGGTGTCCAGCGCCGTGGACGCGGCCACGCGCGGGGTGGATCGGGAACAGGCCAGTGTGTTGCTGGCAGCGGAAGACCTGATCCGCGAAACCAGCAAGGCGTTCATCGAGGCGCGGCGCTACGAGGTATTGCTGGAGCTGGCCGGGGAGCAGATCGACGCCATTGCCGAACTGGAAGCCATGGCGGCCAAGCGTTCGGCGCTGGGTGCCGCCACGGCGTCCGATCAGATGCAGGCGAAGTCGCGTCGCGAGTCGGCGCGGGCCACACAGTTGCAGATGCAGGCCCAGCGCGACCAGTGGCATCGCGCCCTGGAAAACCTGATCGGCAGCCAGCAGCCGCTGACCCTGGACGATAGCTGGCCCGAGCCACTGGAGGGGCTGTGTCCGCGCCTGCCGGAGAACTTCGACAGCGCGCCCCGGATAGTCCTAGCCGAAGCCGAGCGCGCCGAGGCCGAGGCCGCGATCCAGCAGGCCCGGGCCGAACAGCGCCCGACCCTGTCGTTGAGTGCGGATTTCGAGCATTACCTGAATCGCGACACCGATGGTTTGCAACAACTCGACGACCAGGAGTTTGTCGTCAGCCTCAACCTGACCAGCAACCTGTTCCAGGGCGGTGCCCTGCGCGCCCGCAGCCGCGCTGCGGAGCACGCCCTGTACAGCGCCACCGCAGCCCGGGACCGGGCATTGCTGGAGTTGTCGCGGCTCTACCGGGAAACCCGTGACCGCTCGCTCAGCCTGACCTCCAGTCTGGCGCTGCAGGACGGGCGTCACGCCAGCATCGTCAAGACCCAGGAGCTGTACCGCCACCAGTATCTGTCGCTGGGGACCCGCACCTTGCTGGATATCCTCAACACCGAGCAGGAAATCTTCCAGACCCAGGTGGACAAGCAGAACACCCTGTTCGATCTGCGCAGCCTGCAGATCGACTGTCTTTACAGCGTTGGCGGACTGCGTGAGATGTTCCGCGCCGGTGAAGCGCTGAACCGCCGAATAGTGAACCGCACAGAGGTACGATCATGACCGAGCAGTCGTCATTTGCCGGCCAGCGTGCCGCTTTCGCTCCCTGGATCGATGCCGTGCTGGCGGTGGCGCGGCATTACCGACTGGATTGCTCCGAGGAGAATATCCGCCTGGAGGCCGCCTGGTCGGAGGGGCGCCCGCTGGCGCAAGTGCTTGGCGCTCTGGCGCGCCAGATCGGCCTCAGTTGCCGGGTGAGCGCCTTCGACGCGGGCCAGTTGACGCCCTGGCGCCTGCCGCTGGCCGTGGAACTGGATGACGGCCAGGTGGCGGTGGTGGAAGCCATCGCCAGCGACGGTCGGCTCAGCGTGCTGCTGAGTGGCGATGCCGGCCTGCGCAGCACGCTGCCCCGCGAGCAGTTGCTGGCCCGTGCGCGGACCATGGTGGTGCTGCGTCCGGCGCGGGCGGTGCCCGATGCCCGGGTGGACGGTTACATCAAGCCCTATCAGCCCCACTGGTTCCGCGACATCGCCCTGGGAGATCTCAGGCCCTACGGCCATGTGCTGCTGGCGTCGCTGATGGCCAACATCCTGGCCCTGGCCGGTATCCTGTTTTCCCGCCAGGTCTACGACCGGGTGATTCCCGCCGAGTCCATGGCCACGCTCTACGTGCTGTTCGGCGGCGTGCTGGTCGCCATGCTGTTCGACTTTATGCTGCGTTGCGCCAGGGTGCGCATCACCGACCTGGTGGGCAAGCGCGCCGACATGGTCGCCTCCGACCGGGTCTTCGGTCACGCCCTGCGCATCAAGAACAGCCAGCGCCCACGCTCCACCGGCACCTTCATTTCCCAGATCCGCGAGCTGGAGCACGTACGGGAACTGATGACCTCGACCACGGTGACGGCGCTGGCGGACCTGCCGTTCTTCTTCCTGTTCTGCGGCATCCTCTGGTACATCGCCGGCCCGCTGGTATGGGTGCCGGTGGTCGCGCTGCTGCTGATGGTGATCCCGGGTCTGCTGATGCAGGGGCCGTTGCGGCGGCTGGCCAGCGAGGCGATGCGCGAATCCTCCCTGCGCAGCGCGATGCTGGTGGAGTCGGTGCAGGGGGCGGACGATATCAAGAGCCTGCAGGCGGAACAACGCTTCCAGCGCCAGTGGAACCATTACAACGCGGTGACCGCCGATGTGAACCTGCGGCTGCGCTTTCTCGTCAATACCCTGGGTGTGTGGACCTACAGCCTGCAGAACGGCGTGTTTGCCCTGGTGGTGCTGTTTGGCGCGCCGCTGGTGATGGTCGGCGATCTCACGGTCGGCTCGCTGGTGGCGGCCTCGATTCTGGCGTCGCGGATGATGGCGCCCATGTCCCAGGTCACCCAGGTGCTGAGCAAGTGGCAGCAGGCCAGGCTGGCGCTGACCAGTCTCGACAACATCATGGCGTTGACGGTGGATGATCCGGGCGCCGAACGCCGTATCCACCGTCCGCACATTGCCGGCAACTTTGCCCTGCGTGGAGCTGTGTTCCAGTACGGCGAGGGGGCGCCGCCGGCGCTGCGCGTCGAGCAGCTGGATATTGCAGCGGGCGAGCGCATCGCGGTGCTGGGGCGCAACGGCGCGGGTAAGTCGACCCTGCTGCAGGCACTGGCGGGCATGGTCGAGCCGTCGGCCGGAGAGATCGTGGTGGATGGCGTGCGGATGGCGCATATCGACCCCGCCGATGTGCGTCGCGACCTCAGCCTGATGGGCCAGAACGCCCGCCTGTTCCATGGCTCCCTGCGCGACAACCTGTTGCTTGGCGCGCCGGATGCCAGCGACGAGGAACTGCTGTCCGCGCTGGATATCAGTGGCGCTGGCGAGGTGGTGCAGAGGCTGCCGGGCGGTCTCGACCACATGATCCAGGAAGGCGGGTTGGGACTGTCCGGCGGCCAGCGCCAGACGCTGCTGCTGGCACGGCTGCTGGTGCGCCAGCCCCGCGTATTGCTGCTGGATGAACCCACGGCATCGTTCGACGAGGTGGCCGAGAAGCGCTTCATCCAGCGCCTCGGTCCCTGGCTGGAGGGGCGCACGCTGATCGTCGCCACCCACCGCCAGAGCATCCTCAGCCTGGTGGATCGCATCATCGTGGTCGACAACGGCCAGATACTGCGCGATGGCAGCAAGCAGCAGATTCTCGGCCGGCTGGCGCAGGGTGGCGCGGCGCGAGCTGAAACCGTGACGCGGAGCGAGTCATGAAAAACCCACTGATCAAGCTGCGGCGCAGAGGAGCCGTGCGCACCGCTGCCCCCATGCCAGCGGTGGCCGGACAGGCTGGCGCGCAGGGCCACTACAACGACGAAGTCGACGACAGCAGCATCGACCGCGCCACGCGGATCACCTGGCTGTCGTCGCTGGCGATTGCCGCGCTGCTGGTCTGGTCCTGGTTCGCCGAGGTGGTGGAAGTGTCCACCGGCGATGGCCGGGTCATTCCCATCTCCCGCGAGCAGGTCATCCAGTCGCTGGAAGGCGGCATTCTGCTCGATCTGCTGGTGCGTGAGGGCGATATCGTCGAGGCCGACCAGGTACTGGCGCAAATGGACCTGACCAAGACCGAATCGAACGTCGAGGAGAGCGCCGCACGCTACCGCGCCACCCTGGCTTCGGTGGCGCGCCTGGAGGCGGAAGTCAATGGCACGCCGCTGAAATTTCCCGCCGAGCTGGACGCCTATCCCGACCTGGTCGCCAGCGAAACGCGCCTTTACCAGACCCGCCGCGAGGGCCTCCGCCAGACGCTGGCGGGGGTGAGCAAATCCCTGGAGCTGGTGCGCGAGGAGTTGGCCATCACCGAATCGCTGATGGCGATCGGCGCGGCCAGCAACGTGGAGGTGCTGCGCCTGCGGCGGCAGATATCCGAGCTGGAACTCAAGGCCAGCGACACCCGTTCCGAGTACATGATCCTGGCGCGCGAGGAACTGGCCAAGGCGCGCGCCGAGGCGCAGTCGCTGGAGTCGGTGGTGCGTGGTCGCTTCGATTCCCTGAGGCGCCTGACCATACGCTCGCCGGTGCGCGGCATCGTCAAGGACATAGAAATCACCACCCGGGGTGGCGTGATTCCGCCCAACGGACGGCTGATGGAAATCGTCCCGCTGGGTGACCAGTTGCTGGTCGAGGCGCGGATTTCACCCCGCGATATCGCCTTCATCCACCCCGGCCAGCCGGCCAAGGTGAAGATCACCGCCTATGACTACACGGTGTATGGCGGTCTCGACGGCCAGGTAACGCTGATCTCGCCAGACACCATTCGTGACGAAGCCAAACCGGACAGCGTGTATTACCGGGTGTTCATCCGCACCGATGGTGATGCTCTGGTCAATCAGGTCGGCACGCGCTTTCCCATCGTGCCCGGCATGATCGCCACGGTGGATATCCGCACCGGGCAGAAGACCGTGTTCGATTACCTGATGAAGCCGATCAACTACGCCGGCGAAGCGTTGAGGGAAAGGTAAATGCTGCCAGACATCGCGGCGGGGCGCCGTTCCCACAAAAACACCCGGCCAGCCCTTTCTGTGGGAGGCCCGCCTCGGGCCGATGGCGGCGGTGCCGGTAATGGATAGGGGAGTTTGACCAGAATATGAGTAAATCCCTGTCGCACCTGCTGGAAAAAATGCGCCCGGTGCTGCAGCAGCGCATTGCCGCGCTGCCGTCGCCCTGGCCGCAGTACACGCTGTTCCTGTCATTCAGCGACGGGCGGCGCCGCGCCGCCGTGGTACATGCCAGCGGCACGAATATCGACTCGCTGTGGAGCGAGCTCAGCGCTGCCTGCCAGCAACTTGCCGCACGCCGCCATATGCCTGTGCGCTGGCTGCGGGCGGACTGGGTGACGCGGGCGCAGCCGCTGACCTGGAAAGCGCTGAGGGCCAGCCTGAAGGTGTTCAAGCGCAACTATTTTCGTTACGGCCTGGCCCTGGATGCGAACTTCCAGCAGGCGTTTCTTGAAGGTGAGCTCAACGGTAACGCCATGCTCTACGGCGGCGGCCAGGTCAGCCACGCGGTAATCAACGAGAAGAATTTCAGTCTCTATGCCGGCCAGCGCTTTGCCGGGCTGGTGGTGGACTTTACCGACGACGCGCCGGTGTATCTGCTGACCACCGAAGGTTTGTTCTGCGATCTGGATACTCAGCCACTGGCGCTCCACGCCACCGGCCACAACGCCGGGCGGCGGGTGCTTGACTGTGATGCCGATGCGGTGCGCGGCATGATCGAGCGGGGCAGCAATTATCTGGCCTCCCAGGTCAGGGAAAACGGTCGTTTCCACTACGGCTGGCATCCATGCTTCGACCGGCCGATCAATGCCTACAACACGTTGCGCCACGCCAGCACACTTTATTCCATGCTCGAAGCCTGGGAAGTCACCCGCGAGCCGGAGCTGGCGCAGGCCATAGAAAGAGGGCTTGGCTATCTGTGCACAGAACTGATCCAGCGCGTGCTGTTGCCGACCGGTGAGCGGGCGGCATTTCTGCTGGACGTGGGCAACGAGATCAAGCTCGGTGGCAACGCCGTGTGCCTGCTGGCGCTGGGCAAGTACAGCGAGCTGTTCGACACCGAGCAGCATCTACCGCTGCTGGAAGAGCTGGCGCTGGGCATCCGTCACATGCAGAACCCGGACTCCGGGGAATTCGTGCATGTGCTCAATTACCCCGCACTCGACGTCAAGGCCGCGTTTCGCATCATCTACTACGACGGCGAAGCGGCCTTCGGTCTGATGCGTTTGTACCGTTTGACCGGTGATGAGCGCTGGCTGGCCATGGTGGAGCAGGCCTTCGACAGCTTTATCGCACGCGAGCACTGGAAGGCCCACGACCACTGGCTGGGCTACTGCGTCAACGAGCTGACCCTGTACCGCCCCGAGGAACGTTATTTCCGCTTCGGCATTCGCAACGTCGCCGACCATCTCGATTTCGTGCTCAAGCGGATCACCACCTTCCCGACGCTGCTGGAGTTGATGATGGCGGCGCAGCGTATGCTCGAACGCATTGCGCAAAGCCCGGAGCATCGCCACCTGCTGAGTGAGATCGATCTCGACAAGTTCGACCGGGCGCTGCATCACCGCGCCGCCTACCTGATGAACGGCCATTTCTGGCCGGAATACGCGATGTACTTTCGCAATCCGGCCAGAATACTCGGCAGTTTTTTCATTCGTCATCAGGCGTTTCGGGTGCGGATCGATGATGTTGAGCATTATCTGTCCGGGATGGTGGCGTACCACAGTTACCTGCTACGTGAGCAGTGCCCGCCCGCCCGTCAGCAACGGATCAGCGCGGCACGCGAGCACCGAAAACAGCTGGCCTACCAGAGCGGACCCAACTGGACGCCGGAGCGCCTGCTGCAGGCCACCGGTGGACGCTGGGTCAGGCCGCCGGCACCGAGCTGGCGAGCGACTGGTCTGTGTATATGGGCACCCAGTTTGCAACCGGGGCAGATGGTCACCCTGCGGCCTGCCGGCGGCCGCCGCGGTATCAACCCGGTAGCGCTGGCCCATCTGCCATTTACTCCCCAGGCGCTGCTGACGCAGGATGATGACAGCGTCGGTTCTGCACATATACCGCTGCTGCGGGTGCAGGACATCAATCAGGCGATTCTGGCGATGGGGAAGTTTGCCCGTCAGCAGATGCTGGGCAAGGTTATCGGAGTGACCGGCAGTGCCGGCAAGACCAGCACCGTGGCCATGTTGACAAGGGCGCTGCAGCCCTGGGGGGAAGTCGGCCGCACAGCGCATAACGCCAATCTACCCCATGGTATTGCCTGGAATCTGGCCTCGATTGCCTGGGATGCGCCGCATACGGTACTGGAAATGGCCATCGGCAACATGTCGCGCAACTCGCTGTTGGTCAAACCTGATATTGCCGTGGTGACCAATATTGGTCCGGCTCATCTTGAATACCACAGAACCACCGAGACGGTTGCGATCAAGAAGGGTCGTATCTTCGAGGGCATGAACGAGCAGGGCGTGGCGGTGCTCAACCGGGATATGGAGTACTGGGAAGTGCTGGAGGCGCATGCCCGGGCCAGAGGGCTGCAGGTGCTGCACTACGGCCGCCACCCGGACGCTGAGGTGCGGCTGGAGCGCTACTCGGCAGCAACCAGTGAGGTGCAGGTAGTGGTTGCGGATCAGCGCTATAACTATCGGCTGGGTGCGCCGGGTGAGCATATGGCCGCCAACAGTCTGGCGTGCATCGCCGTTGCGCTGGCCCTGGGCTTGCCGCTGGAGCCGATGCTCGCCCAATTCAGTCTGTTCCAGCCGCTGGCGGGCCGGGGTGTGGCGTTCTACACGGAAACAGCGCAGGGGCGGGTGCGGGTGATGGACGAAGCCTATAACGCCAACCCGGTGTCCATGCGCGCCGCTCTGGCGCTGCTTGCCGATACGACTGCACAGCAGGGCAGAAAAGTGGCGGTGTTGGGGGACATGCTGGAACTGGGCGAGGATGCCGATCGCTATCACGCGCAGTTGGCTGCCCCGCTGCTCCAGGCCCGGCCCGAGCTGTTGTTGCTCTGTGGTGAGCACATGAAGATCCTCGCCCAGCTGCTCGACGATCGTTTGACCCTGCGGTGGTATCCCACGGTCAAGGAACTGAACGCCGCCCTCGTGGATCAGTTGCGGGGCGGCGATGTTGTGTTGATCAAGAGTTCCGGCGCGACCGGCCTGTCCAGCACGGTCGAGATGCTGCGCCATAGCGCGGCGTAGCCCCGGTTGTTAGTGGCGGCCGAGGCAGGCCGCCGCCATGCTCGCGTTTCAGCGTACCCCGAGTGCTTCCAGGCTCTCGTAGGTCACGGCACCGATCGCCAGGCCGTTGTCGGCCTGATAGTCCGACAGCGCGGCAATGGTGCGCTGACCAAGCTTGCCGTCGATGTTGCCGAGGCTGTAGCCCCTGGAACTGAGTGCTGCCTGCAGGCGGCTGATCAATGCAGGTTGCAGGTCCGAATCACATATTGCGCGTCTGAGCACAATCTGCGGCTCGCCCTGGTACTTGGTGATATTCATGGTGCGGGTCACTGCAGGCTCGGTGCGCTGCTGGACTTGTTCCGGGGTGACTGTTTCCACCTTGGCTACCGTGGCCAGCTGAGGCTCGGTGGTCACTTCGACGACCCGCGCGGGCTGGTCCACTACCCAGCGGGTAACGCTCTCGTACACTGCTGGCTCAGTGATCAACCGGGTGGTTTCAGGCTCGACCAGCACGTTGACTTGGACGATCTCTTCTCTGGCGGGGATTTCCGTGGCGCAGAACGCCATCGCACCGCTGTTGCCGAAGCGGGTACCTGCTGCCTGGCAGGGCTCAAGTACTGTCTTGGCCTCCTCCACGGTCAGCACCGCTTCGCGTGCCTCGTAGACGGCGGGCACTACCACGGAGCGCTGGGTTTCGGGTTTGACCAGGACCTGTTCGGTCACCTGCTTGAAGGTGGCGGGTACCACGCGATAGGTTTTGGTGCCCTCACGGGTGACCACCTGTTGCACGCCTTCTCTGAGCTGCGCCGGGGCAACGGAATACCTGACGCTGGATTCCTGCAACACGACTTCCACTTGCTCGTGCAAGGGGCGCGGCTTGATGGGCGCGTTGACCCAGCACTGGCCGGCAGAGAAGGTGGCGCTCTGATCCGGCTGCTCAGCGGCAGCCTCTGCCAGCAGAGACACGGATGCGGCAACAAACAACGGGGGCAGCCAAAGAAGGGAGCGCATACTGATTATCCTGAGTTACATCAATCCAAGCGTTGCATGGTATTGGCTCAACCGCTAAATCACAAGGCAACCCGCTGCCTCATGAAACATTTAACCAAATCAGCTGCTTGACAGGTCATTTTTCTGCTTCTGAATACGCTGGTAAATTTCTTCGCGGTGTACTGCAACATCCTGCGGAGCAGTGATGCCGAGGCGCACCTGATTACCCTTCGCGCCCAGCACCGTTACTGTCACTTCGTCACCTACCATCAGGCTTTCACCCACCTTACGAGTCAGAATCAGCATCGCATTCCTTCCTGTCTGATCTAATCGGGGCAAATATCTTAATCGCCTCGATCTATATGTGTGCGGTCACGCCCAATGCAGTGCCCTGCACGTGCTGGTGTCGAGAGGGGACTCGACAGGCCTATATCCATTGATCGTTGCGCTTGCGGCGCACGCGCAGCAGGGTCGGCAAGATCAGTCCCAGCAGCAGACCTGCTCCGGCTATGCCGCCACCGTAGACCATGTAGCGCATCAGCACCTGTTGTTGTTCCGCACCCAGTTGGGCCTGGGCATCGCGCAGTTGCGAGCGGGCACTGGTCAGTTCGGCGTTCAGCTTGGTGCGGGTGGCTTGCAGGTCGTCGATCAGCGCCTTGCGTGAGTCCAGCGTCTCCTGCATGCCCTGCACGCGGGCCTTCCAGTTATCATCGATGCCGGCCAGCTCGGCAGACAGTTGCGCTACCTGCTGTTCCAGTTGTGGCAGACGCTCGGCCTGGCCAGGGACGCTCTGCAGGTCGCGGCTGGGAATCCACACGGCATTGCCATTGGGGGTGCGCACCTGGCTATAGTCGCCCTGGCTGCCGAGCAGCTCGACCTGCTGCCCGGAGCTGAGTGTGCCGACGATGCGGTAACCGTCGGTCGGGCCACTGCGCACGAAGCTGGTCAGGCTATCGCTGACCCAGCGCGTGCTGGCGGCGGTCTGCTCGGCCTGGGCTGGCAGGCTGACGGTCAGCAGGCTGCTCAACAGGCAGGCGCCGAGCGCGGGCACCTGCAGCGAGGAAAGGGGCGGGGTACGGCGGTGTAGAGGCATAGGTAATCTTCAACTGACAAAGAACAAACCCCGCCCTGCAGGGGGGGGTACATGTTGCGTTTTTTCCAGGCAAGTGCCGGAGCCATTGCGCTTGACCGGCTAATGCAAATAAAACCAGTGTAGCGACCATTCAACGGTTGAAACGTTCAACCAGCGTATGCAACGCCTGGGCGGTGGTTTCCATGTCCTTGCCGGTCTGCGCGGAGCGTTGCGCCAGTTCGGCGTTCTGGTCGGATACGCTGGCGATATTGGTGATCTGCCGGGAGATGTCCTCGGCGACGTGGGCCTGCTGGTTGGAGGCGACGGCCATCTGCTGACCCATTTCATGGATCTGCGCGATCGCCTGGGTGATGCCGTCCAGCGCATGTTGGGTATCCACCACCTGCTGGACCCCAGTCTGGGCTTCCTCGCTGCCCTGATGGGCGATTTCCACGGCCTCCGCAGCGACCTGTTGCAGCGAACCGATAATGCGCTGGATCTGTTCGGTGGACTCCTGAGTCTTGGCTGCCAGCGCACGTACTTCGTCGGCGACCACGGCAAACCCGCGGCCCTGATCGCCGGCGCGGGCGGCTTCGATAGCCGCGTTGAGGGCCAGCAGGTTGGTCTGCTCGGCAATCGCGCGGATCATGTCGGCGGCGGACTGAATCGACTGGGATTCTGCCGCCAGACTGTCGACTGACTGGCTGATGTGACGCACGGTGTCGGCCAGCCGCTCAATCACCTGGCGGGTATTCTGTGCCTGTGCCGAGCCGGTCTGGCTCAGGCCGTTGACCTGTTGTGCAGCGTCGGCAGTGTCGTGGATATGCCGCGCCACCTCGGTAATGGAGGCGGCCATCTGATTCATCGCGGTGGCGGCCATATCCGCTTCGTCACGCTGAGTACGCAGCGCCCGGGCGGACTGATCGGCCAACTGACAGCTGGTCGAGGCCAGCTCCGAAGTGCGGATGGCAAAGTCATTCAGACGGCTCAACGCAGTACGGATACGCGCCTGCTCGCTGATCATCGCCAGTTGCAGGCGGGCAATGGGCGCCGGCGCGTCGCTGTAGGTCAGGGCAATCAACTCGCTGTCAAAACTGTCACCGGCGGTGCTGCGCAGGCTGTCCAAGGTGCGCTGCTGGCGGTAACGGGCCAGTGCCTGCAGGCCAAACAGCAATACCGCACTGGTGCCCAGGCTGAGCCAATAATGCCCCTGGGACAATACAGCGGCAGCAATACCAGTGGCCACCAGCGGCGGTGCCAGTTGCGTGACCAGACTGATCAGCGGCTGGCGGGCGGTCGGCTGCTGGCCGTTGCGCATGCGCTGATACAGCGCGTCGGCGCGGCGCACCTGCTCCGGCTCGGGTTTGACCCGCACCGACTCGTAACCGGTAATCTGGCCGTTTTCCAGGATCGGCGTGACGTAGGCGTTGACCCAGTAGTAGTCGCCGTTGCGGCAGCGGTTCTTGATGATGCCCATCCAGCTCTTGCCGCTTTTCAGGTACGACCACATGTGGGCAAATACCGCCTCGGGCATATCCGGGTGGCGGACGATATTGTGCGGGCTGCCGATCAGCTCGTCGCGGCTGAAGCCACTGACCGCGACAAACTCGTCGTTGCAGTAGGCGATCACGCCCTTGGCATTGGTCGCCGAGATCAGCCGCTGGCTGGCAGGGAAGCTGATTTCATTCTGGGTGACAGGCTGGTTGTTCTTCAACGGGATACCTCGATATTCATGGATCTAGCCGGCGGGGCTTGGCGGCCGCCTGCTGAATAGCTCGCCGGTCAGTTGCTCGGCGGGCATGGCGCGGCCGAACAGATAACCCTGAAATGCGTCGCAGCCGGCTGCGCGCAGGTAGTCGAACTGTTCGCGGGTTTCCACGCCCTCGGCAACCACTTTCAGGTCCAGGGCGGCGGCCAGCGACAGAATGGCCTGGGTGATGCCTTGATCCCGCGGGTCATCCGGCACCGTGCGGATGAATGACTTGTCGATCTTCAGCCAGTTCAGCGGCAACTGCTTGAGATAGTTCAATGAAGAATAGCCAGTACCAAAATCATCCAGTGCCAGCTGCACGCCGCTCTGCTGCAGTTGATGCAGATGCTGGAGCAGCTGTGGGTCCGGGTCTTTCAGCAGCAGGGACTCGGTCAGCTCCAGGCAGAGGCCGGCGGGATCGATACCCGAACGGGCCACACACCCCTGCAGCAGCTCGAAGAAATGCGACTCATGGACCTGGCGTGCGCTGATGTTGACGTTCAGCGTCCAGTGCCAGCTGCGCGGTTCCCGCTGCCACTGGGCCAGTTGCGCGCAGGCGGTGTCGAGTACCCACTGCCCGATAGTGACAATCAGGCCATTGTGCTCGGCCAGCGGGATGAAACGGTCTGGTGGCAGCAGGCCGAGTTGCGGGTGTTGCCAGCGCAGCAGGGCCTCCATGCCAATGACGCATTGCTGGGCATCGACCAGCGGCTGGTAGTGCAGCCGCAGTTCCCGGCGCTCCAGGGCACCCCGCAACTCGGCTTCCAGTGCCAGCCGGCGCTGGGCCTTGACCAGCTGCTCGGGCTCGAACAGGGTGAATTGATTGCCGCCGTTGGCCCTGGCGCGGTACAGCGCCAGGGCGGAGCGCTGGAGCAGTTCATCATTGCTCAGCTGGCTGCCACGGAACAGCAGGGCGCCGATGCTGGCTGGCGACAGCAGGCCATGGGCGCTCGGGCTCTCCCCGGCGCCGGCGTGATAGGGCTGCCCCAGAGCGGCAAGTATGCCACCGGTGATCTGCCGGATGCGGCGCAGGGCCTGGTCTCGCTCGCTGCCCAGCTCGCGCAGGATGACTACGAACTCGTCGTCACCGATGCGGGCCACGGTGTCGGACAGCTGGACGCTCTGGATCAGCCGTCGCGCTGTGTTGCCCAGCAGCAGATCGCCCTGTGCGCGACCATACAGATCATTGAGGCTCTTGAAGTTGTCCAGCTCGATCGACAGCAAGGCACAGTATCCACCGGTTACGGCGGATTCCGCACGGCACTGATCCAGCAGCTGGTGCAGCCGCCGCCGGTTGGGCAGATTGGTCACCGGGTCATACAGCGCCAGTTGCCGGGCCTGCTGTTCGAGCTGCCTGAGCCTGGCAAGGTCGGTGCAGGCGTCGGGGGTATCGTGCAGGAAAAACAGGTAGCCAGTGATGCTGCCGTCACTGCTGCGGTGGGGGACCAGAGTCACCTCGGCGGCGCGCATGCCGAGGCTGGCATGCTGATATTCCATGTGGCTGGTATGCGCTTCACCTGCCAGCAGGCTGCTGCGCTGCCGGGTGATCAAGGCGGCGATATCGGCCAGGGCGGTGTGAGCAAGGTTGTTGCCCAGCAGCTGTTCGGAAGGATAACCGACGGCGGTCGCCAGCGCTGGGTTGGCAAACTGCAGGCACTGCTGCAGGTCGAGGCGCCCAGCGATGACGGGCGTGTGCTGCAGCGTGATATCCACGGCGCTGGTCAGTCGTAGCGCGACAGCTGACTGCATGCTGGCTGCTCCCTCAGAATTCGCTGACTCAAGCCATCCGTTGCTGGGGGCTGAAGTGTTTGCCCAATCCAATAAGCCAGAGTGTCGGCACCTGTAAGTCAGGTGCCGACATACCCGCTTTATATCAACTCAAAGCAGTCGGGGCGGTACATTAAGTTGTGCCTAACCCCTTTTCTCTTTTTCTCACTTTTGTTCAACATCCGATAGAGTTTGTGTTATTTTCTCGAAGGCAGTAGATATCTCATCTCCAAGTAGGCCTGCGGCGGTTATGATCGCAATGGAAATCAACCCCGCAATCAGCGCATACTCAATCGCCGAAGCCCCATCCTCACGCTTCACAAAAGAGCGCAGCGATTCCATCAACATGATCAACTTGGTATTCATTGCTTACTTCCTTACCGGTGCCCGGTGCAAGTTATTATCCACGGTGACGCGGACAGGGAGGTGCATGTGGCGTAAGCCTAGCGGCTAATGGCGCACAAGGTAATTATGCAATTAGGATTAGCACTATGTGGCAATAGGATGTTGCGCTGCCGGCTGGCTAGAATCCCGATCCACATGTGCCCGGGTATTCACCGGGCCGGGTGAATCGATTCGCCCGATCCCGTATTACGGCTACCAAGGAGCGTGCCGCAATGAACAGTCGTGTAACCATGGTGCTGGCGGGCCTGCTGCTGGTGGGGGCAGTTATTGCCGGCTACTGGGGGTTGTCATTGAGCCGCCAGCCACAGATGGTTGAAGTGGTTGCGGAGCCGGCGCCCATCGTCGCCGCGCCAACCCTTGAGTTGCCCGACTTGCCCCTGCGCAATGCAGAAGAGGAGCGGGTACCTGTGGTGGTGCTGGCGCGGGCGGTGCCGGCAATGAGCGCCATCAGCGCCGAGGATCTGCTGATCGAGGAGCTGCGCGTGGCCCCCCCGGGCAGCTTTGCCGACAGCGAGCCGCTGCTGGGCCGGGTGGTGTGGCGCGATCTGCCGGCCGGTACGGTGCTGAACGAATCGAGTTTCGAGACCGGCGGGCCGCTGGCGCGGATGATCCGCCCGGAGGAGCGGGCGCTGGCGATCCAGGTGGACGAGGTGATCAGCGGTGGCGGGCATATCCAGCCCGGTGATTATGTCGACGTGCTGCTGTTTCTGCGCGATGACGAGCGCAACAGTGACCGCACCGCGCAGGTGGTGATTCCGGCGCTGCGGGTGCTGACCGTGGGCAGCGCGCTGGGTGCCGATCGCAGCGGTGAGCCGCTGATGGCGCCGGTGGCGGAGGATGCGCAGGACAGCCGCGCCAACCGCCGGGTGGAGCAGGCGCGCACCGTGGTGCTGGCGCTGCCCGAGAGCCTGCTGACGCGCTTTATGCTGGCCAGTGAGGTGGGCAAGCTGCGGCTGGCGGTGCGCAGCATCGACGAGAAGCTGCTGGCCGAGTACCAGGCCGGCAAGGCCCTGCAAGACAAGGTGGAAGACCTCAACCGCCAACTGTTCCAGTTCGAGAAGCTGGCCCTGCGCCAGGTTCAACGTCCGCAGCCGGGGTTGGTACCGGTACGTCCTGCCGGTATCCCGGTGTATCACGGTAGCGATGTTTCCCGCCAATACCCCTGAGCGAGCCAAGGATGCAGATCATGCTGATCAAGAAGACCCAACGTACATTGTTCGCCCTTGGCACTCTCGCTGCGGTGCTGGTCAGTCCGCTGGCATTGGCTCAGGCGGCCACGGGCTGCGCCGCATTGGAGCAGGTACCGAGGACGCTGGAAGTGCGGCAGGGCCAGCATCAGCAATTGCAGTTGCCGGTGCCGGTGACGCGTATTGCGGTTGGCAACCCCGAGGTGGCTGAAGCCAGGTTATTGAACCGCGACAGCATACTGCTGTTGGGCAAGGGCTCGGGCGTGACCACCGTCAGTCTATGGACCCGCTGTGCCAGCACGCCGCATCAGAGCATGCTGTTTGTGGAGGGTGAAGCAACTGCTGCGCTGGCCCGCCCACTGCTGGCCGATAGCGCTGAGACAACGCTGCCCAGTCAGGTACAAACCGATATCCGTTTTGTCGAGGTCAACCGTACCAAGCTCAAGGAAGTCGGCCTGCGTATTTTTGGTACACAGTCGAATAACTTCCTGTTCGGCTCGCCGGGCACTGGACCGGGTAGTGTGCCTGTGGGTGGGGTCAGCGGGCTGACGCCAGGGGCGCAGGTGCCGCTGTCGGCGGATGGTTTCAATATCGTCTGGGGTGGAGGCAGCAGCAAGTTCCTTGGTGCATTGAATGCACTGGAGAACAGCGGCTTTGCCTACACCCTGTCACGCCCCAGCCTGGTAGCGCTGAGCGGTCAGAGCGCCAGCTTCCTGGCCGGCGGTGAGTTTCCGGTGCCGATCCCCAGTAGCGGCAGTGACTCGCTGTCGATCGAGTACAAGGAATACGGTATCCGTCTGAATCTGACGCCGACGGTGATTGACCGCAACCGCATCCACCTCAAGGTGGCACCGGAGGTCAGTGAGCTGGACTTCAGTAATGGTGTGGTGATTTCCGGTACCCAGGTACCGGCGCTGAACGTGCGGCGCACCGATACCAGTATCTCGCTGGCCGATGGTGAGAGTTTTGTCATCAGCGGGCTGATCAATACCACCAACCGCTCGATGGTGAACAAGCTGCCGGGGCTGGGGGATATCCCGGTACTGGGTGCGTTTTTCCGTAATTCCGACATGCTGCGCGAGGAGAAGGAGCTGTTGATGATAGTGACCCCACGGCTGGTCAATCCGCTGGCGGCGGATGCTCAACTGCCTGAGCTGCCGGGTGAAAAACTGCGCAACTACGATCCTTCAGCGCTGGAAATGCTGCTGTTCGAGAATGGCGATTTTGATCGGTTCGATGGGCTTTCCTGGTAAACAGTGAGGTAATGATGCGAACGTTTCTTGCCTGCACTTATCAGGAAGAAGAAGTCAGCTGGCTGCAGGGTGCACTGGCTCCCATGGGGCAGGTGCTGCGTGTCAGTCCGCAGCTGGATGAGCTGTTCGGGCTGATTGATGCCACCGGGGCGACGCTGGTATTTGTCGGGATGGATAGGGACAACCTGTCCAGCCAGTGTGCGTTGATCGAAAGCCTGCTGGAAGCCAAGCCGCTGCTGGCGGTGGTGGTCATGGGTGATGGCTTTGATAATGAACTGGTGATCGCCGCGATGCGCGCCGGGGCCAAGGACTTTCTGACCTCGGGGCTGCGTACCAGTGAGGTCAGTGGTCTGGTGCGACGGATTACCGACCGCCTGCCGACGTTGCCGGTGCGCAAGGAACAGGGCCGACTGATTCTGCTGTTCGGTAATCAGCCGGATGCCGATGCAGCACTGATTGCCGCGCATATGGCGCTGCAGCTGCAACGTGGCACTCAGCGCACCCTGCTGGTGGATCTGGGGGTGCCCAGTGGTGAAAGCCTCGACGTACTGGGGCTGGAGGCCACCTTTGTGTTCTCCGATGCGGTGCGTAACCTGCGGCGCATAGACCGCAATCTGATCGACACGGCCTTTATCGAGCATGACAGCGGTCTGCGGGTGTTGCCTGCCGATGTCAAGGATAACCGCCTGGATCACTACAGCTCCTCGGAGGTGTTTCTGTTGACCGCAACCCTGCGGCAGAACTTTGACCAGGTGCTGATCAACATGACCGGCCAGCCGGACAGCGAGATGCTGCGCAATCTGGTCGGCCAGGCAGACCAGCTGTGCTGGTATGTGGACCCCAGCGTCAGTTGCTGTCGGCGCAACCTTGAGCTGCTCAATCAGTGGCGCGGTGACGGGGTCAAGCTGGAGCATGCCCAGCTGCTGGTGGACCGCTACTACGATAGTGTCGCTCCGGCCTCGAAGGCACTCGGACGCACCTTCGAAATGCCGGTACTGGCGACCTTGCCCGCCAGTGCCGAGTTGCGTCTGCGTTCGCGTAATCAGCGCAGTCCGTTGTTCCATATTGCTCCGAGGGATGCCTTGAGCCGGGCGCTTGTTCAGCTGGTCGGGCAACTGGCGCCGGAGGGTGAAGACAAGGCTCAGGGCAGTCTGTTGCGCAGGCTGGCGAGGCTCGGTAAATGAATCGCTCATTGCACAGCGGGCAGGGTGGCGGGCAGCTGAAGGCACAGTTGCACCGTTACATCATCGAGCAACTGGAAGAGGAGAGCGACAACCTGCTGGAAGGGCCGCGGCCCAGCCTGGTGCGCTTTGTTTCGGCCAAGGTCGGGGAGTACACGCGGCAGGCGCAGTTTGCCATCTCCCGCTACGAGGCCGACCGGCTGACCGAGGAGCTGGTTGATGAGTTGGTCGGCTTCGGCCCGCTGGAGGTGCTGCTGCGCGATCGCACGGTGAGTGAGATTCTGGTCAACGGCCCGCAGCGCATCTTTGTCGAGCGCAACGGGGTATTGCAGCACAGTGACCTGCGCTTCATGGATGACCAGCATCTGTTGCGGGTGATCCAGCGGATTCTGGCTCCGCTCGGGCGGCGGCTGGATGAGTCCTCGCCGATGGTCGATGCGCGCACGCCCGATGGCAGCCGGATCAACGCGGTGATCCCGCCGGTGGCGCTGGATGGGCCTTGTCTGTCGGTGCGCAAGTTCAGCCGCGATATGCTCAAGAGCACCGATATGCTGGCCACGCGCTCGCTGGACCAGGCGATTCTGGATTTCTTCCGGCTGATGGTCGCCAAACGCTGCAACGTATTGGTCAGCGGCGGTACCGGCACCGGCAAGACCACCCTGCTGAACATGCTCAGCCAGATGATTGACCCGCGTGAGCGTATTGTCACCATCGAGGACACCGCTGAGCTGCAACTCAAGCACGACCACGTGGTACGCCTGGAAACCCGCCCGCCGAATGCCGATGGACACGGTGAGGTGACTGCCCGGGATCTGGTGCGTAACGCTCTGCGTATGCGCCCGGACCGTATCGTGCTGGGGGAGATTCGCGGCATCGAGGTGCTGGATGTGCTGACTGCGATGAACACCGGGCACGACGGCTCGATGAGTACGGTGCATGCCAACAATGCGCAGGATGCCTTGCTGCGGCTGGAAACCCTGGTCGGGCTGTCGGGTATCCAGGTGCACGACCGCACCCTGCGCCAGACCATCTGCTCGGCGATTGATGTGGTCGTGCAACTGACCCGTACCAGTGATGGTCGGCGCTGTGTGTCCGAGGTGCTGGAAGTGGTCGGCCTGCGTGATGAGCAGTATGTGACCAATACCCTCTTCCGCCTTGAGCCGGGGGTGCATGGCGGTTTTGTCCGCGAGGCGCGGAACACTGCCAGTGAGAAGCTGCGTGGAGCGGGTATGCCTGGCATGCCGGGGCTGGGCGGGCGATGAATATCGCGCTGCTGCTGTGCCTGCTGTTGCTGTTTGGCGGGTTATGGCTGTTGCGTCGTGGCCTGCGCGCTGCGGAGACCGAGCAGGTGATGCAGCGACTGACCAGCGAACAGGCCCAGGCTGCGCCGGTCAGCATGGGGCGGCTGCAGCGGGAGTTGCTGCGCTCGGGGCTGAGCATGCCAGCCTGGGTCGTGGTGCTGTTGAGTTCTTTCTGGCTGCTGCTGGCCGCGCTGGGCTGGTTGCTCGGCGGCTGGCTGGCATTGCTCATGTTGTTGCTGATACCGCCGGTACTGTTGCGCCTGTACATGCTGTGGCAGGCCGGTCGGCGGCTGCAGCGGATGATCGAGCAGACACCGGGCCTGCTGGATCATACGGTACGCAGCCTGAAGTCCGGGCGCACCCTGGGGGATGGCATGCTGCTCAGTATGCAGAACGCCCAGGAGCCGCTGTACAGCGCCATGGAGCGTACCCGTAACGCGGTACAGCGGGGTATGCCGCTGGCCGATGCCATGACGGATTTTGCCGAGCTGTATGAGCGCAAGGAGTTTCACATCCTGGCCATGGGGGTGGCGGTCAACCAGCGCTACGGCGGCAACGCCAGTGAGCTGCTGACCAACCTGATCAGCCTGATCCGCGATCGTGAGCGGGCCGCCAGACAACTGCGGGCGCTGACCGGCGAGACGCGCATCAGCGCTATTGTGCTGGGCTGTATGCCCGTGGCCATGGCCGGTTATCTTTTCCTCAGCAACCCGCAGATGCTGCTCGGTATGTGGGAGCAGTCCGGTGGGCGCATGGTGCTGCTGGTGGCCTTTGGTCTGCAACTGATTGGCACCTGGCTGCTGTGGCGGATGATGCGGAGTATCACCCGATGAACCTGTTGCTGCTCAGTGCGCTGCTGTTGCTGATGGCCGGTGGGCTGCTGTTGTACAGCGCCCTGCGTGAACAGCTGGCCGCCCGGCGGATGATGGCCAGGCTGGGTGAAAACAGCCGTTCCGGCTCGGCGTTGCTGCAGCTGGGTGAACGCAGTGGTGCCGCCAGGCTGGGCAAGTCGGACCCGGAAACTCTGGTGTTGCTGAATCAGCTGGGTTGGCGCAGCAGCCAGCGGCGGACACTGTTCTTCTGTATCCAGCTCGGTCTGCCATTGTTGCTGGTATTGGTTGTGCTGGTGGTGCAGATGAATATGGCGGAGCCACCGAGCCTGCCCTGGCTGGCCCCTTTCTTCGCCTTCGGCGTGGGCTACCTGATTCCCAAGCGGGTGCTGGCAGCCCAGGTACGCCAGCGTCAGGAGTGCCTGGCCCTGGAAGTCTCATTGATGATCCCCATGCTGCGCATGCTGTTTGATGTCGGCATGACGGTCGAGCAGGCCCTGCGTGTGCTGTGCAATGAGGGGCAGCAGATTCTTCCGGAGCTGAGCCGGGAGCTGAAGCTGTTGCTGGCGCGGGTCGATGCCGGGCTGGAACTGGGTGAGGAGTTGCGCGAGCTGGCCAGCCTGCTGCAGGTGGATGATCTGACCGATTGCTTCGCCATTCTGGTGCAACTGATCTACCAGGGCGGTGGGGCGATGGCCTCGCTGCTGTCATTGAAGGAGCTGCTGGACGACCGGCGCATGACCAGCCTGCAGGAGCGGGTGTCAAAAATGTCGGCAAAGATGTCCGTGGTGATGATGCTGTTTCTGTTCCCGGCGCTGTTGATCGTATTGGCGGGGCCGGGTTTCGTAGCGATTATTCAGGCGTTGGGGGATATGGGATGAGACGAGCCACAGCGGTGCTGCTATTGGCCGGAACTCTGGTCGGATGCGCCACTCACTCGGCGAACGAATCGCCATGGCTGGTGCAGCGTGACACCAACATGCCCAGGAGCTGCGAGCCTCTGACCGCTGATCAGGAGCTGGTGCTGGGGCTGTCGCAGGAAATGGCCAGTGCCGGGCGCCGGCACGCGGCGCTGGCCAACCTCGAACGGTTGCCCAACGAAGTGCCTCAGGTGCGCCTGAGCAAGGCCCGCCTGCTACGCGTACTGGGCCACGGCAGTGAGGCGGAGATGCTGTTCCACGGTCTTTTGAACAGCTGTCTGGCGGCCGATGCCAATCATGGGCTGGGGCAGATCGAGGCCAGCCGGGGTAGCTATCCGCAAGCCCAGAGCTACCTGCGTACCGCCGCCAGCCTGTCACCGGCCAGCGAGGCGATCCGTAACGATCTGGGCGTGGTGTACATGAACCAGCGGCGCCTGTCCGAGGCGCAGTTCGAGCTGTTGACCGCCATGGAGCTGGGGGATCACTCCCGGCGTGCGGCAATGAACATGCTCACCCTGCTGGTGTACCAGGGCCAGTGGCAGGCCGCTCAGGAGCTGGTTGCTGCCAGGGGCTTGAGCAGTGCCGACTTCAAGCAGGCCGAGCAGCGTGCCCAGGCCATGCGCAGCCAGGATGCACCTGAAACAGCTGCGCTGGCTGCGCCAACGGCCATTGTGCCGCCGCTGGTCACGCCGGAGCCGGCGGGCACGGCAGCAGCAGTAGCCTCCCTGGTCACGCCAGTCACGCCAGTCACGCCAGTCACGCCGGTAGCGGCTGGGCAGCGCCCGCGCGCCCACCCCGACCCCGTGCCCGTTGCCAAGCCTGCTCCCATCCCGTTATCCGCCGTTCAGCCCGCTGCGCAGGCACCGGCGCGGACTTCTGCACCGATGCGCCTGTCGGATGCCGCCCGGGCCTGGGCAGTAGAGGAGGCACCGGCTTCCGCGGCAGCCGCAGCGCAACGCGAAGTGCAATCGAGGTCCTCTGCCGGGCGCCGTCCCATTGTGTGCCGATCGTCCGGGGAAGGTTCTCTGCGCCAGGCGATCATGGAATGTCTACCCGAATGAAGGACGAGATGAATATGAGTACGCGGATACTGGCGGGTCTGGTGCTGGCGATGGGAGCCGCCACGCTGAGTGCAGCTGATGCAGGCGCACCCTTGGTGGCTGACCAACCCGGAACGCAGACGGAAAGGTGGCTGCAGTTGCAGCGCGACGGTAACGCGGCCTCCCGGCAGGTGCAGAGCGCCACCCCGGCGGAGCGGGAGCGCAGCATGCAGCGCCTGCTCGACAGTTACAGCCATCCGATCCCCGAATACTTCGGTGAGGATGACGGCGGCAGCTTCGAGCGCTGAGTTCAGAGCAGGATGATCAGGGCAGCCAGGAGACCGGGGAATATAAACGGGGCGTAGGGCTGGGACTGCTTGTCGGCAGGGTCGAGCATGCGCAGCCGGGTATGTACAGCGGAGCCCAGGCGGGGCCAGAGCCGGGGGCCGATAGCCGCCCACAGCAGCATGCCCAGAGCAGCGCAGGCAAAGCACAGCAGTACATGCATGGGACTGCTGGCCAGACCCAGCGCAGCCATCAGTTTGACGTCAGCGGCACCCATGCGGCCGCTGACATAGCCCGGCAGCGTCAATGCCAGCCCCAGGCCCATCGCCAGCCCTGCCGCAGCGGCGCGAGCGCCGGTCAGGCTGGAGCCGCCGTACCACAGCACCGCTGCTGCGCAGACCAGCATGCCCAGGGTCAGCCAGTTGCTGATGCGACGACTGCGTGCGTCTTGCAGGGCGCAAAGCAACCCCCACAGCAGCAGAACTGACGTTTCGATAAATCCGCTCATTGCTTCTCATCCATTGTCGGCTCGCGCATGATAGCAGCTAAGCCTGAAGACGCTCTTGAGTCATTTTTTGACTAATCTCAAATACATAATGTCGGCGATGCAGGCTGTCCATTAACATGATCTGTATGTTGCCTCTTTGGCCAAGTGACAGGAGTGAGTGATTTGCGGCGATTCTGGCGGTGCTTCATCAAGTCTGCAACGTCTGCGGGGAGTGACGGCGCAGGCGGTGAGTCCCGGCGGCAGGACGGCGGCTATTACATGCGACTTGATGCTGCTGGACTGGTGACGGAATTGAGCCCGGCCCTGGGTGCCATCCTGCCTGACCGCCAGCACCTGGGGACTGCCCTTGTTCTGGATCTGGCGCAGCCCCTCGGGAGCTTGCAAGGTTCGCCTGCCCAATGGCCACAGCAGCTTTCGCTGAGTTTCAAGGGGCGCAATGACGAACAGTGGCATTTTCAGGCCGGCTTGCTTGAGGGTGACGGCGAGTGGGCGCTCATGCTGCTGGACGTCACCGCCCACACCCTGGCCCTGCGCTACGAAGAACGCCGCAGGGAGGTGATGGATTTCTCTGTCAATCAGGCTATCAGTATGCGCCAGGCACCCCTGGAAGACATGCTCCGACTGACAGAGGACTGGCTGGAGGGGCTTCGGCTGCGCTTCCAGGTTCCCTGGCTGGGGTTGTTCATACCCGGCCTGAAGCAGTGGCAGCTCTATGCGGCGTCCACCCAGCCGGGACACACGCCGCTCGGGTGGGATGACGTGGAGCTGCAGGAAGCATTCGCTTGCAGTAGCAGCCACATCGCATGTGAGTGGCAAAGCGCTGCTACGGGGCGTCGAGCTTGGCTGGTGCCCTATTCGGAGCATGATGGTGTAAGGGTCTGGATGATCATATCCGGCGCAGACATGCTGCGCCGTGTGCCGTTCTTCAACCAGGGTGACTGGCACAAGCTGCTGATGCCGTTTGCCGCACCCTTGAGCTCCGGGTTGCGGTATCTTGAGGTTCAGCGCAAGCTCCAGCGCAACGCTGTACTGGAGGCACTGCTCGACAGCGGCTGGTGGGAGTTGAATACGGTAACCCGGCGGCTGTCGATGACGCCGACGCTGGCGCAAAGGCTGGCCCTGGAGCTGAGTGCCGATGGCAGTATGTCCCTGGAGCACGGCCTGTCGGTGTTTGATCCACTGGATCGCGAGTTGGTCGTCAGGCGGCTGGAAGAGGCGGAGCAGTACGGCATTGCATTCAGTGATACGGTGATGATGCGTACCGTGGAAGGCGGCCGATGGTTACGGCTCAAGGGCGAGATGATCCGCTCGCCGACGCCGCGTATCGTCGGTTACGCGCTGGACATCAGCGATCTGCGAGAGCAGCAGGAAGAGACCACCGCGGCCCGCGCCCGTCTGGAGGGGCTGCTGGACAATGCACCGGCCGTCATCTTCGTGCAGAATTACAGGGACGGCTGCCTGAGCTTCGAGTTCTGCAGCGCCAGTCTGGTCCGATTGCTCGGCTGGACGCTGCAGGATCTGCAGAGCACACCTTTTTCCTCTTTCGTGCATATGGAGGATCGGGACTTCTATCATGAGCGCACGCTGACTCTGCTCAAGACCGGCTACAGCAGCGGTCGCTATCGGGTGCGGGACAGCCGGGGAGACTACCACTGGATTCTGGAGGAATCCAAGCTGCTGCGTGACAGCAGAGGCCTGCCGGTAGAGGTCGTGGGGCTGATGATGGATGTGACCGACGCGACCGAGGCGCAGGAGCGGATCCGTGAAAGCGAGGAGCGCTATCGGGTTCTGGTAGAGGACTCCCCGGCGATCATCTGCCGCTACCTGCCTGACCTGACGCTGACCTACGCCAACCAGATGCTGCTTAAGTCTCTCGGCCAGCCGGATTTGGCTCTGCATCCCATCAATATCGCAGAGTTCCTGAGCAAAGAGGATCAGCAAGCCACCATCCAGCGTCTTGCAACGCTCACCCCGGAAGATCCGGTCAGAACGGTTGAATTCAGCCCTCAGACATCGCACGGCCAACGGGTGAAATGGCTGTGGACTGAGCGCGGCCTGTTTGACAGCACAGGCCAGTTGGTTGAGGTGCAAGCGGTCGGGCGGGATGACACGGCGCTCTATGAGGCGCGGGATCAGCTGTTCCAGAGTGCCAAGATGGCCACCCTTGGGGAGATGGCCACCGGCATGGCCCATGAGATCAACCAGCCGTTGACGGTCATGCGCATGGCGCTGACGAACATCTTCAAGCGCCTGAACAAGGGCGAACTGGAGCCCGAGTACCTGAAACTCAAGCTTGAACGAGTGGAAAATCAGGTATCCCGAGCCTCACGCATTGTTGATCACGTGCGTATTTTTGGTCGGACATCCGATGTCAAAGGTATCTGCTTCGATCCGTGTGAGAGTCTGCAGGCGGCGGTTTTGTTGGTTCAGGAAAGCATGGATAAGGATGGTGTCAGTCTTGAGTTGAATATGGAGCCAGTACCTCAGGTCGTAGGGCACCCGGACAGGCTGGAGCAGGTGTTGATCAATCTGCTTCTCAATGGCCAGTATGCGGCACAACACCGCAGCGCTAACGATTGTAGTGTGCCACTTGTCAAAGTTGGCTGCCGCCCGGCGGAAAACGGCATATTGATCTCAGTAGAGGATAATGGAGATGGTATAGAGCCGCGCATGCTCAAGCGAATTTTTGAGCCTTTTGTCACGACCAAACCGGTCGGGGCGGGAACAGGACTGGGCTTGTCCGTAAGTTATGGAATCATCAACCAGATGCGCGGCGAACTGACGGCAGAGAACACGCCGCACGGGGCGCGGTTTTCCATATTTTTACCGGCCCGCTCTGCCCCGGACTCGGACGAAGACAGCGAGGAGCTCAATTCATCGCCTGTAGCGTGACTACTGTTGCAGGTCCTGCAAGGAAGTATATAAAACAGTTAGCGAGTCCTGAATGAACAAGATTCTTTTGATTGATGATGATAACGACATCCTGATGGAACTGCAGGAGCTGATAACTGATCTGGGATTTACCTGCTTTTGCGCGAGCAATATCAGCGAAGCGATCACTGCCATGGAGCTCCATCCGGATCTGGAGTTGATCATTTCGGATCTGCGGATGCCGGATCAGAGCGGCTTGCGCTTGTTGCAGATTCTGGCTGAGAAGGATGAAAAGGCCGGGCGAATCCCGGTAATCATCACCTCCGGCCACGCTGACCGCGACGATGTGGTCAATCTGTTTCGAAGCGGCGCAGTGGATTTTCTACCCAAGCCGATCCATTACGAGCATCTGGTAACGCAGCTGCGGCGACTATTCCCTCTCCACCAGATGAGCTGACCGACGTTGGTCATGCTGTAATCTGTTCGGTGCTTGGGCAGGCTACAGCTATTGAGCCGTCGCCTGCCCGCTGGCTCAGCTGGCCGGCTGCCCACTCCACAGACTGGTCAGGGTACCCAGCAGCGGCTGGCCCACGGCCTGATTGCCGATGAATTGCAGCAGCACCGGGGTGAACTGGCTGATCATGCCCGCGTCCATACCCAGGTTGGAGAATTGTGCGGCAGCATCGGTCAGGCTCTGGATGCTGGCGGCCTGGGCCGGTTGTTTGGCCAGCGGGTTGGATTTGCCCAGCAGCCCGCCCAGCGCAGATGCCTGGCTGGCAATACCGTTGCCGCCCAGCTCCTTGAGCGCCGGTACTGATTGCAGCAGCTGGCTGTAGTCGGCGCCTGTTGTGCTTATACTCGCGCTATCTTTTGAGGAGAACCGCATGCCGACGATTGCCGAGGCCGGGCCGCAAAGTCGTTTCTATCATTCCCGCGGGCTGCGTCTGCATTACCTGGACTGGGGCAACCCCGATGCGCCGACGCTGATACTCGTCCATGGCGGGCTGGAGCATGCCCGGGTGTGGGATCAGCTGGCGCGGCAGTTACGGGCCGACTGGCATGTAGTGGTGCCGGACCTGCGCGGCCATGGTGACAGTGAATGGAGCGGTGGGGGTGCCTATACGATTGTCGATATGGTGCCGGACATTGCCGCACTGGTGGCCGAACTGGGCGAGTGCCAGGTCGCTCTGGTGGCCCACTCACTGGGTGGTAACGTGGCGATTCATTACACCGCGCTGTTCCCCGAGCGGGTCAGCAGGCTGTGCGTGATCGAGGGGCTGGGTTTCTCACCCAAGGTACGCGCCAGACGGGATGAAAAATCGCGCCGTGAGCAGCTGCGCGAATGGGTGGACAAAGCCCGTGTGCTGGATCAACGTGGTGCAAGCAGCTACCCGAGTATTGCCGCGGCCGTGCAGCGGCTGATGGAACATGACCCGCTGTTGGGTCGCGGGCTGGCCGAGTATGTGTGCACGCACGGCATGCGCCAGACCGATGATGGTCAGTGGCGCTGGAAGTACGACCACCTGATCCGCGCCGCCGGTGCCGCCGAGGTGGCCTCGGTGGAGCCGAGTGACCTGTGGCAGGCGATCGAATGCCCGGTATTGCTGATGTACGGCGAGCAGAGCTGGGCCTCCAATCCGCAGAAGGACGGCCGTCTTGAACATTTTGCCCAGGCCCGGGTGGTGGTCGTGGCGCAGGCCGGGCACAACCTGCACCACCATCAACCTGAGGTGTTTCTCGCGCATCTGCAGCGGTTCCTCGCGCAAGCACGCGATCAGGAGTGAAGCGGTACAACGCGGATCATAGTTCCCAGACCAGATTCATCGCCGCGTGCCGCCCCGGCTGACTGTAGCGCCCCAGGCCGGGGTTATCTGCGGTCAGACCGCGCACATCGGTCCAGTGCCAGTGTTGCTTGTCGGTCAGGTTGAACAGCCCGGCGTTGAGGGTCAGGTTGTCTGTCACCTGCAGGTAGCCATGCAGATCCAGCAGGCCATGACCGGCTGGCCGGAACTGGCCGGGCGTGCTGTCATCGATGCGGCTCTTGCCATCCACCAGCGTCCACACCAGCTCACTGCCGTAGCGCCCGCTGGGTGCGTCGTAGCCGAGCCCGAGTACGCCCTTGAGTGGGTCGATGCTGTTCAGCGCTTGGCCGCTCTGTTCATTCTTGCCCCGGGCGTAGGCCAGGCTGCCGCGCAGATGGGTGCCCTGGGGCAGGCCGAGCGTATCGAGGAACAGCTCGCCGCGCAGTTCGGCGCCGCGGATGGTGACCCGATCCAGGTTCTGGTACTGGAAGGTCAGGCGGTTGTTGCCGGTGGGGTCACTGGCCAGGGTGACCTGCTCGATGAAGTCGTCATAGCGGTTGTAGAACAGCGCCAGGCCGAAGCTGCCGCTGTCATATTGACCGCGCAGACCGACTTCCAGGCTGTCGCTGGTTTCCGGTTTGAGGTTGGTATTGGCCAGCGTCTGGTAGTTGCTGGCGACGTTGACGAATTCACCGAAGATATCCACGGCGTTGGGCGCGCGGAATCCGGCTGCATACTGGCCGTAAACGCTGTGGGCGTCGTCGATCCGGTAGGTGACGCCGAACTTGGGTGACAGCTGTCCGTCGCTGAATTTGCCGGGGTTGAGTTCCACCGGGTTGCCGTTGAGGTACTCGGGGGTGATCTCGGGCTTGAGCCGGTAATGGTCGTAGCGCAGCCCGGCGAGCAGCGTCCAGCGGCCCAGTTCCATGCTGTCCTGGACAAACAGGGCGTATTCCTCGGTGACCGGGTCAGGGAAGTCGCTGATCGGGTAGCTTTCGCCGAAGGGGCTGGGGGGCACCGGCAGGCCGGTGTCGGCAAAGATTTCCCAGCCGCTGCGCAGATCGCTGCTTTCCAGACGGCGCAGGTCCACGCCATAGGTCATGTCATGATCCAGGCGGCCGGTGGTGAAGCGGGTATCGAGCTGGGTATTGAAGGCCCAGGCCTGTTCTTCGTAGCGCGAGTCCCGTTCACGCTGGCGCAGGCTGCCGGCGGAAAACCGATCCTGATCGGTGATCTGGCGCATCTGGCTGTCCTGATAACTCAGCTGCCAGCGCAGGCGCTGGGCCAGTGGGCTGTGCAGTCGCATGTCGTGGCTCAGGGTGATGCGTTCGCGCTCGGAGGTGTCCACCGCCGCGTGCCGGCGGGTGGTGGCGGTCAGGCTTTCGTCGCTGCGGATGCGGGTGCGGATGTCGTCCTCGAAGCGCTCATAGGCCAGTTGCAGCCGATCCCCCTCGCGGTAATCCCAGCCCAGCTTGAACAGCAGGTTCTCGCGCTGTTTGTCCTGCGGGTTGGCTTGTTCCCGGGCAGCGCCGATGCCGCCGCGCCCGCCGTAGGTGTCGGTGGCCTGACCGTCCCGGCGGCTGAGGTGCAGCAAAGCATCCAGGCTGCCGCGCCGGCCGGCCAGGGTGGCGCTGCGCTGCCAGCTGTCGTCGCTGCCGTCGTAACCGGTTTTCAGGCGCAGGGCCTGATCGTCCCCTTCATCCAGATAGTCACCCGCATCCCGGGTAACAAAGCTCACTGCCCCGCCCAGCGCATCGCTGCCGTACAGCGAGCTGGCCGGGCCGCGGATGATCTCCACGCTTTTCAGCGTATCCGGATCGACGCAGTCGCGCTGGGCGCTGAGGAAGGGGCCGAAGTTGAAGGCGTCGGGGATGGCCACCCCATCGACCTGGGTCAGTACCCGGTTGCCGCCGATACCGCGGATGCTGAATCCGGACAGGCCGAAGCGGCTGCCGGTGCCGCCTACTGACACACCCGGCTCGTAGCGCACCAGATCGCGGATGTTGTTGATGTTCTGCTGATCGATCTGCTGTTCGTCATGCACGGTCACCGTGCTGGGCACCTCGTCCAGCCGCTGCTCGGAGCGGGTGGCGGTCACCGTGATGGTGTCGAACTGGGTTAGCGGCCGCTCCTGGGCCAGCAGCATGGTGGGGGTGATCAGCAAGGCCAGATACCCATGGCGCGCAAGCGACGGGCGAATTTTCATTATTGCCTCCTGTGGAAGGGCGGTTTTTTGGTCGGCCGGATGCTAAACGAGGTTGACAATCAAATGCAAATGATTATCAATAGTGCCGAAATTTATCGGTGTTGGACATCGGAGATGCGTGTTGGACTCTTTCTGCTGTTGTCAGGGGTGGTGCATCTGGCCGCCGGGCAGTGGCTGGACTGGCGCACGCCGCCGCGTCTGAGCGGACCTCCGGCGCTGGCCCAGGCCGTGGCCTTGCCGCAACTGGTCAGAGTGGCTCCGCCTGCACCTCCGACTGAGGCACCGCCGGAACCGGAACCGGAACCGGAACCGGAAGTGAAGCCGCAAGTGGCGCCACCACCGAAGCCGACAGTGCCTCCGGTGGTCGGCAGGCCCGAGCCGCCGCCAGTGAAGTCCGAGCCGCGTCCGCCACTGCCCAGCAAGCCGCAGCCGGTCGTACAGCCGGTCACTGCCTCACCAGTCAGAACCGAGGTCAGTCCGGTGCCGGAACCGCTGCCCGCTGAACCGGTGGAAGTAGTCAGCCATGCGCCGCGTTTTCGTGAGCCACCGGCGGCGCCGGTGTATCCGGCCCAGGCCCGGCGGCGTAATCAGCAGGGCCAGGTACTGGTGGAGGTACGGCTGGATGCCGAGGGGCGTCAGCGGGAAGTGAAGCTGATGCAGTCCTCCGGTTTTGCCAGTCTGGATCGGGCCGCGCTGGAGGCGGTGGCGCAGTGGAAGTTTCAACCCGAAGTACAGGCCGGTCGGGCGTTGCCCAGCCGGGTACGGATTCCCATAGATTTCGCGTTGCATACGCGGCGCTGAACGCAGCAGACCACAAGAGGAACCCATCATGACCTTGCAGACCCATAGCGCCACCCTTGCGTCCCCCCTGTTCAACGCCTGGCAGCAACTGCTGCAGCAGCAGCCCCGGCTGCGCGCCCGGGATGTGGCGCAGCAGCTGGCGGTGAGCGAGGCCGAGCTGATTGCCAGTCGTCTCGGCATCGACACCCTGCGCTTGCGTCCGGACTGGGCGCCGCTGCTGTCCGCCCTGGAAAGCCTCGGCCGCATCATGGCGCTGACCCGCAACGAGCACTGTGTGCACGAGCGCAAGGGTGTGTACCGCGAAACCACGGTCGGCGCCAGCGGCAGGATGGGGTTGGTGGTGTCCGCGGATATCGACCTGCGGCTGTTCCTCTCCGGCTGGCACAGCGTGTTTGCGGTGGAGCAGCAGACCGCCCGTGGCTTGCAGCGCAGTCTGCAGGTATTCGACCAGCAGGGCGTAGCGGTGCACAAGGTGTTCCTCACCGAGGGCAGTGATCTGGATGCCTGGTCGGCACTGCTGTCGCGCTTTGCCGAACCGCACCAGTCGCCGCAGCTGGAGCTGCAACCGGCCCCGGTCAGGGAAGCCGAGCGCCCCGACAGTGAGGTGGATGCCGCTGCGTTGGCCGAGGACTGGAGCAAACTCAAGGACGTGCACCACTTCCATGCCATGCTCAATCTCAACAAGGTTGGTCGCCTGCAGGCGCTACGGCTGGTCGGCCAGCAATGGGCCGAGCCGCTGGCAACCCAGGCATTGCCCGGGGTGATGACCGAGGCCGCCGCCACGCAGCTGCCGATCATGGTGTTCGTCGGCAACCGCCACTGCATCCAGATCCACACCGGCCCGCTGCACGATCTGCGCTGGGTCGGTGACTGGTTCAATGTGCTGGATGCGGATTTCAACCTGCACCTGAAGATGTCCGCCGTGGCCCAGTTGTGGCGGGTACGCAAGCCGAGCAGTGATGGGCTGATCACCAGTTGGGAAGCCTTTGACGCGGACGGCGAGTTGATTGTGCAACTGTTCGGTGCGCGCAAACCGGGTCAGCCGGAGCTGGAAGCCTGGCGCTGTCTGGCGGAAGCCACCCCGGCGCTGGAGGACTGATTCATGCCGCAGTGGTTTGCAACCATGGGGGCGGTGGGCTGGCCGCTGGGGCTGTGCTCGCTGATTGCCGCGGCGCTGATTCTCGAGCGGCTGCAGGTATTCCTATCGCTGGCGCCGTTGCGCCAGGCTGTTCGTCAGGCGGCGCTCAGCGCCTGCCGCGACTGTGATCCGCAGGAGTGCGAGGGGCTGTGGCGCTCCGGGCGCCGGGGCTGGAGTCAGGCACTGGGGCTGCTGCTGCAACACCGGCAACTGGCCCCGGCTCAGCGCGAGGACATGCTCGGATGCTGGCTGCTGGAGGAGCGTCAGCGCCTGTGCCGCTACCTGCGGCTGCTGCAGCTGATCGGTGTGCTGGCACCCATGCTCGGGCTGCTCGGCACGGTGCTGGGCATGGTCGCGATGTTCGCCGATATCGCTGCGGTGGATCAGCCGGTGACTCCGGCGCTGCTCGCCGATGGCCTGTGGCAGGCGCTGCATACCACCATCTGGGGACTGCTGATCGCCATCCCGGCACTGGCTGCCGGGCAGGGCTTTGCCCTGTGGTCCGAGCGCTACCTGGAGGGGGTGCAGGCCCTGCTCAACCGCTGCCATCTGGCCCTGGAAGGGCTGGAGCTGACCCCGGCCACAGCCACCACCGCCCGCTGGGCCGGCGCATGATTCGCCTGCCCCCGCCCAATACCGCCAACGCCAGCCTGCTGCCGGATCTCACCCCGCTGCTGGATGTGATCTTCATTGTGCTGGTGTTCTTTCTGCTCACCGCCCAGACACCGCTGCTGCAACGACCACTGGATCTGCCGCAGGACCGACACGACAGCGCCAGTGCCGGAGCGGTGGACACCCAGCGGCAATTGCTGGAGCTGGATGCAGCCGGCCACTGGCGGCTGGATGATCGGCCGCTGAGTCTGGATGAACTGCCCCTGGCTCTGGGCCAAACCGAGCGTCCGGCGCTGGATCTGGCGGTCGACCGCCAAGCCCCGCTGACCGCCTTTCTGGAGCTGCTCCTGCTGCTGCAGGAGCAGCAGATAGTGGATGTCCGCATGTTGATGGAGCCTACCGATGCGCCTTGAACGAACCCTCGTCGCCCTCTGCCTCGGCCTGCTGGCCAATAGCACCAGCCTGGCGGAGTCACTGCCACAACGCTGGATCAGCGCCGGCGGTGCCACCACCGAATGGATAGTCGAACTCGGCGGGCAGGAGCGGCTGGTCGGGGTGGACACCACCAGCCAGCATCCGCAGACCGTAACCAGTCTGCCCAGCGTCGGCTATCAGCGACAACTGTCCGCCGAAGGGGTGCTGACCCTGACACCGGACCTGCTGCTGGGCACCGAGGAAATGGGCCCGCCGCCGGTGTTGGCCCAGCTGGAGCGGGCCGGTATCCGTATCGTGCAGCTGTCGGCGCGCAGTGACCTGCAGGTGCTGGATGCCAACCTCCAGCGTCTCGGCGAGCTGCTCGGCCAGCCGGAACGGGCGCAGCTGGCGCTGGAGGATTTCCACCAGCAACTGAGCCACCTGCAACAGCAGGTCGATCAGGCGCGTCAGGGCGCGCAGCCCCCGGGCGTGCTGTTGCTGCTGGGGCAGGGCGGCACCAACCCGCTGGTGGCAGGACGCAACACCCTGGCCGACTGGCTGCTGCGCCAGGCTGGTGCGCGCAATCTGGCCGAACACGAAGGTTACAAGAACCTGTCCGGCGAAGCCCTGCTGGCACTGGATGCGGACTGGCTGGTACTGACTGACCGGCAACTGCGCAGTGCCGAAGGGCAACAGGCGCTGCTGGCGCATAATCCCGCGCTGGCCGCCAGCCGGGCGGCGCGCGAGGGGCATCTGCTGAGCATCGATCCGACCCTGCTGGTTGGTGGGCTGGGGCCGCGTCTGCCGGGGGTGCTGCGGCAGCTGAGTCACGCCTTCTATCCCGCACTGCAGCCCCGTCAAGTGGACATCAGCCAATGAATCCGGAGCTGAACTGGCGACTGCTGCATCCGCTGCTGATCGCCCTGCTGTTGCTGGCGGTCTGGCTGTCACTGGCGCTGGGGCCGGTCAGCCTGCCGCTGGCCGACACCCTGCGGGCGCTGCTCGGGACGATCGGCATCAACCTGGCCGAAACCCAGGCCCAGACCGAGCTGATCGTCAGCCAGGTCCGTCTGCCGCGTACGCTGCTGGGGCTGATGGTCGGTGCCGTGCTGGCGCTGACTGGGGTAGCCATGCAGGGCCTGTTCCGTAACCCGTTGGCCGATCCCGGATTGATCGGCGTCTCCAGCGGCGCGGCACTGGGGGCAGCACTGGTGATTGTCGGACTGTCGCGCTGGCTGACCCTGCCGCTGGCGCTGGAACCCTATGTGCTTTCTGGCGCCGCCTTTGCCGGGGGGCTGCTGGTGACCGCGCTGGTCTATCGACTGGGGCGGCGGGACGGCCAGACCCAGGTTGCCACCATGCTGCTGGCCGGGGTAGCGCTGACCGCCCTGTCCGGCGCCATCATTGGCCTGTTCACCTATATTGCCGACGACGCCACCCTGCGCGCCCTGACCTTCTGGAACCTGGGCAGCCTGAACGGTGCCAGCTATTCACGGTTGTGGCCGCTGGTCGTGGTGTCGGTGGGCGTGGCCCTGTGGCTGCCGCGCCGGGCCGATGCGCTCAACGCCCTGCTGCTGGGTGAGCCCGAGGCTCGGCATCTGGGGTTTGATGTGGAGCGCATCAAGCGCGAGCTGATCCTCTGCACCGCACTGGGCGTCGGCGCGGCGGTGGCCGCCGCGGGGCTGATCGGCTTTGTCGGGCTGGTGGTACCGCACCTGATGCGCCTGCTGGTCGGTCCGGATCACCGTCTGCTGTTGCCCGCCTCGGCGCTGGCCGGTGGCGCGCTGCTGTTGCTGGCCGACCTGTTTGCCCGGCTGGTGGTGGCCCCGGCGGAAATGCCCATCGGCATCGTCACCGCACTGATCGGTGCCCCCTTCTTTATCTATCTGCTGATGCGGAGTCGTGGCTGATGTTGCAGGCGCAGGGCGTGAGTGTGACCCGGGGCGGGCGACGGGTACTGAGCGATGTCAGTCTGGCCCTGCAGCCGGGCCAGGTGCTGGGGGTGCTGGGCCCCAACGGTGCCGGCAAGAGCAGCCTGCTTGGCGTGCTGAATGGCGAACTGGCTGCAAGCAGCGGCGAGGTGCTGCTTGACGCCCGGCCGCTGGCCAGCTGGCCGGGCCGCCAGCGTGCCCAGCTGCTGGCGGTACTGCCGCAGAGTTCCAGCCTGAACTTCGGCTTCAGCGTCGAACAGGTGGTGCGCATGGGCCGCATGCCCCATGACACCGGCCTGGCGCTGGACCAGCAGATCGTCGAGCAGGTGCTGCAGGCGGTGGACGCCAGCCACCTGGCCGGGCGCAGCTACCTGCAACTGTCCGGCGGCGAACGCCAGCGGGTGCATCTGGCCCGGGTGCTGGCGCAGCTGTGGCCGGGGGTCGATGGCCAGGTACTGCTGCTCGACGAACCGACCTCGATGCTCGACCCGTTGCACCAGCTCAGCGTGCTGGACGCCGTGCGCCGCTTCGCCGACCACGGCGCCAGCGTCCTGGTCATCCTTCACGACCTGAACCTTGCCGCCCGCTATTGCGACCAACTGCTGCTGCTCGGCAATGGCGGCGTGCGGGCCAGTGGTACCCCCGGCCAGGTACTGCAACCCGACCCGCTGCACCAGGTGTTCGGTGTGGATGTGCTGGTCCAACCCCACCCGGAGCGGGGTCACCCACTGATCATAGCCCGCTGAACCTTGTGGTGTGGGGGGTGTGCCTCGCCGCGAACAGGCCAGCCCATTCGGCCCGAGGTCGGGCCTCCTGCAGCTCCACTCCATTCACCCATCGGGAAAAATCGCCTTCCCCGCCCCAATCAGGCATGCTGATGGGCTGAATTGATAGCGGGAGGCTGTATTGTTCAAGGATCTACCCATCAGTGACCAGTGGGACGAGCTGGGCATGCATCTCGATGTGCCCTATGTGCCGACCCACGAAAGCGTGGTCAAGGCCATGCTGCAACTGGCCGACGTGGACGCCAACGACGTGCTCTACGACCTCGGCTCCGGCGATGGCCGCATCCCCGTGGCTGCCGCGCTGGATCACGGTGCCCGGGCCATAGGTGTGGAAATCGACTCCGGTCGGGTGAAGCTGGCCGAGACCTATGCCCAACAGATGGGCGTGGAGCATCAGGTTGCGTTCATCCAGCATGACCTGTTCGACGTCGACTTCAGCCCGGCCACCGTGGTCACCATGTACCTGCTGCACACCGTCAACCTGGAGCTGCGCCCTCGCCTGCTGAGCGAGTTGCGCCCGGGCACGCGCATCGTCTCCCACGCCTTCGACATGGGCGACTGGAAGGCCGACCGCAAGATCGCCTTCAAGAGTGATGCACTCTACCTGTGGATAGTACCGGCGCAGGTGGCGGGCAACTGGGAATGGCAGGCCGCCGATGGCACCCGCTACCGGGTCGAGCTGCAGCAGCGTTACCAGAAGCTGATGGGCGAACTGTGGATCAATGACCAAGCCGCCGAACTGCAGGCCGCTCTGCTGTGGGGCGACCTGGTCGAATTGGTGGTCCACGACGACCAGAGCTACGGCCCTGAATCCATCGTCATGCATTACCGGGACGAGCAGATGGTGGTGGTTGGGGAGTATCTGCGGGGGGCAGTGGTTCGGTGGGCAGCGTAACGCTGAGAGGGCATGCCTAACAGCCAGCACCTCGCGATGCGAGGTGCTGGCTGTCTTCGATCACCTATCGTTTGATTTCCCGATATAACACCGCATGACTGGTGTGCCTATCGCTCCAACGTGAACCGGTAATCATGCCGCTCCAGCGGCCCATCCAGTCCCACCTGATAGGTATCCACCACCACTTGATCATCATCCAGCACCGTCAGTACCCGGAACATGGGTACATGGTTGTCTTCGTCCGGAATCTTGGTGCGTTCCAGTGCCGGGATGTGCAGGTGGTGTACGCCGTCGATCTGCTTCGAGTGCTCGGTGCGGTTCAGGTCCATGTGCAGGTCGCCGCTGATCATTGCCACCAGGTTGGGCTGGGTGCTGATTTCGGCGAAGCCGGGGTGGTGGATGCCCTTGTCGGCGCCCTCGGGGAAGGTGCCGACGGGGGCGCCATGTACGACCAGCAGTACCGGTTTGGGATGCAGCTGCTGGATCTGCTGTTTGACCCAGGCGACGCCGTCGTCATGAAAGTCCCTCCCCTCATCCGGTGAGGCCATGACCAGCGCCAGTTTCTCGAATTCCAGCACGTAGCTGGGACCTTCCAGTTCGACCTTGTCCTGATTCCACAGTTGGGCGTAGTGCATGTAGCGCTCGACGGTGGAGCCGTGTTCCTCGTTGCCCATGATCGGATAGAAGGGCAGGGTCAGGCGTTGCAGCACCGGGGTGACGGCCTGATATTGCAGTTCGGTGCCCTTGTGGGCGATGTCGCCGATGCCGATGACAAAGTCCAGATCCAGGGTATCAGTCAGGTGGTTGATGTGGCCGACGGCGGCGGCCAGGCCGGGGAATTCGGCTTTGGGCTTGGGTTCGGCGTCGCCGAGAATGGCAAAGCGCAGTACCGGGTCGGCAGCTTGGGTGAGTGCCGGGGTCAGGGTGCTGGCGGCCAGCAGCAGGGTGGGGAGCAGGGTGCGCAGGTTCATGGTGGTTCCTTGGTCTGGTGGTGGTTGGTGTCTGGTTTGGGGCGCTCATCGAGTCCGGTCGCGGCCCGTGATCTTCGACGTTCCGGGGGTGTCGAGATCTGGCTCGACAGGGTGTGCTGGTTATAACCCCGGGTTGCCGAGGTGGAACTCGGCACTCCAGGGCCTAGTGGGTACGAGCACCAGCTCGTCCGCGCTGTCAGCTGCCGATCACTCTGCCGTCCTCATGGGTGATGACCAGCGTGGTGGAGCGGGGGCGGCTGTGGCCGTCGCTGGCGGGGTAGCTGAGTTTGGGGTGCTGGATGTTGACCCACAGGGTGCGGTAGTCCGGAGTCCAGGTGATGCCGGTGATTTCTGCGCCTCTTGGGCCGACCAGAAAACGGCGGACTTCCCGGCTCTGCGGGTCGGCGCAGAGCAACTGGTTACAGCCGGTATTGACCGTGTGTGCGGCCTCCTCGTCAGAGTCGGTCTGGATCCACAGCCGCCCGGCACCATCGAAGGCCAGCCCGTCCGGGGAGGAGAAGATATCGCCGCGGATATTGCCGATCAGGTTATCCGGCAGTGGCTGCCCCTCGGCATCCAGGGCTCCGGGCTGGTCACCGGCGAGCAGGAACACGTCCCACTCGAAGGTAGTGGCAGCCGGATCGGCGTTGGCCTCGCGCCAGCGCACTATATGCCCGTGCTGATTGTTGGCCCTGGGGTTGGCCGGGTGCAGCGGAAGGCGTTCACCGCGTTCGCGGTTGTTGGTCAGGGTGATGTAGACCTCGCGGCTGTCGGGGTGCACCGCGACCCATTCCGGGCGATCCATGGGCGTGGCACCGAGCAGGTCAGCGGCGCCCCGGGCATTGAGCAGTACCGCCTGCTGATCGGCAAAGCCGTTGGCCGGGGTCAGGCCCTGTTCACCCCATATCAGCGGTAGCCACTGGCCGCTGCCGTCCTCGTTGAAACGGGCGGCGTACAGGGTGCCGTGGTCCAGCAGCTGACGGCTGGCGGCCGGGTTGGCCGGGTCGTGGCGGCCGTCGGGCACGAACTTCCACACATACTCGCCCCGGGCGTCGTCGCCGGAGTAGATGGCCATGCGCCCGTCCTCGCCGAGCGACACCACCGCACACTCCCGGCTGAGACGGCCCATGGCAGTGCGTTTGATCGGCGTGCTGTCCGGGTCGAAGGGGTCGATTTCCACCACCCAGCCGAAGCGGTGGGGCTCGTTGACATGGCCCTGGTGGGGCTGGTTGTCATCCGGGGTGGCGTCGAAGCGCTCGTCCACCGATTCCCAGGCGTAGTAGGCGCTGCGCTGGCCGTTGCCGATGCCGTAGCGCTGGTGGGTCGGGCGGGTGGCGTGGTCGGCGGCGTTGCGGTTGACGAAGTAGTTGTGGAAGTTCTCTTCGCAGGTCAGGTAGGTGCCCCAGGGGGTGACGCCCATGGAGCAGTTGTTCAGGGTGCCCAGCACCCGGGTGCCGGTCGGATCACTGGCGGTGCGCATGCGCCGATCGCCGCGCAACGGGCCGCTGATGGCCATCGGCGTCATGGCGCTGATGCGCCTGTGGTAGCGCGAGCCGGCCACCCGTTGCCACTGGCCGTCGGCACTGCGGCGGATCTCCAGCACGCTGACCCCGTGGGCAGCCTGCTCCTTGCGCACCTGATCGACGGGGCGCTGGCGGCGGCCATCGGCCAGGTCGGTATAGCAGAAGCCGTCGGTGTGCAGGGTCGGGTTGATGTACTCGTGGTTGATCACCAGCAGGCCATGGTCATTGGGTGCCTGCGCGAAAGGGAAGAAGTGCATGCCGTCATGGTTGTCACCGGCCTGCAACAGCTGCGCCTGCCAGTCCTGGGAGGCGTCCTCCAGCCAGACCGGGGCACTGTCCAATACCGCATCGCCCCAGCTGAAGAACGGCTGGGCGCGGTAACCCTCGGCCACCAGCACCCGGTCGAAGTCGGCCGCGGTCTGCGCCGCTACTCCGCTGAAACCCAGCAGTGGACTGGCCACCGGGGCGCTGCTGCGCTGGCAGCCGAGCAGGCTGGTGCCGAACAGGCCGATGGCTGCCAGCGCCAGGCCGCCTTTGAGCACCTGACGGCGGCTGCGGTGGATGATGCTGTTCAGGTCCGCGGCCTGGCTGGGGTTGAGGCAGCGGTCGTCCAGCGCCTGGAGGTCGGCGTGGTAATGGTGGTGTTCCTGTCTCATGCTGCGGTCCTTATTGAATGCGGTAGCGGAAGGTGTTGCGGACGCCGGGCACGTCCACCGGCTGGCCGTCGATCAGCCGTGGCTGGTAGCGGAAGCTGCGGGCGGCGGTCAGTGACGGGCGTTCGAACAGGGGATCGTCACAGGCACCCTCGACCACCTGGGGATTCTTGACCCGGCCGTCCCGGGTGACCGTGTAGGTTACCGTGCAGTCGCCTTCCAGACCGCGATCCAGTGCGCGTCTCGGGTAGCTGGGCGGCTGTTTGCTGATCGGCTGGTACTGGGCGATGGCCGCCGCTTCGGCGGCGCGTCGGGCGGCTTCGGCATTGGCTCTGGCCTGGGCTTCGGCGGCCTGGCGCTGCTGTTCGGCCCGTTCGCGCTCCTGCTGTTCCCGGGCCAGCTGTTGCTGGCGTTCCCGTTCCCGTTCCCGTTCCTGCTCCTGTTGCCTGCGCTGCTCGGCCAGCCGCTGCTGCGCTTCGCGTTCCTTGTGTTCTTTCTGCTGCTGTTCTTCCAGGCGCTTGCGGGCGATGGCGGCGTGGTCGATCTGCGGCTCCTCGATCTGCGCTGGTGCGGGCTCGGGGTCCACGGCCACCGGCTCCACTGCCGGTGGCGGCACCGGTTCTGGCTCGGGGGCAGGAGCGGGCAGGGTGACCAGTTGGGTGATCATCACCGGCTGGCTGTGACCGGCCGGGGGCTCGGGTGACCAACTGGCGTACAGGCCCCAGGCGGCAGCGGTGTGCAGGACCAGGGTGGCGACCATTGGCAGCAGCCAGCTGCGCGGCTGGCAGGGACGTGGGCGGGTGCTGGTCGTGATCAGATCGTTCATGCGTCAGGGTGCCTCGGTAATCAGGCCCAGCCGGGTGATACCGCCCTGTTGCAGCGCGGCCATGCCTTCGATCACCAGTCCGTAATCGGCGTGGCGATCGGCACGGATGAACACCTGGGTCTCGGGCCGGGCGGCGACCAGGGAAGAGATGCGCTGGCGCATCTCTTCCAGTGAGCTGCTGCTGTCGCTGTACTGCTCGGTATTGACCGTGTCGCCTTCATTCCAGTGGTAGTTGCCCTGATCATCGATGGACAAGGTGACAATATTGAGAGGATCGTCATTGGCCAGGGCTTCGCTGGCGACCTTGGGCAGTTCGATCTGCACACCTTGGGTGAGCATGGGCGCAGTGACCATGAAGATCACCAGCAGTACCAGCATCACGTCGATATAGGGCACCACGTTCATTTCCGAATTGGGCCGCAGCCTTCTGCGTTGCGGGCGCATGGCTTACTGCCCCGTCCGGCTGTGCAGACGCCGGTGCAGCAGCGCGGAGAACTGTTCGGCGAAGCTGTAGTAGCGGTTGATCAGACCCTCGGCGCGGGCGGCAAAGCGGTTGTAGGCGATCACCGCCGGAATCGCCGCGAACAGGCCGATGGCGGTGGCGATCAGCGCCTCGGCAATGCCCGGGGCCACCGCCGCCAGGGTGGCCTGCTGGGTCTGGGACAGGCCGATAAAGGAGTTCATGATGCCCCACACGGTGCCAAAGAGGCCGATATAGGGGCTGACCGAGCCGACCGTGGCGAGGAACGGCAGATGCTTTTCCAGCCGCTCCTCTTCCTGGGCGATGGCGATGCGCATGGCCCGCTGCACGCCTTCCATCACCGCTTCCGGCTCACTCTGCTGCTCGCGCAGGTGGGCAAACTCGCTGTACCCGGCGTGGAAGATGCCCTCTACGCCGGGGCTATCGGCCTGCTGTTGCTGGTACATCTGACCAAGGTCGGTGTCCTCGGACCAGAAGCTGCGCTCGAAGCGTGTCAGCGAGCGCCGGGCGCTGCCCATCAGGCTGCTGCGCTGGATGATCAGGAACCAGGAGGTCAGCGAGGCGAGTACCAGGATCAGCATGACCAGTTGGACCAGCAGACTGGCTTCGGCGATCAGCGTCCAGGGGGACATATTGGGGGTGTCGGACATGGTGGTTTCCTCAATCCAGTTGCAGTGCGTCGGCAATGCTCTGCCAGGGCACGTATTTGTAGTTCTGATTGCCTTCGGGCAGGCGCTTGCGGCCGTCCTGCACCATCAGCATGCCCTGGGCCCACGGCCCGCCGAGATTGGCGGAGGTGACCTCCAGTCCGTCGGTCTCCGACACGCCATCAATACCCAGCGCACTGTTCAGGCCGATGCGGAAGTTGCCGCGCAGTTGATAGGGCGGTTCGGCATCGACCAGCACATAGCTGTCGTTGCCCTGACTGGAGATCACCAGCAAGGGCTGCTCGGAATGTTGATAGATGGCCAACCCCTCGATATCGGCCTCGATCGCCCCGCCGACGCTGATCACCCGGGTCATCTCGGTGGAGGCATCCTCAGCGGCAGCCAGTGCCCAGACCGCTTCGCCTTCCTCGCCGATGAACAGGCGCTGGCGCAGGTCATCCACCACGCAGCCTTCGGGCTGGGTGGCGACGGCAAACTCGCGTACCAACTGGCCGCGCAGTTCGCCCTGACTGCCGTCCAGGCGGTATTGCACAAAACGCCCGTCCTTGTCGTTGGCGATGGCATAGATGACGCCGTTGCTGCTCTGGGCCATGCACAGACCGTAGATCTCATCCAGTTCGGTGGCGATCTGGCCCAGTTCGCTGAGCTGGCCGCTGGCCGGGTCGATGGCAAATACCTGCAGACTGTTGTGGTCGCGGTTGCTGGCCACCGCCAGATCCACCCGCGCCGCGCCGAGCTGGAAGCCGTGGCGCACATCGACGTTGTTCGGCCGACCGCTGGCCAGATATTGCAGCTGGCGGCCCTGCAGGTCGTAGACCGCCAGGCCGTTGCGCTTGTCGGTGCCCAGCACCCGGGACTGGGCAGGGTCGCTCGGGTGCAGCCAGATTGCCGGGTCATCGGCGGCATCGCCAGGGCTGGGAATCGGATCGGTCTGCACGCTGGGCAGCACGACCGGTATCCCGGTCGCGGCAGGCCGGGTGCTGGCCGACCAGTCGAGGCGGGTCTGGTACAGACTGCCGTCATCGCCATCGACCAGCAGCAGGTCGATCTGCCGGGCTTGTTGGCTCTGCTGGTCATGGCTGCGGGCGGTCAGGCGTTCCGGCTCGATGATGCCGGACAGCGGCTGCGGCGCCAGGCTGTGCCAGCCGTCTTCGGTCAGTTGATAGGCATGCAGCTGGCGGGCGTCGGCGTCCAGTGCCAGCAGGCCACCGGGAACCACCGCCAGCCCGGCGACCATCTCCTGCAACTGGCCAAAGGGCGTGACCATGTCCACCGGCTGGCGACTCTGTTCCGCCTCAGGGTGGGCACCGTAGGCCCAGATGCCGACAGTTTCCTCGCTGACGTACAGCAGGTGCTGCTGGTCATCCACCGCGCAGTGTTCGCTTTCCGGCGGCAGGCGCAGGGTGCGCACATGGGCGGCGTTGTTCAGCAGGCCATCCGGGCTGGCCACCAGCCACTGGTCGCCCATGCCTTCCTCACCGATGATGAACAGGTGCAGGTTGGCCGACTCGTCCTGATACAGACACAGGTTCTCGATGCGGTAGTCGCTGGCGGGCAGTACCAGTTGCTGGTGCACCCGCAGGTTGGCCGCATCGGCCACTAACAGGGTCGGTTGCTGGCTGGCGGTGTGGGTGCTGGCGATCAGCAGTCGCTCGCCGTGGCGGCGGGCATCCAGGGTGTAGAAGTTGCCGGGGTGGCGGGCCTGCTGCTGGCCGTCGGCATCCAGCAGCCAGATGCCTTCGGCGTCGGCGGCCAGGCGCTGGTCGTGGTCCAGCAGCAGCCAGGATTCGGCGCGGCTGGCGCTGGCCGGAGTCCAGGCTTGTAGCTGTGGTGGCTGCGGGGTGCTGGCGACTGCACTGCTGGCTTGAGGGGTGGGACTGCTGTCAGCATCCGGGCCGGGGTCGGCGGAGCAGGCGGCCAGCAGGCCGGTCAGGGCCAGGGCGGCCAGTGGGGTGAGGCGAAATCCGTGGGGCATGGTGCGTCCGTAAAGTCAGGTGTACAGAGTGCCCGGGCCACGCTGGGGCGGCCCGGGCAGCAGGTCAGAAGTGGGTCAGGGTCAGGCCGAGCTTGTAGCTGGGGCCGTATTCCTCGTACTGGCTGTTGTAGCGGCGCTTGCCGGTGTAGACGTAATAGGATTCGTCGGTCAGGTTCTGCGCCTCGAAGAACAGCTGCAGGTTGTCGCGCAGGAAGTAGCTGGCGCTGAAGTCGACAAACAGCTGGTCGTCCACCTTGTAGTCGTAGCGTGAGTCGAGCACGTCGCCGACCTCATCCAGGTAGTTGGACTTGTAGTTGGTCGACAGGCGCAGGCTGAGCTTGTCGTTCTCCCAGCCGACGGTCAGGTTGCCGGTGACATCCGACTGGCCGGGCAGGCGGATACTGCGGCTACGCATGGCACCCAGATCCGGGTCGAACTGCTCGATATCCGCATCGGAGCTGGTGAAGGTGGTGTTGGCATTGAGCAGCAGGCCGTTCCATGGGGCGGGCAGCCAGCTGAACTTCTGCGAGTAAGCCAGCTCCAGACCGTAGACCTTGGCGCTGTCGCCGTTGACCGAGGTGATCGCCTCGCTGAAGCCCACATAGTCGCCGGTACCGGCGATGTCGGCGGTGTAGACGAAGTGGTCGATGTCCTTGTAGAACAGGAAGGCGGACACCGCACCGGCACGGCCCATGTAGTGCTCGATACCCAGGTCGAAGTTGCTCGACTCCATGGGTTTGAGGTTGGGGTTGCCGAACTCCGCCTCGTCGTCATCCAGCACGAAACCGGGGAACAGCTGGCCGAAGGTTGGACGCACCACGCTGTTGGTCCAGGCGGCGCGGATCTGGGTGCTGTCGTTGAGCTGGTAGATGGTGTGCAGGCCGGGCAGCCAGTGGTCGTATTTCTCGCTGGTGTTGTTGGTCACGAAATCGCCCTGATCCAGACCGGTGCCCCGGGCCTTGAGACGGGTGCTCTCGTAGCGCAGACCGGCGATGATGCGCAGGTCGTCGATGTCCAGGGTGTTCATCACATAGGCGGCGTTGATGTTCTCTTCGATGGTGAAGTCGTTGATGCGCGACTCCTCCTCATCGTAGAAGTCCGCCCGATCCAGACCGCTGATCAGGTTCTTCACCGCGCTGTCGGAAATGCGCGGGCCGAAGCGGCTCAGACCGTAGTCGGTGGTGCCCCGGCTGAACTGCGACAGGTTCAGTTGCTGATCGGTAAAGCCCAGCTCGTCGAAGTCCTCGTAGACCCAGACGTCCAGATCGTTGTCCTTCTCCCGGCGGCTGAGCTTGCCGCCGAAGGCCAGCTGCGAGGGCAGACCGCTGAACTGGAAGTCGCGGGTCAGGTCGAGCTTGATGTTCTTCTCGGTATCGGTGGTGTCCTGCTTTTCCCACTCGACCTCGGTCAGGCTGAAGTTGTTGGCGTCGTATAGGGCCTGGTCGGCGCGGATGCGCGGCTTGCGGGTGCTGCCGTAACCGACGTCGGTGAAGTCGTCGTCGGACTCGAAGGCGGCGTTGCCGATGCCGCCGGGGCTGTCCTCACCGGCCTTGCTGTAACCGGCCTGGGCGCTGATGCTCCAGTCGTCGAGCTGGCGCTTGCCACCGAACACGAAGCTCATGACCTTCTGGGTTTCTTCCCGGGCCTTGAGTTCACGCACCGCCTCGGCATCGCCCAGCTCACCGGGCAGTTGCGGGTCGGCGAACTCGGTCACCAGGGCCTGACGGATCTCATCATCCTTGTAGCGGCTGTACAGACTGCGGAACCAGACCTCGCTGTGTTCGTCCGGACGGTAGTCCAGGTTCAGACCCAGGCCGGTACGCTCCCGGGTGATGTCGTAGCGGCGCTGCTCCACTTCCTCCAGCCGGTTGTCGTCATCGAAATCCCAGGCACCGCCGGTCTCGACGTTGTCCGAGCCGAACTTGCGTTCCTGCCAGCTGAAGGCGGTGGCGATGCCGAAGTTGTCCACGCCGTCGCCGATGCTGAAGCGGTTGCTGAAAGCACCGGACAGCTTGGGGCTTTCCTTGCCGGTATTCTCGTCGTGGCTGCCTTCGGCGCTGAGGCTGTAGAACAGGCCGTCATGGTCGAAGGCCGACAGGCTTTCCACCTCGATGGTGCCGCCCAGGGAGTTGGCGTCCATGTCCGGGGTCAGGGTCTTGACCACTGACAGCGACTGCACCAGTTCGCTGGGCAGTACGTCCATGGCCACCGCCCGGCGGTCATCCTCGGGGGCCGGCACCAGGGTACCGTTGATGGTCACGCTGTTCAGATCCGAGCCCAGTCCGCGGACCCGCACAAAGCGGCCTTCGCCCTGGTCGCGCTCGACCGACAGGCCGGGAATGCGCTGCAGGGCCTCGGCGGCGTTGTCGTCCGGCAACTGACCGATGGCATCGGCGTGCACCACGCTCTTGATGGTGTTGGCGCGGCGCTGATCATCCAGCGCCTGCTCGAGTTGTGCGGCCTGGCCGATCACGTCGACCACTTCGGGCTGTGCTTGCTGCGCCTGCAGTGAGGCGCTTGCGGTAATGGCCAGCGCCAGTGCGCTGAGGCGGAGCCCGGGGCTCCGGATCGGGGCGTGTTGCACGGACATGGTGGTTCTCCCTGGATAAATGCGGTCTCTGCGGGGCCGTCCTGGGAGTGCAGGTTAGGCAGGACAGATGTCAGTTCTGTGACCATGTTGGGGCTAACGGGCGTTAAAAGCCCCTATCTGGATGGGAAAAGTCCGATTTTGAGCTGATTTGACCCTGTGTGATGGATCTTTCAGATGCTGCCCCTATGGATTGCCGCGCCCTGCGGGCTCGCAATGACGGCAGGCGCGGCAGCACGGAGCGGACACCTTGTACTTCCACGTCATTGCGAGGAGCGCAGCGACATGGCAATCCATGGCCCCATCCGCCGGTAACTGCCCTGAGCCGATATGACCCCCACCCCTGCAACCGGATTGTCATCAACTGCTGGTTAGCTGGCGGGCAGATAAAGGAGGAAAGCCGAATGACATCCATGCTGAGCATGCATCGTTTCAAGCTGGTCGGCCTGCTGGTGGCGGCCAATACCGGCTTGCTGCTGCATCTCATGGCGGGTGAAATCAAGCCGGTGGCGCTGTGGGACTGGCTGGATATCGCCGGTGAGGGCGGCTCGGCGGTATTGCTGCTGGTGTGGATCGGCCTGCTGCTCAAGAGTCGCCCGGCGGGTTTTGTCACCAACCTGCTGTTCTTCGGGCTGGGCTGCCTGTTCTTCAGTCTGTTCATGGATACCGTGGACGAGTTCATCGCTCTGCCCGATGCGGTGAGCTGGGACGGCTGGCTGGAGTCCGGGCCCATGCCGGTGGGCTTCGTGCTGATGACCCTGGGCATCTTCCACTGGCACCGGGAGCAACTGGCGATCAACGAGCAGATGCGCAACCGCGAGCGGCTGTTCCGCGAGCATCGTCAGTTCGACAAGGTCACTCCGCTGGGCGACGCCAACTACCTGCGAGCGCAGTTGCAACTGGCGCTCAACGAGGCAGCGGAAAACCGTCAGCCGGTATCGTTGATCATGCTGGACATGGATTCCTTCAGCCGTATCAACCGTGAATACGGGCATGCCGAAGGGGATCGGCTGCTGCAGGTGCTGACCCAGCTGCTGCTGCTCAATCTGCGTCAGCATGATCTGCTGTGCCGTCTGGCGGGTGACAGGTTCGTGGTGATACTGCCGCATACCGGCGAGCGTCAGGCACAGGTGCTGGCGGGAGAGCTGCGCGATGCGGTGCGGAGCCTGGCCTACAAGAGCAGCCGCCACGGGGAGCGTATCGAGCTGTCTGCCAGCGTGATGGCACTGATGGCCCGGGACGAGGATACGGAAACCCTGCTGGAGCGGCTGCATATCGGTCTGGCCCGTGCCCGGCAGAGTCTGATGGTGCAGCATGCCTAGGCAGCTGTCGGACAGCTGGCTGGAGTGCGATTCGCGCTTCATTCCGGCGCATTACCAACCCGCGGGTCTGATTGATCTGGCGCTGGCCCGGGGGGTGAACATCCACCGGCTGCTGCAGGGCACCGGACTGTTCCATGAGGACATTCTCACCGGCCATCAGCGAATTGCACCGCAGCAGTTCCTGCGGCTGATCGGCAATGTGCAGCAGCAGATGCCGGCCGACGACACCAGCTTCCTGCTGGGCCAGCAGTGGTTGCCTGGCCATTACGGAGCGGCCAGCCATGCCCTGAGTCATGCCGCCAATCTGCAGGAGGCGCTGGAGCGGCTGGTGCGCCTGCAGACCCTGCTGTGGCCGCTGCTGCGGTTGCGCCTGCGGCTGGATGAGCAGCATGTCTGGCTGGACTGGGGCGACAGCTTCGGAGCAGGCAGCCAGCGGGTATTCCTGATCGAGGCGGGCATGGCGGCGGTCACCGGCATGAGCCAGTGGTTATCCGGCCAGCGTCTGCCCTGGGTGTTCCACCTGAGTCATGCCCGGCCGCGCTACAGCGAACAGTACTGGGTGCATCTGGGTGAGCAACTGCGCTTTGCCAGCCCGCTGAACCAGATGTGCCTGCCCCGGGATTATCTGCATCGCCCCTGGCCGGGCGCTTCGGCCACCGCCGGCCAGGTTGCCGAACAGCAGGGCGTGGCCATGCTGGCGCAGCTGCCCGCCCCGCAGAGCCTGCTTAACAGCCTGCATGATTACCTGCGCGAGCGTTTACGCCAGCCGTTGCGACTGGAGGCGGTGGCTGAGGACTTCCATATGAGCCCGGCGACCCTCAAGCGCAAGCTGTACAAGCACGGCACCGGCTTTCAGGAGCAACTGGACCAGGCCCGCGCGAGCATGGCCATGGAGCTGTACCAGAGCCGTGGCTACTCCAGCGACCAGGTGGCCGACTATCTCAACTTCACCGACCGGGCCAATTTCCGTCGCTCCCTGCGGCGCTGGACCGGCCTGCTGCCCAGCGAGCTGCGGGACTGGCTGACGGGTGAAGCCTGAGGTCATCAGCTCCGATATATCTGACAATATAATGTATATACATTGTAGATATCTTACTTGCTGAGATAACATTTTTTTGTGTGAGCGCGCCCATGTCAGATAAACCCAGAAAAGTGAAATCCAACAAGAAAGACAGTCAGTTGCTGATTCGTATCAGCAGTGCAGAGCGTGAGCAGTTCGTGGAGTTGTGCGAACAGCTGGATACGACCGCTGCTCGCGAAATCAGGCAGTTCATTCGCAAGTTCATCAAGAAGCATGAAGCGACTGAACAGCCGGGAATTCTCAAGGAGACAGAATAATGTCCAAGAAAGCTAAAGTAGCCGACAAGAAAGTTGACAAGAAGGTCAAATCCATCAAGCAGGAGATCAAGGCCCGCGAAGCCAAGGTCGAGAAGCAAGAGAAGAAAATCAAGGCCCTGAAAAAGGCTGCGAAAAAAGCCGCTTAAGGCATGCACGGGGCCGCTGATTCAGCGGCCCCGCCGTTTCTGCACTACGCCAGCGGGCCACTCCGTCGGCGAGCGGGGCTCGCCAACCCCAGCTATTCCGCTACCTTGTCTTGCCAGTACTTCAGCCGTAGCCACTGCGGCCACTCTCCGCCTTTCTCCATCTGCCGCAGATAATGCGCTCCGCCCAGTTGTCGGCTCTGCTGACGGATCCACTGGCTGCGTTGCAGCGCATGGGGTGGCGGGTTGGCGGCGCTCCAGCGTCGCGGATTGGGCAGAACTGCTGCCAGCTGGGCGGCCTGCTGGTCGGAGAGCATGCCCGGCGGTACACCGAAGTGGTGCCGCGCCGCAGCATCGATGCCGAACACGCCGTCGTCCCACTCGACGATGTTCAGGTATACTTCGAGGATCCGCTGCTTGGGCCAGAGCGTCTCCATGGCCAGGGTGAACCAGGCCTCCAGCCCCTTGCGTGGCCAGCTGCGCCCGGACCAGAGGAACAGGTTCTTGGCCAGCTGCTGGCTCAGGGTGCTGGCGCCGCGCAGACTGCCGCCGCGCTGGTTGTGCTGCATGGCGGCGCGGATGGCCTTCAGGTCGAAGCCATGGTGCTGGGCAAAGCGCTGGTCCTCGGCGGCAATCACCGCCATCTTGATGTTGTCCGGTATCTGCCGGTAGGCAATCCAGTTGTGGCGCAGTTCGAAGTCCTCGTTACCCCGCGCCTCCAGCCAGCGCTCGACCATCAGCATGGAGCCGGGCACCGGCACCCAGCGCAGCACGAGGATCGGCAGCAGGCTGAGCAGGATGAGGATCAGCAACCACTTGAATGTCTTGCGGACGATTGTCTTCACGCGCCGGTCCACCATCAGGTCGGGTTAGAATCGGGGCTAGTATAAACATCCGGGGGATGAATTGATGGCAAGGATCTTTCTGCTGCTGGCCGCAATCAGCGGTTTTTCCGGGGTGGCGCTGGGTGCCTTTGCCGCCCATGCCCTGCGCGCGCGGTTGCCCGAGCGCATGCTGGCGGTATTCCAGACCGGGGTGCAGTACCAGCTGTGGCATACCGCAGCGCTGATCGGTGTCGGCCTGTTGCTGCTTCGCCAGCCCGGCAGTCGGCTGTTCAAGGTTTCCGGCGGCCTGTTCGCCCTGGGCATGCTGCTGTTTTCCGGCAGCCTGTATACCCTGACCCTGTTGGGCTGGCGCGTGGGCATGGTCACGCCCATGGGTGGGGTGTGCTTTCTGCTGGGCTGGATCTGCTTCGGCGTGGCAGCCTGGCGACTGAAAGGCTAGGGCGAAAATAGTCAGCCAGGCCCATTTCGGGCTATCATTACCGGCCGATTCACCCTTCATTGAGTTGTCCCATGCAGATCCAACTGAATGGCGAAGCCCATCCCCTCGATTCCTCCATCAGCGTGGCCGATCTGGTCGAGCGCCTGGGATTGACCGGCAAGCGACTGGCCATCGAGCTGAATCTGGAGATTGTGCCGCGTAGCCAGTATGCCGACACGCGTCTGAATGACGGTGACCGAGTCGAAATCGTCCACGCCATAGGCGGCGGCTAGCGCATCAGACGCAGCCCCTCTCTGGCCCTGCGGAGAAGACCATGACAGAGATACAAGAAGACGCCCTCGAGATTGCAGGCGTGCGTTACCGTTCCCGTCTGTTGGTGGGAACCGGCAAGTACAAGGACATGGAAGAAACCCGGCAAGCCATCGAGGCTTCCGGTGCAGAGATAGTGACCGTAGCCATCCGCCGCACCAACATCGGTCAGAACCCCGGCGAGCCCAACCTGCTGGATGTGATTCCGCCGGACCGCTACACCATTCTGCCCAACACCGCCGGCTGCTTCACCGCCGAGGATGCCGTGCGCACCTGCCGCCTGGCCCGCGAGCTGCTGGACGGGCGCAATCTGGTCAAGCTGGAAGTGCTGGCCGACCAGAAGACCCTGTTCCCCAACGTGGTGGAAACCATCAAGGCCGCCGAAGTGCTGGTCAGGGAAGGGTTCGATGTCATGGTCTATACCAGTGACGACCCCATCATTGCCCGCCAGCTGGCTGAGATCGGCTGCGTCGCGGTAATGCCGCTGGCCGGCCTGATCGGCTCGGGTCTGGGCATCTGCAATCCCTACAACCTGCGTATCATCCTGGAAGAGGCCACCGTGCCGATTCTGGTCGACGCCGGGGTCGGTACCGCCTCCGATGCGGCCATCGCCATGGAGCTGGGTTGCGCCGGAGTGCTGATGAACACCGCCATCGCCGCCGCGCAGAAGCCGGTGCTGATGGCCGAAGCCATGAAACATGCGGTACTGGCTGGCCGTGGCGCCTATCTGGCCGGCCGCATGCCGCGTCGGCTGTATGCCGCCGCCTCTTCACCCTGGGAAGGTACCTTTGTCGGAAATGAGTGACGTGAACGAGAACCCGCAGCAGCCGACCGACGGCCAGCCGCGCCGCACCATCCGCAGCTTCGTGATGCGCGCCGGGCGCATGACCGAAGGCCAGCAACGGGGTGTGGAAAAGGGCTGGCCGCTGTTCGGCCTGAGCCTGGAGCAGGGACTGCTGGATCTGGATGCAGTTTTTGGCCGGCAGGCGCCGCGCACCCTGGAAATCGGTTTCGGCATGGGCCATTCCCTGCTGGAGATGGCCCAGGCGGCGCCGGAGCAGGATTTCATCGGTATCGAGGTGCACCGCCCGGGTGTCGGCGCCCTGCTCAATGGCCTGCTGAACAACGGCCTGAGCAATGTGCGGGTCTACGATTGCGACGCCATCGAGGTGCTCAACCGGGCCATTCCCGATGCCAGTCTGGACCGGGTACTGCTGTTCTTCCCCGACCCCTGGCACAAGAAGAAGCACCACAAGCGGCGCATTGTGCAGCCGGCCTTTGCCGAGCTGGTGCGACGCAAGCTGAAGGTCGGCGGTGTGCTGCACATGGCCACCGACTGGGCGCATTACGCCGAGCACATGCTCGAGGTAATGAACGCCGCGCCGGGTTACCGCAACGAGGCCGCTGATGGCACCTACATTCCCCGCCCGGAAGAGCGGCCGATCACCAAGTTCGAGAAGCGTGGCGAGCGGCTGGGCCACGGGGTGTGGGATCTGAAGTTCGAGCGGGTCGACTAGTCGCATCGTGTTGCTGCTGGGGGGTAGCGCACCTGCGCTACGCCTTCCCGGGGGGGTGAGCATCACTCGTACCTGCGAGCGTGCCGGATGCGCTAATGCAGCTGTCGGACTCCGCTCATCGAGCTGGTGCTCGACGTTCCCAGGCTGGGCGAGCCTCTTGTGCTTCCCGGGAAGGACGAGCACCAGCTCGTCCACCATGCCATCCCCCGGCAGACTTATCTGCCCCGCCTATGACCTTCCATAGCAACCGCCAAGAGTAATGGTCGCCACCGGCGCCCCTGCCTACACTGACTCTCATCCGGAACAACCCGCTGTGGAGTCACCATGCAATTCGAAACTCTCGACTATCAGGTGCAGGACGGCATCCTGACCCTGACCCTCAACCGCCCGGAGCGCATGAATGCCTTCAACGGCCCCATGCGCCGTGAGCTGATTGCCGCCTTCGACGCCGCCGACGCCGACGATGCGGTGCGCGTCATCATCGTTACCGGTGCCGGCCGGGCCTTCTGCGCCGGTGCCGACCTGGAGAAGGGCGGGGATACCTTCAACCGCCACACCCGTACCGACCAGCCCGAGGGCGCTGACCTGCGTGATGGCGGTGGTACCGTGTCGCTGCGCATCTACGAGTGCACCAAGCCGGTGATCGGTGCCTTCAACGGCGCAGCGGTGGGCGTGGGCGTGACCATGACCCTGCCGATGGACATTCGCCTGGCCTCGACCAACGCGAAGTTCGGCTTCGTGTTCGCCCGCCGGGGAATCACCATGGAAGCCTGCTCCAGCTGGTTCCTGCCCCGTCTGGTGGGTCCGCAACAGGCGCTGGAATGGGCCTATACCGGCCGCGTATTCGGCGCCGAGGAAGCGCTCAAGGGCGGTCTGATCCGCAGCATCCACGAGCCCGACGAGCTGATGCCCGCAGCCTATGCCCTGGCCCGCGAGATCGCTGACAACACCGCGCCCATGTCCGCCCTGCTCAACCGGCAGATGATCTGGCGCATGCTCGGTGCCGACCACCCGATGGAAGCGCACAAGATCGACTCCCGGGCGATTGCCTTCATGGGCGAATCCGAGGACGCGAAAGAGGGTGTGCGCTCCTTCCTGGAAAAACGCGCCCCCGAGTTCAAGCTGCGCCCGAGTCAGGATCGCCCGGACTTCTATCCCTGGTGGGCCGAGCGTCCCTTCGAGTGATCAGCTGACCCGCAACCGCTCCAGCGCCGACCGGATACGCTCCGGGATGGGGCAGGAGCGGTTGCTGGCGCGCTCGACGAACACGTGCACGAAGCGCCCCGCCGCACAGGCTTCGGCCGTCCCCACCTTGAATACCGCCAGCTCGTAATGCACCGAGCTGTTGCCCAGCTTCGCTACCCGCACCCCCACCTCGATGGCATCGGGGAAGGCGATGGGTGCGAAGTAGTCGCAGCCGGAGCTGACCACGAAGGCTACCTGCTCACCCTGATGGATATCCAGACCGCCCTCGGCAATCAGATAGCTGTTCACCGCACTGTCGAAGTAGGCGTAGTAGGTGACGTTGTTGATATGCCCGTAGATGTCGTTGTCATGCCAGCGGGTGGTGATGGGATGCAGGTAGGGGTAGTCGGTGCGTTGGGGGTGGGTGGTCATGCTGAATATCTCTGGCTTTTCCGGGTTGTTCCCTGGGCCCGCTGGGCGGGCCATCGCGCCGAGGGCGGCGCTCCTACGGATCGGGGTTTGTGTGGGAGCCGCGCCCTCGCGGCGATTGCCGGCGAAGCGCTCCGGCAAATCTACTCAATACGCCTGGCGATAGATCGCCAGCGCATCCGCCTCCGTCACCTCCCGCGGGTTGTTCACCAGCAGGCGCTGCTGCAGCATGGCGTCTCTGGCCAGCATTTCCAGGCTGTCCTCAGGTACACCGGCATCGCGCAGGCGGCTGGGCAGGTTGCAGCGCGGGCTGAGCTGGGACAGGGCAGTGATCAGCTGATCGGTCAGGCTGGCGGCGTCGCCGGGCTGGCAGTCGGGCACCAGCAGCGGCGCCAGTTCGGCATACAGGGATTCGGCCGCCGGAGCATTGAAGGCCACCACGCTGGGCAGTACCAGGGCGTTGGACAGGCCATGGGGAATATGGAAGTGCCCGCCCAGCGGGTAGGCCAGGGCATGCACCGCCGCCACCGGGGCATTGGCAAAGGCCTGACCGGCCAGCAGCGAACCCAGCAGCATGGCCTGGCGGGCCTGCAGATTGCTGCCGTTATGTACCGCCTCGTCCAGGTTGCCGGCCAGCAGCCGCAGTGCCTCCCGGGCCAGCATGTCCGACAGCGGGTTCTTCTTCAGTTTGCTGGTATAGGCCTCGATGGCATGCACCATGGCGTCAATGCCGGTCGCGGCGGTCACCGCCGGTGGCAGTCCCAGGGTCAGCTCGGCGTCCAGCACCGCCAGATCCGGCAACAGCAGGGGGGACACCACGCCGCTCTTGGTGGTCTCGCCGGTGGTGATGATGGCGATCTGGGTCACCTCCGAGCCGGTGCCGGCGGTGGTCGGCACCTGGATCAACGGCAGCCGCTGGCCGCGGGCCTGGTCCACGCCGTAGATCTCGGCCAGACTCTGGTGGGCGTGGGGATGGGCGAGCAGGGCGACCAGCTTGGCCACGTCCATCGAGCTGCCGCCGCCGAAGCCGATCACCAGCTGGGCGTTCATCTCCCGGGCCTGACGCACCGCGGCCAGCACCACTTCCTCGGGCGGATCGGCCAGCACCTGATCGAATACCTCGACATACATGCCGTGGTCGACGAAGTCGGGCAGGGCATCATTCAGCAGCCCCAGCCGGGTAATGCCGGGGTCGGTCACTATCAGCACCCGCTGCGCGTCCCGCTCGCGGCAGAGCTGGGCCAGGCGGCTGGCAGCGCCGGTTTCACAGAGGATCCGGGCGGTAGTGGCAAAGCTGAATGATGACATGGGCACCTCGTGACTGAAGGGGTGTCGGAGGTCTCACTGTACGGTGCAGGGGCGGCAGGCGGCAAGCGCAGGGGCGGGGTATGGGAGGTGGTGATGAAGGCAGGTCGGGTTGGGTGATCGGGCGGGCCTGTATAGGGCGAAGCCAGCAACCCCAAAAAGCAGAACCCCCGGCTTGAGAGAACCGGGGGTTCTGCTTGGCGCTTGCAGCGAACCGCAGGCTTACAGCTTGCCAGTCAGCTCCGGTACCGCCTCGAACAGGTCGGCGACCAGGCCGTAGTCGGCAACCTGGAAGATCGGCGCTTCCTCGTCCTTGTTGATCGCCACGATCACCTTGGAGTCCTTCATGCCAGCCAGGTGCTGGATGGCACCGGAGATGCCCACAGCGATGTACAGCTGCGGTGCAACGATCTTGCCGGTCTGACCGACCTGCATGTCGTTCGGCACGAAGCCGGCATCCACCGCGGCGCGGGAGGCGCCCACGGCAGCCCCCAGCTTGTCGGCCAGGCTGTACAGCAGCTGGAAGTTGTCGCCGTTCTGCATGCCGCGACCACCGGAGACCACCACCTTGGCACCGGCCAGTTCGGGGCGGTCGGACTTGGCCAGTTCTTCGCCAACAAAGGCGGAGATGCCGGCGTCCTGGGCCGAGGCAACGGCTTCGATGGCGGCGCTGCCACCTTCGGCAGCCACGGCGTCAAAGCCGGTGGCACGTACGGTGATCACCTTCACCGCGGCGTCGGACTTGACGGTGGCGATGGCGTTACCGGCATAGATCGGACGCTTGAAGGTGTCCGGGCTCTCGACGCTGATGATTTCGGAGATCTGGTCAACGTCCAGCAGGGCAGCCACGCGCGGCAGGTAGTTCTTGCCGTTGGTGCTGGCCGGGGCCAGGATGTGGCTGTAACCCTTGCCGATCTCGGCGATCAGCAGGGAG